>VGSJ01000022.1 GCA_016875015.1 Deltaproteobacteria bacterium | reverse complement strand
CCATCAACCTCCCCGAGGCCGTATGCGTACCCAGTAATAATTGACCCAGCTAATCATATTTAGTTTGTGTTTTCCATATGATAACCTACTTTTTTATCCTTTCTTAGCTGGAACTTCCGTTTTAATCCCACTCATAAAAATATCCGGGTTGATTCAACACCTCGGCGCCCTCGGGGTGGAGCAGCACCATGTTCTCCAGGCGGACGCCGCCCCAGCCGGTGAGGTAGATGCCCGGCTCCACGGTCAGCACGCACCCGGCCGGGAGCACGCTTCTCCTGGCCTCGGAGGGGCTCAGGTTGGGGGTCTCATGCACCGCCAGCCCCACCCCATGTCCCAGGGAGTGGCCGAAAGCCTCGCCGAAGCCCTCGGCGGCGATCACCTCCCGGGCCAGGGCATCGCCCGCCAGGCTGTCCATGCCGGCCTTGAGTCCGGCCTCGGCCCGGGCCTGGGCCCGGCGCACCAGAGAATAGATCTTCCGGAAGTGGTCATCGGCAGGCCCGATAATAAAGGTGCGGGTCATGTCGGCGCAGTAGCCGTCGATTTTGGCCCCCATGTCGATGATGATAGGCTCGCCGGCCCTGAGGGGATAGTCCCCGGGGTGGTGATGGGGCCGGGCGCTGTTAGGCCCGGCCGCCACGATGGGGGGAAAGGCCAGGCCCTCGGCCCCGCCTTCCCGGAGGCGCTTTTCGATCTCCCAGGCCACCTGGCGCTCGGTCAGGCCCGGGGCGAGTTCCCCGGCCACCTGGCGCATCACGGTTTCGGTCAGAGTCAAAGCCCGCCGCATGATGGCCAACTCGGTCCCGGTCTTCCTCTGGCGCCGGCCCTCCACCAGCCCTTCCAGGGGCTGCCAGGCCACCTCGACTCCGGCGTCGGCCACGGCCTGGGTCAGGCGGTGGTGCTGCCGGCAGGTGAGATACGACGCTTCAAAACCCAGGCGCCGCACCTTCAGGCCCTTGAGGAGTTCCCCCAGGCTTTCCCCCAGGTCGACCTTGTAAATGAGTACCTCAAAATCCGGGACTTCCTGCCGGGCCCAGGCCTGGTAGCGGAAGTCAGTGAGGAGCAGGGCCGCCTCCGGGCTGATCAGCAGCGTGCCCCAGTCGGGGTCAGACGCGGTAAACCCGCTCAGATAACGGCGGTTCTCGGGGCCGGACACGAGAAGGGCGTCAATCTCATGGGCGGGCAGCAGCTCACGGACGGCCGCCAGACGAAGGCTCACGGAGTTAGTCATCATAAGTTATGATTCTGGGAGAACCGGGCCGGGAAATCAAGGAGAAAACCGCGCCGGGGGACCGGGCAGCGGTCGCGTGTTGGTGGGGCGGCCGTCCCTGGCCGCCTTGAGGTGGCGGGCACGGAGGCCCGCCCCACCGGGTTATTTTCATATAAAGTGGGAGTTTAGAACTTATTAATATGAAAAGATTCTTCGCTTCGCTCAGAATGACAATTTGAAGGGAATGGTGGTTTTTCAACGCCGGATAGGGTTCCCGGCGCGCTTTTAACTCCCCGGAACCTTCCCCCTTTTTCTCGGATAGCCTTGATAATTGAGTTGAATCTGATAATATATTATTTTTAATAATTGACCTGGAGGCTCGCGGCCCCGGGTGATAACACCACCGGGGAAAACGGTTTCGCCGCCCCCATTGGATCGACCACTTGATAAAGCTGGTAGCCTTTGATTGCGACGGGGTCCTGTTCGATTCCCAACAGGCCAACATCGCCTTCTACAATGCCATTCTGGCCCACTTCGAGCGGCCCCCCTTGAGCCCCGAGGCCGTGGACTTCATTCACAGCCACACCGTGTGGGAATCTCTCGAGTACCTCTTTCCGGGCTACCCCGACCTGGAGGCCGTGTTGCACTTCACCCGCAGTTTCGATTACAGCCCTTTTATCGCCATGATGGTGGAGGAACCGCATCTCAGGGAGTTTCTCCGGTTCTTGCGCCCCGGCTGCTACCTGGCCCTGGCCACCAACCGGACTACCACCACCCGGGCCGTCCTGACCTACCACGGGTTGGCGGACGACTTCGACCTGGTGGTGAGCGCCATAGATGTCAGCCGCCCCAAACCGCACCCGGAATCGTTTGTGCGCATCCTTTCGCACTTTCGCCTGTCTCCCCTGGAAGCCGTTTACATCGGCGATTCCCGGGTCGATGAACAATTCGCCGCCAATGCCGGCGTGCCGTTCGTGGCCTACCGCAACCCCGGTTTGACCGCAAACTATTACCTTGATTCGTTTGCCGCGGGGCCTGACCTGATTCGGGGTCTGGTCCGCAACCAATCCTTTCAGCCAAGGAGAAGATCATGAAGCAATATCAGTGTGAGATCTGCGGTTATATCTATGACCCGGCCCAGGGTGATCCGGACAACAACGTTCCCGCGACCACCCCGTTTGATAAATTACCCCCGGAATGGGTCTGTCCCATCTGCGGCGCCTCCCAAGACCAATTTAGCCCGGTGGACTAGGGCCGTTGCCACGGGCCGGTTGTCCATCGCCGCCTGCCCCCTGAAGAACCTCAACTATGCTATCCATGACCTCCAGATACGCGGGCGCACGACCCGGTTCCCTCAAGAAGCCTTTCTGGCGGGAATACGGCGAGGCCCTGTTCATCGCCCTGATCCTGGCCCTGGTGATCCGGGCCTTTTTGGTGCAGGCCTTCTCCATCCCCTCCGGCTCCATGCAGCCGACTTTACTCATCGGTGATTATCTCCTGGTGAACAAGTTTAGCTACGGCATCCGCAACCCGTTGACCAACAAGGTCTGGATTTCCACCAGCACGCCTCAGCGCGGCGACGTGGTGGTCTTCATCTTTCCCCAGGACCCCTCCAAAGACTACATCAAACGGGTAGTGGGCCTGCCCGGCGACCGTATCCAGATCATCGACAAGAAAGTCTTGATCAACGACAAGGTGTTTAAGACCCCCGAGGCGGTCTATGACGATCCCCAGATTATCCCGCGCCCGCATGGCCCCACCGAATCGGCCCGGGACAACCTGGGCCCGACGGTGGTGCCGGCCAACTCCTATTTCGTCATGGGGGACAACCGGGACCACAGCTACGACAGCCGGTTTTGGGGCTTCGTGCCCATGGATAACTTCCGGGGCAAGGCGTCCATCGTTTATTTTTCCTGGCAGGGAGCTTCGGGCCAGCCCTTCTTCCAGGCCCTGGCCGGAGGGGTGAAAGGCCTCGTTTCCCAGCTTTCGTGGAACAGCAATGACTTCCGGGTGCGCTGGGACCGCATCGGCAGGATTATTCATTAGGGCAAGAACCGTTTTCTGTTTTCCGTTTGTCCATGAAAATCACAGGGCCTTTTGAACATCGGCCTTTGCGGTTCTCAGGTGTTTTCAAGGGCGGCATGCAGGGGCGTGAGATATCGCGGTGCCCGCTGAAGGTATGGTTTGCACCATTATAAATTGAATGGCATCCCCTGCTCATCGACCTATTGACTAACAATGCCAACGGCTGCAACCCACCAAATCACTCACAGAAAACAGAAAACAGAAAACAGAAAACTATCTCCCCTCCTGCTGTTGTTGATGGCACTGGCGCTGGCCTTGGGCGGCTGCGGCCCCTCACAAAAAAGTCCCATCATCGTCTTCGGCTCCCCGGACTCGCCCAGGTTGCGCCTGGCGGTGGCCGGCTTGCAGGCCAGGCTTACGGCAGGCCCCGTGGAAGTGGTCTGCGTCCCGGAGTTCGGGGGCGAGGCGCGGGAAACTTTGCGCCGGGTGCGCGAGACCCGTCCCCGGCTCCTGGTGGTTTTAGGCACCCCGGCGCTCCTGTTGGCGGCCCCGATGGTGAAGCAGATTCCGGTGGTCTTCGGCCTGGTGGCCAACCCGTATTTTACCGGGGCGGCCTATGACCCGGCCCACCCAGAGATTCACCAGGAGAATATCACCGGCATTGCCTCCCCGGCGCCCCTGGCCGCCGCCTTGCAGCACGGCGTCAGTCTTTTGGGGAAGGGCTCCTGGGGTCTTCTCTATGATCCCACCGACGGGGTGGCAGTGGACCTCGCCCGGAGCTTCGAGACCGAGGCGAGGCGCGGCGGGGTGCAACCCTTGACCGAAACCAGCGCCGCGGCCGAAACCGACGCCGACGGGCTGGAGCGGTTGCTGGCCCGGGGGGCGAAGGTGATCTACCTGCCGCCGGCGCCCAGCGCGGCCCGCTACGCCCCTTTGGTGCTGGAGGCGGGCCGCCGGATGAAAGTCCGGGTGGTGAGCGGCTACCCGGAAGGAACTCGTAAGGGGGCGGTCTTGTGGGTGGCCCTGGATTACCGCCGCCTGGGGGAGGAGATCGGCGACCTGGCCCAACGGGTCCTGGCGGGGGAAGCCCCCAAAACCATCCCCATTGTGGAGCAGACGCCGCTTAAGGTGGAAGTGGACGAGCCCCTGGCCCGGAAATGGAGCGGGTATCCGCCGGCGAAATAAAAGGGGAAAAAGGCGAAAAGGCGAAGAGGGAAAAAGGGGGACAAGCTATGATTTTATCAGGTTTTCTCCTTTTCGCCCTTTAACCTTTTCCCCTTTTCCCCCAATTCACCCAATAGGCAATTTTAAAGATTTTAGCGAACTCTGTGAGGAGAACTTTCTATGACCCCATCCCGGAATTTCGATCCGGCCGCCTGGCAGCCCGACATCGCCCTGGAGCGCTTTACCCTGGCCAACGGCCTCACCCTGTTCGTGCTCCCGGATCACCGTTTGCCCATCGTCTCCCTGCAGATTCACTACAAGGTGGGCTCGCGCCACGAGCTGCCGGGCATCACCGGGATTTCCCACCTCTTCGAGCACCTCATGTTCCGGGGGACCGAGACCCTTGGGCCCGAAGAGTTCTCCCGCATCCTCCAGGCCAAGGGCGGGGAGATCAACGCCTTCACCACCAAAGACCACACCTCCTATTTTGAAAATCTGCCCGCGGAACACCTGGAATTGGGCCTGCAACTGGAATCCGACCGCCTGCTTAACCTCAAGCTGGACGACGACACCTTCCAGCCGGAACGCCAGGTGGTCATCAGCGAACGGAAGCTCCGCTCCGTGGACAGCCCCTTCGGGCTGGTGGAAGAGCAATTATTCGCCACCGCCTACACCCAGCACCCCTACGGTTGGCCGGTGGTGGGCTGGGACCAGGACCTGCACCGCATGACCCTCAATGATTGCCTGGCTTACTACCGCAGCCACTACCACCCCGGCAAGATCACCGTGGTCATCGCCGGGGACGTGGAACCCGGCCGGGCCCGGGACCTGGTGGACCAGTATTTCGGGAAAATTCCCGCCCCGGTTGCGGCCCCCGAGCCCAAAGTCGCGGAGCCGCCCCAGCGGGGCGAGCGCCGGGCTATCTTGAAGAAGGTCTCCCAGGTTGAGGCCCTGTTCGCCGGGTTTCATATCGTGGGCCTGGACCACCCGGATCTTTACCCCTTGAACCTGCTGGCCGTCATCCTCTCCGGCGGCAAGGCTTCGCGGTTTCACCAGGAGTTCGTTCGGGTGGGCAAGGCCATCGCCCTGGATGTGGAACTGGCGCCTCTGCCTTTCTCGGCCCAGGACCCGGACCTCCTGGTGATCGCCGCGGTGGCGGCCCCGGGCCAATCCCTGCCGGAGTTGGAGCAAGAGATCTGGGGCGCACTTAACCGGCTCGGCCAGGATGGCGTGACCCAGGCGGAACTGTCCCGGGCCAAAAAACTGCTGCGTTCCCAGGCAGTGCGCTCTCTCGCCCACAATTTTTTCCGGGGCCTGTTAGTGGGCATCTTCCACCTGAAGACCGGGGACGCCCAACTGGCCAACCAGATTCTCAGCTCCCTGGAAGCGGTCACCGCCGACGACATCGTCAGGGTAGCCCGGACCTACCTCAGGGAGGACAACCGCACCGTGGTGGTGCTGAAGCCGGTCACTCCGGAGGAGAGCCAGGCCCTGGGGCCGTTGCAGTGATGTAGGGCGGGCACTGCCCGCCGGAGGGTAAGCTTTCTATAAATGGCGGGCAGTGCCCGCCCTACACTATAAGGACACCGATATGGCGTACAATCTTCCCGAAATCCACCAAGCCACCCTGCCGGGGGGCATGAAGCTGTTAGGTGTGGAGTACGACCGCGTGCCTTGGCTGAGCCTCACCTTCATGGCCAAGCGGGGCGCCGAAACCGATCCTCTGGACAAGCCCGGCGTGGCCGATTGGGCCGCGGAGTTGCTCACCCTGGGCAGCGCCCGGCGCACCCAGTTGCAGCTGGCGGAGGACATCGAATCCCGGGGGGCGGTGCTCAACGCCCGGGGCGGCTGGGACGCCACCCTGGTGAACCTGGAAGGGCTGAGCGAGGATTTCTCGGAGCTGATGGCTACCCTGGCCGAAGTGGTCCAGACCCCCGGGTTCCCCGAGGACGAGTTCTCTCTCCTGGCCGAGCGCCGCCGGGCCGAACTGATGCACCAGCAAGACGATCCCCGGGAAATGGCCAATATTCGGTACCTGCGCCTGTTTTTCGGAGATTCGCCCTACGGCCATGCGGTGCCGGGTGATCTCCGCAGCCTGGATAATATCGGGGTGGCCGATCTTCAGGAATTTTACCGCCGGGAGTTCACCCCGGCCACTGCCACCCTCATAGTGGTAGGCATGGCGGCCTTTGCGCAGGTTAAAGAGGAAGCCGGCCGGCTCTGGGGGAACTGGACCGGCGGCGGCCCGGCCAGCCCGCCGTACGTTGCGGCGCCATCGCGTCTCTCCGCCCCGGGGATCTATCTCCTGGACCGGCCCGACCTGACCCAGAGCGAAATTCGGGTAGGGCACCTGGGCTTGCCCCGGGCCCACCCCGATTACTTCCCCCTGCAACTGGTGAACTACATTCTGGGCGAAGGCGGCTTTTCCTCCCGCCTCATGGCCCGCATCCGCTCGGACCTGGGCTTCACCTACGGCATCCGCAGCAGTTTCTCCTTCCGCCGGGCCCCGGGTCCCTTCATCGTCTCCACCTTTACCCCGGCGGCAAACACCGCCCAGGTGGTGGAGGAAATTCGCACGGTGATCACCGAAGTCCACCAGAACGGGGTCACGCCTCAGGAGTTGGCCGAAGCCCAGAGCTACTACGTGGGCCATTTTCCCCTGGGGCTGGAGACCTCCCGGGGGATCGGACGGCAGGTGTTGTCCATCGACCTCTATGACCTGGGGACCGATTACCTCACGCGCTATTGTGACCGAATCCGCGGCGTCACCCTGAAAGCCGCGGCGGCCGCGGCCCAGGACCACCTGCAGCCCGACCGCCTGGTGACCCTGGTTATGGGCCCCGCGGCAGTCTGCGCCGAGGCTTTGCAAAACCTCGGGCCGGTGAAAATCCTTGACGAAATTTAGGCTGCCGATTTTTTAGTTGACAAATGTCTCCCGATATTATGAGATAGATATGATTTTGTGAAAAAAAGGATAAGCCCATAGGGGACCAATTAATCTAGGGAGGAAAGTGTTCATGCATAAAACTCCATTGTTGGATCAACTGGAGTCCGGTCCGTGGCCCAGCTTCATTACGGATTTGAAGCGGGTCGCCGGCCGGAAAAAATCAGCGGCGGATTTACTGGGTGTGTTGGAGCGTTCCTACAAGGACAAGATTACCCACTGGAAGCACGGCGGCATCGTCGGCGTCCTGGGTTACGGCTCCGGCATCATCGGCCGGTACATCGATATCCCGGAAGAATTCCCCGGCGTCGAGCATTTCCACACGGTCCGCGTCAACCAGCCCTCCGGCTGGTTCTATACCACTAAAGCCCTCCGTGAACTCTGCGAAATCTGGGATGAGCACGGCAGCAGCCTTCTCAATATGCACGGCTCCACCGGCGACATCATCTTCCTGGGCACCACTACCCCGGAGTTGGAGCCCTGCTTCGCCAAACTGACGGCCAAAGGGTGGGACCTGGGCGGCTCCGGTTCCGCCTTCCGCAGCCCCTCTTGCTGCGTGGGCCAGGCCCGGTGCGAATGGGCCTGCTTCGACACCATGGAGGCCTGTTACGAACTCACTCAGCATATGCAATTCGAGCTGCACCGGCCTTCCTATCCTTATAAATACAAGCTGAAACTCTCCGGCTGTCCCAATGACTGCGTGGCCGCGGTGGCCCGGGCCGACTGCTCGGTGATCGGCGTGTGGAAAGACGACATTCGCATCGACCAGGCGGCGGTGAAGGCCTATGCTGGCGGTGAACTGAAACCGCGCGGCGGCGCCACCGTTTATCCCAAGCTGGACGTCAAGGCCGATGTCACCGACCTCTGCCCCACCTACTGCATGAGCTATGACGGCAAAACCCTGAAGATCGACAACAAGAACTGCAACCACTGCATGCACTGCATCAGCCTGATGCCCCAGGCGCTCAGGCCCGGCACAGAAACCGGCGCCGCCTTTTTGCTGGGCTCCCACGCCCCCATCCTGGAAGGCGCCCAGATGAGCTGGGTCATCGTACCCTTTATGCCAATGGAGGCCCCTTTTGACGAACTGAAAGAGATCATCGTCAACATCGCCGAATGGTGGTCCGAGCATGGCAAGAACCGGGAGCGCGTGGGCGAACTCATGCTCCGTTTGGGCATGCGGGCCTTCTTTCAGGGCGTGGGTCTGGAACCGCCGGCGCAGACCGTCAGAACTCCTCGGGCCAACCCCTTCTTCTTCTGGCACCAGGAAGACTTTGACGCTGAGGCCGCAGGCCGCAAGTACATCAAACTGTAAAGCGGATCGCAAGGTCACTTACCTGGCTAAGCGCCGATCTACTAAGGAGGAACGACTAAAATGTCTGAACGTTTAACCGATATTGGCCCGCCCCATTATGATAAGTTCTTGCCGCCGGTCGTCAAAGCCAACTACGGCAAGTGGAAATATCATGAACTCCTGGAACCCGGCGTGTTGATGCACGTGGGCGATTCCGGTGACAAGCTCTTCTCCGTCCGGGTAGGTTCCGGCCGTCTCATCACCACCGATTTCGTAAAGGATGTCTGCGACCTCGCCGACAAATTCTGTGACGGCTATCTCCGTTTTACCAGCCGCAACAATATTGAATTCCTGCTCTCCGACCAGAGCAAGATTGCCGGCTTGAAGGATGCCATCAAGAAGATGGGGCTCCCCATCGGCGGCACCGGCCACTCCGTGAGCAACATCGTCCACACCCAGGGCTGGATCCACTGCCACACCCCGGCCATCGACGCCTCGGGCATCGTCAAGGCGGTGATGGACGACCTGTTCGACTATTTCGGCAGCCACAAGCTGCCGGCCCAGGTGCGGGTCGCTCTGGCCTGCTGCCTCAACATGTGCGGCGCGGTGCACTGCTCCGACATCGCCATCCTGGGCATCCACCGCACGGCGCCCAAGGTAGACCACGAGAGGCTGCGCCACCTGTGCGAAATTCCCACCACCATCGCCTCCTGTCCCACCGGCGCCATCCGGCCCCATCCGGACAAGAGCATCAAGAGCGTGGTGATCAATGAACCCAAGTGCATGTACTGCGGCAACTGCTACACCATGTGCCCGGCCCTGCCCTGCTTCGACGCCGAAAAAGGCGGGGTGGCCCTTTTAGTGGGCGGCAAGGTCTCCAACTCCAAGACCCCGCCCATGTTTTCCAAACTGGCGGTGCCTTATCTGCCCAACAATCCGCCCCGGTGGCCGGAGACGGTTGCCGCCATCCGCAAGATCCTCGTTAAGTACGCCGAAGGCGCCAACAAGTGGGAGCGCGTAGGTGAGTGGGTCGAGCGCATCGGTTGGGAGAAGTTCTTTGAAGTCTGCGAGATTCCTTTCGTCTTCCAGCACATTGACGACTACCGGTGGGCTTATGACACCTATCGGACGTCGATGCATTTTAAATTCTAGGCAGGTGGGATAAATGGCACTGAGCAAAGCAGATTTGGTGGAATACATTTTCGACATGGTGGCCAAGGCCCAAGGCAAGAAAAACATCAAGGCCATGGACGTCCAGAAGGCCGTGCTCAAAGAGCATCCTGATCAGGATAAGAACATGATCAAGTTCGGCATCAAGGAGCTCATTGACACTGGTCGCTGCGTCTATACCTATTTCGGCGGGAGCTACATCGAAATCCCCCACGAAGAAGGGGCAGCCAAGAAAGTCTGATGAGTAAGCCCTGTCCCCGGTTGCTGCTGTCAGCTCTTCGGGGCGGGGCTGGCAAGACCACTTTGACCCTGGGGCTTCTGGCCGCCTGGCGGGACCAGGGGCGTCGAGTAGTGCCCTTCAAGAAGGGACCCGACTATATCGACCCGGCCTGGCACTGCCTGGCGGCGGGATGCCCCAGCCACAATCTGGACCCCTTCCTTATGGAGGGGGACCAGATTCTGGCTTCCGTGGCCCGTCATGCCGTCCAGGCTGACGCTCTCGTGATCGAAGGCAACCGGGGCCTCTACGACGGTCTCGACGCCCAGGGCACCTCTAGCACCGCAGAGTTGGCCAAGTTCCTGGCCACCCCGGTGGTGCTGGTGGTGGACTGCACCATGCGGACCCGCACCACCGCTGCTTTAGTGTTGGGCTGCCAGCACTTCGACCCCCAGGTGGCCATCCGGGGCGTCATTCTCAATCAGATCGCCCGTCCCCGCCACGAAGCCGTCATCCGTCAGGCCATCGAAACCTACTGCGGTATTCCGGTGCTGGGGGCCATCCCCCGGCTCAAGTGCGAGGTTTTTCCCGAACGCCACATGGGGTTGGTGCCCCCCCAGGAGCACACCACCGCCCTACGGGCCGTGACCACCGCCCGGGACCTGGCCCGGCGGTACCTGGACCTGGATGGCCTCTGGGAGGTGGCCAGCCAGGCGCCGCCCCTGCCCGAAGTCCCCATGACCCCGCCATCTTTCTGCGCTGACGGCGCCCCGCCGGTCATCGGCGTCATCCGGGACTCCGCGTTCCAGTTTTATTATCCCGAGAACCTGGAGGCCCTGCGGCAAGCCGGGGCGGCGGTCATGGAGCTCAGCGCCCTGGACGACCCGGTGCTCCCGGCCCACCTGGACGCCCTCTATATCGGCGGCGGCTTCCCCGAAACCCACGCCCGGGCCCTGGCCGAGAATTTAAGCTTCCGCAATTCCGTCAAGGCTGCAGCCCAGTCCGGTTTGCCCATCTACGCCGAATGCGGCGGCCTCATGTACCTGGGAGAACATATCCAGGTCGGGAGCGACAAGTTTCCCATGGTGGGGATATTCCCCTATGACTTCGTCATGGGCAAAAAGCCCCAGGGCCACGGCTATACCATCCTGGAAGTGACCCGGGACAACCCCTACTTCGCTAAGGGCACCGTGCTCAAGGGCCATGAATTTCACTATTCCCGGATAGCGCCCGACCCGGCCCCCGAGGTCCCCATGGCCTTTAGGGTCAGCCGGGGATCTGGTATGGCGGGGCAGCGCGAAGGGCTCCTCTTCCAGAACGTCCTGGCGACCTACACCCACCTCCACGCCCTGGGCTGCCCCCAGTGGGCGGAGGCGCTGGTGCGCCGGGCTCGGGAGTACCACGGCGACCCGGACCTGGACGAAAACGCTTCCCACCCGGAGTGCGAGACGCCGGAACGCGTGCGCCTCTAAATATGTACTATCCCTTTTCCCTCCGTCGGCCTTATCCAAGGGGCACGGGCCTCTCGCCTGAACTCAAGCCTGCGGCTGACTCGAAATTATGAAAGGTCTGGCATTGGCTGGTGGCACAGCCTTTCCAGGCTGTGCACGACTAACCTGCTTCCTTGGCACAGGCTGGAAAGCCTGTGCCACCGAATTAAAGAGCTTTTCAGGTCAAAGGTCTCGACTTGGCCGGAAGCGTAAGACTACACGCCACGCCCAACCGGATTTTTGCTAAAAATTGTTCCCCGGTTTGCACCCGGGGCCTTTTTTGGTATATATTAATCAATTAATGGTGCGATATCTCAAGGAGGTAACAGCTAATGGCTTGGCGGGTTGAAGTTGACGAGGACAAGTGTACCGGCGATGAAGAGTGCGTCAATGTGTGTCCCACCGGCGTCTTCGAGATGCAGGCCGAGAAGGCCGTTGTGGTGAACGAGGATGAATGTCTGGGGTGCGAGAGCTGTATCGAGGTCTGCCCCTCGGGCGCGATCACAATCACGGAAACCTAAGCGCCGCGGCTGCTGAAAAGTTGTCAAGGGGAGGCGGGACCCTGGTCCCCCTCCCCTTTTGCATTCGCCGGTTGTTGATAAATTTGCTTTTTTTCACCTTGAGCGCCGCTCAGAATAACCGTTGAGAGAATTGCCGGGTTGGTCAACCGCCGGTTAGTGCTCGCAACTCATCCCCTCCTGGCAGGACTGGCACTGCTTCAAGGGTTCCAGTTCCTCCGGGGTGGCCGGGCGCACCGAGATCACCTTCACTTCGTACCGCAGGTCATGGCCCGCAAAAGGGTGGTTCATATCCAGGATCACGGCATCGGCCGTGACTTCCTTGACGGTCAGGGGATATTCCGGCGGAAACGGCAGGTTGGCGGGGAGCACCTTTCGGCCCGGCTTGAGGTCCATGTCCGGGGGAAAGACCTTGTGGCTCCACTCCTGGACAAAATCGGGGTCGTAGTCCCCGAAGGCCTCGGCCGCGGGCACCGTGAACGCAACCGCTTCCTGCTCCCTGAGCCCTATGAGCCGGCGTTCCAGCCCCGGCATGAGTTCGTTGCAACCGGCCACAAAGGTGAGCACAGCCGGCGCCTCCGGGGCGCCCCGGAGTTGTTCCCCGGAATCCAGCCACAGGCGGTACTCCAGGGAAACATAGTTATCTTTGGCGATGACGGACATAGTGGTGTTACCTTTAACCTGATGGTATAATCTAAAAATTATAACTGAATCAAAATCGTTCCGTAACCCCATGGCCGTAAAATGATTCGCAAAGCTAAGATACACGAGGTCCCGGAAATCCGCCGCTTCCTGGGGAAATTTTCCGAGGATGGCGGCATCCTGCCCCGGACCCTGGCTGATCTCTACGGCCAGCTGCGGGATTACTACGTATATCGGGAGGACCAGGGCCCCCTCCTGGGCATCGCCGCCCTGCACATCTGCTGGGCCGGCCTGGGAGAAATCCGGTCCGTGGCCGTGGCGCCGACCCACCAGCGCCGGGGCATCGCCTCCCGGCTGGTTCAGACCTGCCTGGCCGAGGCCCGGGCCATCGGGTTGAGCGAAATCTTCCTCCTGACCCTGGTCCCGGAGTTTTTCCAGCGTTTCGGTTTTAAGGTCGTGTCCCGGGAAGACCTCTTGCCCATCGTCTGGGCCGATTGCGTCAACTGCGTCAAATTTCCCGACTGCGACGAAATCCCCATGGTGCTCAATTTGGAGTCAGGGATATAATAAAAATTGTACCACACGCCAGTGAGGTGTCAGGAATTATGTTATCTGAAGTAATTATTGAATATACCGTGCATATTTGGCAGGAGGGCAATCAGTTTATTGCCCATGCCATGCCCCTGGATGTTATGAGTTCAGGTCTTACTCCGGAATCAGCCCGGAAAGCCTTGGATGAAGCCGTAAGGGTCTTTCTTCTTGCCCTGGAGGATATGGGCACGACGGAGGAAGTCCTTCAGGAATGCGGCTATCAGCTGATCCAGGGAAGCTGGAAATGCCCTCCATGGGTGTCGATTGAAAGGCACTCCGCCGTGGTCGGTATCTAAATATATGACCAGGATGGCGCCGGTCCATTGGAAGGTGCTGGAGAAAATATTTCTGAACCAAGGGATTCAAATTTGCCCGCCAAGAGGGCAGTCATCGCTCCTACGTGAAACCCGGCATTTCCAGGCCCATCGTAATTCCCACTTATGATGAAGTCCCGGTTGCCATTATCAAAAACAATCTTAAAACCGCGGGGGTTTCCAGAGAAGAATTCCTGGCGTTATTAAAGGATGCTTTTTAATAGATAATATGCCACCATGCCAATTCTTGTTCCCTTGGTGGTTAATAGCTAACCAAATATGATCGACATAATCCTCAAAAAGATCTTCGGCAGTAAGAACGACCGGGAACTGAAGCGGATGGCGCCCCTGGTGGACCGCATCACCACTCTGGAGCCGGAATACCGGGCCTTGTCCGACGTCCAGCTCCAGGCCAAAACCGCCCTGTTCAAGGAGCGCCTGGATGCGGACGAGCCCCTGGATGACCTGTTGCCCGAGGCCTTTGCCACGGCCCGGGAAGCCTCCGTCCGGGTGTTGGGGATGCGCCCCTTCGACGTTCAGGTCATCGGCGGCATCGTGCTGCACGAGGGCAAGATCGCTGAAATGAAGACCGGCGAAGGCAAAACCCTGGTAGCCACCATGCCCGCCTACCTCAACGCCCTCACCGGGTTAGGGGTGCACATCGTCACCGTGAACGACTACCTGGCCCGCCGGGACGCGCACTGGATGGGGGGCATCTACCGCTTCCTGGGGCTCACGGTGGACACCATCGTCCACGGCCTGGACGACAACGAGCGCCGCCGGGCCTACCATGCTGACATCACCTATGGCACCAACAACGAGTTCGGGTTCGACTATCTCCGGGATAACATGAAGTTCTCCCTGGAAGATTACGTCCAGCGGGACTTTCACTATGCCATCGTGGACGAAGTGGATTCCATCCTCGTGGACGAGGCCCGGACGCCCCTGATCATTTCCGGCCCCGCCGAGGAATCCACCCAGCTCTACTACACCCTCAACCAGGTGTCCAAGCAGTTGAAGAAGGATCAGGATTTTACCGTGGACGAAAAGGCCCGCTCCGTCATCATCACCGAGGAAGGAGTCTCCCGCGCCGAAAAGCTGGTCAATCTGCCGAATCTCTACGATCCCCGGAACATCGAGGTCCTGCACCACCTCAACGCCGCGCTGAAGGCCCACAACCTGTTCAAGCGGGACGTGGACTACATCGTCAAGGACGGCCAGGTCCTCATCGTGGACGAGTTCACCGGCCGTCTCATGCCCGGCCGGCGCTATTCCGACGGCCTGCACCAGGCCCTGGAGGCCAAGGAAGGGGTGAGGATTGAGAACGAAAACCAGACCCTGGCCACCATAACCTTTCAGAACTTTTTCCGCATGTACGACAAACTGGCGGGCATGACCGGCACCGCCGACACCGAGGCCGAGGAGTTCAAGAAGATCTACAAGCTGGAGGTCATGATCATCCCCACCGACAGAAAGATGATCCGGACGGACTACCCCGACGCGATTTACCGGACCGAGGCGGAAAAATACACCGCGGTGGTGGAGGACATCAAGGATTGCTACCAGCGGGGCCAACCGGTCCTGGTGGGCACCACCTCCATTGAAAAATCGGAGCACGTCAGCCGGCTCTTAAAAAAGGAAGGCATCAAACACGAAGTGCTCAATGCCAAGCAGCACGAGAAAGAGGCCCAGATCGTGGCCCACGCCGGGCAGATGGGGAGGGTGACCATCGCCACCAACATGGCCGGCCGGGGCACCGACATCGTCCTGGGCGAAGGGGTGGTGGAACGGGGCGGCGTCCACATCCTGGCCACCGAACGCCACGAGTCCCGCCGCATCGACAACCAGCTCCGGGGCCGCTCCGGCCGCCAGGGCGACCCCGGGACCTCGCGGTTCTATCTCTCCCTGGAGGACGACCTCCTGCGCATCTTCGGGTCCGACCGCATCAAGGGCCTCATGGGCCGCCTGGGGATGGATGACGGAGAACCCATCGAGCACCGCCTGGTGTCCAATGCCATCGAGAAGGCCCAGAAGCGGGTGGAAAGCCACAACTTTGACATCCGCAAACACCTCCTGGAATACGATGACGTCATGAACAAGCAGCGGGAGGTGATCTACGCCCAACGCCGCCAGATCCTGAGCGGCATATCCCTTGAAGAAGACCTCATGGATATGGCCGATGAACTGGCGGAGGAGATCGTCGAAGAATATACCGCCAACAAATTGCCGGAGGAGTGGGACCTCAAGAGCCTGGGGGACGCCACCTACCGGCAGTTCGGCTTCCGGGTCTCCCTGGAAAACCTGGACGAGGACCTGGACGCCGACCTCAACGAGGTCTTTTGCGACCTGGTGCAAAAGCGCTTCGCCGCCAAGCGCGACGAGATCGGCCCCGAACTCTTTAAGGAGTTGCAGCAAATGGTCATGCTCCAGATCGTGGACAACCACTGGAAAGAACACCTCCTGTCCATGGATCACCTCCGGGACGGCATCGGGCTCCGGGGCTACGCCCAGCGGGACCCCTTGCGGGAATACCAGCGGGAAGGCTATGAGATTTTTATGGGCCTGATCCACCGCATTAAGGCGGACTCGGTGGGCACCCTGTTCCACCTCCAGGTGAAACCCCACCATGAACCGCCGCCGGAGGCCAGGCCCGCTCAAAAGTCCCTGGTATTCAGCCACGGCGAGGGCGGCGCCCAGCCCAAGGAGCGCCAGAAAAAGAAGGTGGGCCGCAACGCCCCCTGCACCTGCGGCAGCGGCAAGAAATATAAGAAGTGCTGCGGGAAGTAATACTATGTTCATATTCAGTCGCAACAAACTCTCTGAACGCTGGCGGGCACGGAGGCCCGCCCCACCAATGAGTTTGTTTCATGTGAAAACGAACATGGTATAAAAAATAGTGGCACAGGCATCTTGCCTGTGCCGAGTTTTTTTTGTCATTCTGAGCGCAGCGAAAGAATCTTTTTTATGCTTGGGTCATAGGGCGGCCCGTGGCCGCCATTATCCGGCTGCACGGCGCGCCCTAGAGGGTTTATTCAGGAGGCATGCCTATGATCGTCCCGGGATTTAAATTTTCCGCCACCGCCGCGGCCATCAAAAAACCCGGGGTTCTGGACCTGGCCCTGATGGTGGCGGACACCCCCGCGGCCGCGGCCGGGGTGTTCACCACCAACCGGGTGAAGGCCGCGCCGGTGTTGCTCACCAAGGACCGCCTGCGGGCCGGCCAGGCCCAGGCCGTCCTGGTCAATGCCGGCAACGCCAACGCCTGCAACGGCCCTGACGGCCTCGCCGCCGCCCGGGACACCTGCCGGGCGGCCGCACAATTGCTCAATATCCCCGAGCGCCTGGTGCTGCCCTCGTCCACCGGGGTCATCGGCGCACCCCTGCCCGGAGACAGGATCACCCAGGCCCTGCCGAACCTGGTGGCCGGCCTGGCCCCCGAAGGGCTGCCCCAGGCGGCCCGGGCCATCATGACCACCGACACCCGACCCAAGACTTCCCTGGTCAAAGGGATGATTGACGGCCGGGAGTTTACCCTGGCCGGCATCGCCAAAGGCTCCGGCATGATTCACCCGGATCTGGCCACGCTCCTGGTCTTCCTGTTTACCGACGCGGCCGCGTCCCCCAAAATCCTGACAAAATTACTGTTCCAGGCCCTGCCAAAAAGTTTTAACCGGATCACCGTGGATGGGGACACCTCCACCAACGACACGATCCTCTTGCTGGCCGGGGGCCGGGCGGGAAATGCGGTTATCTCCGAAGCGGGAGCGCCGATGTCGGCTTTAGGGGAGGCGGTAAACCGGGTGATGGGCGATCTGGCCCGCCAGGTGGTGGCCGACGGCGAAGGCGCCCGGCACATCTACCGGATAATGGTTGAGGGCGCGGCCACCCCGGCGGAAGCCAAAAAAGCCGCCCTGACCGTGGCCGCCTCGCCCCTGGTCAAGACCGCCATGGCGGGCGAAGACGTCAACTGGGGGCGGATCATGGCCGCCTTGGGGCGCGCCGGCGCCCGCTTCGACCCGGAGCGGGTTTCGATCACCTTCGGCAGCCAGCCCGTGGTGCAAAATGGCCGGGGGCTGGGTCCTATGGCGGAAGCCGCGGCCCAACAGGTGATCAAGTCTGGCTTTTTTACGGTGACCATCCACCTTAACCAAGGGAATTATACCGACTACTACGACACCTGCGACCTCACCGAGGACTACATCCGCATCAACGCCGACTACCGGAGTTGATGTAGTTCCCAGGGGTTGCCGACGCCAGCCGAGATCGCCTGGTTTGGTTAAACGCCACCATTTCATCTACTGGTATGATTCACAATTAGCTATCCATTCAATTTTTGTCGTTTTTCTCCCCCTCCCCTGGGGGGAGGGGGTTGGGGGGAGGGGGAATTATGCGAAATCTCGATATATTTTCACCCCCACCCTGACCCTCCCCCATCAAGGGGGAGGGAAAAAGCGGTTTCATTTTGTACCGTTAATTGCGAAACAGACCACCACCACGGAGGACCGATGGGCGCAACATACTCCCTGACGCTGGTGCGGCACGGGCAGAGCCGATGGAATCTGGAGAACCGTTTTACCGGCTGGACCGACGTGGGCCTGTCGCCCCAGGGGGAGCAGGAAGCCCTGCAAGGGGGCAAGTTTCTCCAGGAGAGCGGCTTTACCTTTGATGTCGCTTACACCTCGGTGCTCAAGCGGGCCGTCAAGACCCTCTGGATTATCCTGGAGGCCATGGAACTGGAGTGGATCCCGGTAATTCGCACCTGGCAACTCAATGAGCGGCATTACGGGGCCTTGCAGGGGCTCAATAAGAGTGAAATGGCGGCCAAGTACGGCGAGGAACAGGTGCAGGTCTGGCGCCGCAGTTATGGGGTGCGGCCCCCGGCCCTTTCTCCGGACGACCCTCGCCATCCCCGGTTCGACCGGCGCTATGCCCACCTGCCCGCCGACACCCTGCCGGCCTGCGAATCCCTGGCGGACACCGTGGCCCGCATGCTGCCCTACTGGCACAGCGACATCGCCCCGGCCATTAAGGCCGGCCAAAAGGTGCTGGTGGTGGCGCACGGCAACAGCCTGCGCGCCCTGGTGAAACATTTGGACCGGCTCACCGAGGACGCCATCGTGTCGGTGAACATCCCTACGGGCATTCCCCTGGTGTACGAACTGGATGCCGACCTGAACCAGGTTAAACATTATTATTTAGGGGACGACGCGGAGATTAGAAAGGCCATGGACGCCGTGGCCGCCCAGGGCAAAGCCGGGTAATCCCGGGGAGGGAGATGCCCATCCCCGGCCGGGGGCGGGAGGGATGGCAGGGTCAAGGCTCTTATCTCATACCAGATTGCAGTCAAAGGGTAGCACAGGCTTTCCAGCCTGTGCCGGCGCAGGCTAAACGTTCATGAACCACAAATGTTTCACCCCCGGGGATGAAAAATCCCCCCTGCCCCCCTTTTTCAAAGGGGGATTTAGGGGGATTTGAAGTTTTTCACGGGTAAAAGCCTGCGGCTACAGAAGATAGCCTTTTGAGCGCGACTCAGTATCACTCATCCTCTACCGGGATCAGGTCCCGGCCCACCATGATGCGATCCCGGCCCCGGCCTTTGCTGCCGAACATGGCCCGGTCAGCGATGAGCAGCAGATTCTCCCGGTCCTGGGCGTCTTCCGGCAGGGAGGCGATGCCGTAGCTGGCCGTCACCTGGATCGAAAGTCCCTCATCTTGCAGGAGGGCGGTCTGGTTGAGGGTCCGGCGCAGTCGGCGGGTAGTCTCCAAGGCGCCCGACTGGGACTGCCGGGGCATCAGGATGACGAACTCGTCGCCGCCGTAGCGCACCAGGCTGTCGTCCGGCCCCAGCACCCCGTGAATCACCAGGGCCACCTGGGCCAGAACCTTGCTGCCCCGCAGGTGGCCGTGGGTGTCCACCACCGTCTTGAAGTTGTCCAAGTCCAGGAAAATCACGGAAAAATGTTCACCCTGGCTAAGGAGTTGGGGTATGAGGCGGTCCAGTTCGTGGATGAGATACCGGGTATTGTAAAACCCCGTCACCTCGTCAATAAAGGTGCGGGCCTCGAGTTTCTGTAAATTGCGGACGTTGTCCACCGCAATAGCCACATAGTCCGCCAGAATAGTCAGGTGGGGCAGGTATTTTTCCCGGAAGTATCTCTCTTCCTCCACATTAACCACTTCAAACACTCCGATTACTTCCCCCCGGACGAGGAGGGGCAGGGCGATGATGGAGCGGGTGTCGAAGCCCGTTTGGGCATCCACCCGGGCGGCAAAGCGGGGGTCCCGGTTGACGTCGGGGATAAAGATCGGTTTTCCCGTCTGAGCCACGGTCCCGGCGATCCCTTCCCCGGGCTTCAGGCGGATATTCTTCACCGTCTCCGGGGCCAGCCCGACGATCACGGCGAAATACAGTTCTCCGGTTTGGGGATCGATAAGCAGCAGGGACCAGTTCTGAGCCGAGATGACCGCCTTGATGCGCTCCAGGATCGCGGTGAGGAGCGTCTCCATGTCGTAGGCGCTCACCAGGGCCTTGGAGAACTCGATGGTGGCCAGCAGGCGGTCTACCTGGCCGGTGTCGGCGGGATTATAGAATGGGTCGTCTTTCTGGTTCATAACCATGGTTCTTACCAGGGGATTCTATGGCCAAGGGGGTGACATTGCAAGGATTTTGTCGCGAAACTTTTGATCGCGGCAGGTTAGGGCGCCAGGCGCCTCGCCCCGCTCTTGCCTTTTGGCCAGGAATGCTTATGTTTTGTCCAACATGCGGGCCAGACTTGGCCCCAATCCCGAAAAAAG
Source organism: Deltaproteobacteria bacterium (assembly GCA_016875015.1). Classification (GTDB taxonomy): domain Bacteria; phylum Desulfobacterota; class Desulfobaccia; order Desulfobaccales; family 0-14-0-80-60-11; genus 0-14-0-80-60-11. Next base: position 18,986 of record VGSJ01000022.1, on the reverse strand, counting down.
GAGAAAATCTCTATGGCCCTGAATATTTGCTGGCTAAATGATCTGGCCAAGGCCAAGGACCACGCCCGACAGACGAAAAAGCCCATTCTCCTGGACTTTTTCAATCCCCAGTGAATCGGTTGCCAACAGATGGGTGCGGTTACGTACCCCAACGACAAGGTCGTCAAGTTCGTGGATTATAACTTTGTCCCGGTTCAGATCGAGGCTTCGAACACCGCCCTGATGAATCAGTTCAAGGTGAGTTGGACTCCCACCATCATCGTGCTGGATGCCGACGGCAACGAGATCCATCGCGTGGTGGGGTTTCTCGCGCCCGAGGAATTCATTTCCACCTTCATGGTGGGCAAGGGCAAATATTATTTCAACGCCGAGCAGCATCCCGAGGCCCAGGGCATGTTCGACGAGGCCCTGAGGGACTATCCCGACAGCGCCGCGGCGGCGGAGGCCGTCTTCTTTATGGGGGTTTCCCGCTATAAAATGACCCATGATCCCAAACCCCTGCGGGCATCCTACGAAACCCTGACGGCCAAATTCCCCGGCAGCGAGTGGACCAAACGGGCGGCCCCGTACCGCCTCATACCCAACTGACCTGATACCGGCGAAGAATGTGGAGGGGATGGGGGATCAGGAGCCCCATCCCCTTTCAGTAACGGCGGAGACCACGTCATGGAAGTGGAAGTCGGTCCATCAACCCTGGAGCTGGTGGAAGGGGATATCACCCGGCAAGACACGGACGCCATAGTCAGCGCCGCCAATGCCGCTCTGCGTCCCGGGGGCGGAGTGGACGGGGCCATCCACCGGGCCGGCGGACCTGCCATCGAGGCGGAATGCCGCCGGCTGCGATCAATAAAAAGGCCCCACCTCTGCTGCCGGTGGGGCCGGATGAAGCGCTGGTCTTAGCGGGCTTCGGGGGACTCGATCCGTCCTTCCAGCTCGCCGATATAATTTTCCAAAAATTCCTCGATGAGATATTCCCGCCCCAGTTTCTTGTCGCCGCGGGGGAAGACCTCAACGGGAGCCCGGTCGCCTTTCTTGGTGTAGCAGCACAGAGCCGGGATGGTCTTGCCAAAATATTCTTTATAATCCGATCCCCGAACCTCGCCGAAAACGGGACGAAATTCCGAGGCCGGGCCACTGGACGCCTTGTGGTACTGCTTGAACGGGTCCGGGTTGTCGGCCATATCGATGGCCGCAGTCTCTACCCCTTTGGCCTCCAGGCTTTTCAGCAAATTAAGTGCGTTGGCATTATCGCACTTATATTTCTCGACCGGTTTGTGTTTGGTGCTGTAGTAAAATTCTATGAAACCTAATCTCGCCATGTTTTTGCCTCCTCCCTATTTTGGACGAATTATTTGTGCACAATTTCACTTTACCTTCTCCTAAATACCATCTATCCACAAAATATGTCAAGATTTTTCTGAGGTGCAGTCCTTTTGGGAGCAATTTAGTTAACCCCTTAGATGCTGCGGGGCCTAGCTGATAAATTCCCTGCCAGATTTCTCTGGAATGAAGCCGCAAAACCATGATATGCAGGCTAAACTAGATACCGGTGCGAATGGCCCGGTGTAAAGGGAGGTGAGGGGTGCGGGAAATATGGTCCGGCTTGCCGGAGTGGCTGCCGCTGCCGGTCGGGAAACTGATCCCGGCGATCATTCAGGACGCGGCGAGCGGCATGGTGTTGATGCTGGTGGATCTGAATCAGGAGGCCCTTTCGCTTATAGCCGCCACGGGCCGGGTCCACTACTACCACCCCGGCCGACGCAAGGTGGTGGCCAAGGGGGAGGCCTCGGGGCACTTTCAGGACGTGGCGGAGATGCGCCTGTCTTGCCGGGGGGACCAGTTGATCCTCAAGGTGCGGCCCGCGGGCGGCGCGTGTGAGTCGGGCTACCAGTCGTGCTTTTTCCGGCGTCTAGGCCCCGACGGCTGGGAAATTGCGGACCCCAAGGTCTTCGACCCGGAAGAAGTCTATCCGGAAATCGCCTTTTCACATTGAGCCTAAATGGTAGGGGCGGGTTTCAAACCCGCCCCTACAGTCGTCCCGCATTCAGGATCAGTGGAAGGTTTGGGGAAAGGGAAAGGGCGCTTACAAAAAAGCCCTTTGCCCCCGCCCCGGAAAAAATCAACTCATCCTTAAATCTTGATCAAGCCCGCAGCCATTTTGGCGGCCATGACGGTGTTCTTCATGAGCATGGTGATGGTCATGGGACCCACGCCGCCGGGCACCGGGGTGATGAAGGAGGCCTTCTGGGAGACGGCGGCGAAGTCAACGTCGCCGGCCAGCTTGGCCTTGCCGGATTCGGTCATGCCGATGCGGTTGACGCCCACGTCGATGACACAGACGCCTTCTTTGACCCAGTCGGCCTGGATGTAATTGGGCACGCCCGCGGCGACGATGAGGATGTCGGCCCGGCGGCAGTGCTCGATCATCTTGTCCTTGGGGGTGCCGGTGTGGACGCAGGTGACGGTGGCGTTGGCGCCGGCCTTCTTCTGGATCATGATGGCCACCATGGGTTTGCCCACGATGTTGGAGCGGCCTACCACCACCACTTCCTTACCCTTGGGATCGCCGTAGGCCCGAGAGATGAGCTCCTGGCAGCCCGCCGGGGTGCAGGGCAGGAAGGCGTATTCGCCGATGAGGATGCGGCCCACGTTCACCGGATGGAAGGCGTCCACGTCTTTGTCGGGATTAATGCCGTAGAGCACCTTGTTGGAGTCGATGTGCTTGGGCAGGGGCAACTGCACCAGGATGCCGTGGATCTTGGGGTCCTTGTTGTACTTGTCTAGGAGAGCCAGCAGGGCGGCTTCGGTGATATCCGGGGACTGATTGTCCTGGACGGAATAGAAGCCCAATTCGTGCGCGGTCTTCTGCTTGGCGGTGACGTAGCTGATGGAGCCGGGGTCTTCCCCCACCAGGATGGTGACCAGGCCCGGGGTTACTTTGTGCTTGGTTACGAGTTCGTCTACCTCTTTCTTCAGCTCCTCGCGTATCTGAGCGGCAACTTCGGCCCCTTTGATCAATTTTGCAGCCATGGATATGGCCTCCTTTACTTGTGATTTTTTTCATTAATACCATCATATGTGCGCCAGCGTCAATCTAAAAATGAGGCTGGAATGGATTTCAGGGTTGAGGGCTTTCTGTCGATACATATCGCGGAAAGAACTCGTCTCGGGAAAGGAAGGGGGGCAGCCATGGAAATAAACCGCGACCAGGGCAAGAGGAACACCGCGGAGCGGCGCCGGGTTCCCCGCTCTGAGGTACGCTTTCAGGTAACCGCGATCAACGGCAAACCTGCGCCCGATGTCTTTATCCTGGATATCAGCCCCCTGGGTGCAAATTTGTCCCGCACCGAAGGTTTCCCATCGGAGATTATTCTACCCGGTAAACCCCCCTCTTTTTCTTTTTCCGCCAATCCTATATAATATAAAATTTAAGAATCCGATTATTCCGGCAAACTGGGAGTCCTTTTGCTGTGGCATTAATCGTGCAAAAATACGGCGGCACCTCGGTGGCCAACCCCGACCGCATCGCCAATGTGGCCAACCGGGTGGTAAGAGGCTGGCGGGATGGGAACAAGATGGTGGTGGTGCTCTCCGCCATGGCCGGAGAAACCGACCGCCTCATCAACCTGGCCAAGGAACTCTCGGAAGACCCGGACGCCCGGGAACTGGACGTGCTCCTGGCCACCGGGGAGCAGGTGACCGTGTCCCTGTTCAGCATGTTTCTCCGGTCCCAGGGCGTGCCGGCCACCTCGCTGCTTTCCCACCAGGCCCGGATTTACACCGACCGGGCCTACGGCCGGGCCCGGATCATCGGCATTGATACCGCCCGCATTAAAGAAGAATTGAAGAAGGGGCGCATTGTCACCGTGGCCGGCTTCCAGGGGGTGGACGAAGTGGGCAACATCACCACCCTGGGCCGGGGCGGCTCCGACACCACCGCGGTGGCCATTGCCGCGGCCCTGAAAGCCGACCTCTGTGAAATTTATACCGACGTGGACGGGATCTACACCACCGATCCCCGCGTCTACCCCAAGGCCAGGAAACTGGACCGCATCTCGTATGACGAAATGCTGGAGTTGGCTTCCATGGGGGCCAAGGTCTTGGAGATCCGTTCCGTGGGGTTTGCCAGGCGTTATAGCGTGCCCCTGGTGGTGCGCAGCAGTTTTTCCGGGGAGCCAGGCACCCTGGTGACCGTGGAGGATGAAGCAATGGAAATTGTACCGGTATCCGGTGTGGCTCTAAGCCGAAATGACGCCCGGGTAACCATCACCCGGGTCCCCGACCGCCCCGGCGTCGCCTTGCACCTGTTCCAGCCGGTGGCTGACGCCAACATCGTGGTGGACATGATCATCCAGAACACCAGCATCGACGGCCACACTGACCTCACTTTTACCGTGCCCAAGGGGGACTTGAAAAAGACCCTGGAGATTGTCAAGCCCGTGGCCGCCGACATCGGGGCCGAGAGGGTCTTGAGCGAGGAGAACATCGCCAAGGTCTCCATCGTGGGCGTGGGGATGAAGAACAACGCCGGGGTGGCGGCCCGGATGTTCGAAGCCATGGCCGCGGAAAACATTAACATCTTGATGATCAGCACTTCGGAAATCAAGATCTCGTGCGTCATCGAAGATCGGCACGGCGAATTGGCCGTGAGGGTGCTCCACGACGCCTTCGGGCTGGATATCCCCCCGCCGAAGAAACGGGGAACATCTTTCTAAACATTCCCCCCCTTTAAGAAAGGGGGACTTTAACCAGCAAATTCGAGGTTAACCCATGCGCCAGATAAAAATCTATGACACCACCCTGAGAGACGGCACCCAGGCCGAGGATTTCAACCTGTCCCTGGCCGACAAAATTCGCATCGCCCAAAAACTGGCGCACCTGGGCATTCATTACATCGAAGGCGGCTGGCCGGGCTCCAACCCCAAGGACAAGGATTTTTTCGCCGAAATCCGCAACTACGAGTTGGGCGTCAGCCGCATCGCCGCGTTCGGCAGCACCCATCACAAAGACCGGCCGCCGGCCGCCGACCCCAACATGCAGGAACTCCTCATCAGTCTGGCCCCGGTGGTGACCATCTTCGGCAAGTCGTCCCTGTTCCAGGTCAAGGAGATCCTGCAAACCACCCCGGAGCGCAACCTGGAGATCATCACCGGCTCCCTGGCCTATCTCAAGCCCCGGGTGGAAGAGCTCTTTTACGACGCTGAGCACTTCTTCGACGGCTTCAAGGAGGACCGGGACTACGCCCTGAAAACCCTGGACGCGGCCCTGAACGGGGGGGCCCAGTACCTGGTGCTGTGCGACACCAACGGCGGGACCCTCACTGCCGAACTTATCGAGATCGTTAAGGCAGTGCAGAAAAAATTTCCCAAGGCGTCCCTGGGGATCCACGCCCACAACGACTCGGAACTGGCCGTGGCCAACTCCATCGCGGCGGTGGCGCTGGGTTGCAGCCAGGTCCAGGGCACCATTAACGGCGTGGGCGAGCGCTGCGGCAACGCCAACCTCTGCTCCATCATTCCCAACCTCCAGTTGAAGATGGGGCTGGCGTGCCTGGACCCTGGCAAGCTCAAGCGGCTCACCGAGGTCTCCCGGTTCGTCTATGAAGCCGCCAACGTGCGTCCCAACCGCTATCAGCCTTACGTGGGCAAGAGCGCCTTCGCCCACAAAGGCGGCATCCATGCCGCCGCGGTGAAACGCAACCCCAGGGCCTATGAGCACATCGACCCGGCCCTGGTGGGCAACGCCCGGGTCATCCCGGTCTCCGACCTGTCGGGCCGGGGCAACATCCTCATGAAGGCCCAGGAGCTGGGGCTGGAGATGGGGACCCACGACGCCGCGGTGCGCCAGGCCATGGAAAAGCTGAAGCAGCTTCTCGGCCTGGAAGCGCAGGGGCTGGAGCTGCCGCCCTTCGACAGCAATGTCAAGACCATCCTGGATAAGGTCAAGGAGTTGGAGGCCCAGGGGTTCCAGTTCGAAGACGCCGAGGCCTCCCTGGAACTGCTCCTCCGGGCCGCGTTGGGTCAGTACAAGGAATACTTTCAGCTTCAGGCCTACCGGGTCATCGACCAGAAGGTGAGCGGCCCCGAGTCCCCGCTGCCCGAGGCCACCCTGAGGGTGCGGGTGGGGCCGCATGAAGTGCACACCGCCGCCTTCGGCAACGGCCCGGTGGACGCCCTGAACAACGCCCTGCTCAAGACCCTGGTGCGGTTCTACCCCCGGCTGACGGAAATCATCCTGGAAGACTACAAAGTCAGGGTGCTCCCCGGCATGCGGGGCACCGGCGCCATGGTCCGGGTCCTGATCACCTCCCGGGACGGCCACACCTGGTGGAACACGGTAGGGGTGGCCACCGACATCATCGACGCCTCCTGGCAGGCGCTGGTGGATTCCATCACGTACAAACTTTTTAGGGACGAGCAAGGCGTGAAGGGATAAAGGGGAAAAGGCGAAGAGGGGAAAAGGCGAAAAGGGAAAGGACCTGCCAATCAGGTTACTCTTACTTTTTCCGTTCCACTTCTCCCCGCTGAACACAGGAGCGCCACGAGTGATACCTGACTTTTTTTTCCCCCTTTTCCCCTTTTCGCCTTTTCCCCTTTTCCCCCCCTCATGATACGTTTGCCCTACTTCAGCCGGCCCCAATTAGGCGTCATTGTGCTTCTGGGAGCCGCCCTGCTGCTTCTGTACGCCTGGCGGGCCCACGTGCTCATCCCCCCCGCCCCGCCCCCGCCCGGGACCATGAGCCTGGCCTTCGTGGAGGTGGCAGGCCCGGTGGCCCACCCCGGGGTTTACTCCTTTACCCGGCCCCCCGCTCTCCGGGAGGTCTGGGCCAAGGCCGGCCTCGTTGGGACTGCCCCCGACCCGGACAAAACCATCGCGGCCGGCAGCCGGGTGGAGGTGACGCCGGACGGCAGCTATCGCGTATCGACCATGTCCGGGGCGCAACTCCTAACCCTCGGGATGGTCATAGATCTCAACCGGTCTACCGCCGAGGACCTGGCGGCGGTCCCCGGCATCGGCCCGGCCCTGGCGCAGCGCATCATCGACTACCGCCAGGCCCACGGGCCTTTTAAGAAGATCGAGGAGTTGGAGGAGAAGGTGTTGGGCTTCGGGCCGAAGAAGGTTGCCCTGATTAAACCTTATTTATCCATAGGTGGACCAGCAAATCGTGATTGAAGAATCTCACACCGAGACGCAAAGAACGCCTAGGTTGCTTTCTTTGCGCCTCAGCGCCGTTGCGTGACCCTGCAAAGATGCTGATTTTAGGAATCGAAACTTCCTGCGATGAAACCGCCGCGGCTGTCGTTGAAGACGGCCGCCGCGTCTTATCGTCCGTCGTGGCCACCCAGTTTGAGTTGCATGCTCAATACGGCGGGGTGGTGCCCGAAATCGCGGCCCGGCGGCATCTGGAAAACCTCCTGCCGGTGATCCAGGGGGCGTTGGATCAGGCCGGGGTTCTGCTTACCGAGATCGACGGCATTGCCGTCACCCAACGTCCCGGTCTCATCGGCGCCCTGATCATCGGCATGGCCGCGGCCAAGGCCTTGTCCTACACCTTAGGAAAGCCCCTGGTGGGGGTCAACCATTTGCAGGCCCACATCATGGCGGCGTTTCTCACGGAAACCGTGCCTGCGTTCCCCTTCGCGGCCATGGTGGTCTCCGGCGGCCACACCAACCTCTACCGGGTGGACGGTTTTACGGAGATGGCGCTTTTGGGCCGCAGCCGGGACGACGCCGCGGGGGAGGCGTTCGACAAGGTGGCCAAGCTCATGGCCCTGGGCTACCCCGGCGGGGTCCGGATTGAGGCCTTGGCCATAACCGGCAATGCCTCGGCATACAATCTTCCCCGGCCCCGGGTCCACGGGGAGCCCCTCACTTTCTCGTTTTCAGGCCTCAAGACCGCGGTGGCCGGCCGGCTCAAGCAGCACCCGGAAATTCTCGCTGACGACGCGGCCCGGTGCGACCTGGCCGCCGGCTTTCAGGAGGCGGTGGTGGACAGCCTCGCGAGCCGGGCCTGGCTGGCCATGGAGCAGGAGGGCTGCTCCCGCCTGGTGGTCTGCGGCGGGGTGGCGGCCAACGGCCGCCTGCGCCAGGTGTTGCAGGAGCACGCCCAGGACGCGGAGCATGACCTTTTCCTGCCTCCCCCGGCCCTCTGCACCGACAACGCCGCCATGGTGGCCGCCCTGGGCTACCGGCTGCTCATGGCCGGCGAGTGCCTGGACCTAACCGGCGACGTCTTCTCCCGGGGGTGATGACTTTAATTTTGGGCAAATTATAGCGAATGCCAAAAGTTTTTTCCTTTATGGCACATGCTCAAAAAACCAAAATCCCCCCGACCCCCCCTTTGAAAAAGGGGGACTTAGGGGCAATGCGGTTCACTTAAGGTTTGGCTATTTCGATGGGTTGCTGGGGCGAGGATGCCCCCCCTCACCCCAGCCCTCTCCCCCCGCCGGGGGGAGAGGGAGAATTACCGGATATCCTTCTTTATTCCCTCTCCCCCAATGGGGGAGAGGGTTAGGGTGAGGGGGAATTAATCACTTTCTCCCTGTCGTTGATAAATGCGTTCCCGGATTTTTTGAAAGCTCGGGCGCTAAGTGAACAGCATTGGACTTAGGGGGATTTAAAAATCAGCAAGTGGAATGAATTTATGGCAAACGCTATATCTTATGGTGCGTAGGAAGCAGCATAGATGTGCTCCGATCCGAAAAAGATGGTCAAACTTGTAGAAACCATTGGGGTATTGTAATAAGATAGGGAGAATTTTCCGGAGGCATCGGGCCGGTGCGGCAAAGTCCCGGCCGCCCCCCGACTGAGGTGAGCTTGGACCAACAACTATCGGGTGAACCGTCGGCGCTCTTGACGGACCTTTACCAGCTGACCATGGCGGCCTGCTATTTCGACCAGGATATGCACGAGGAGGCCACCTTCAGCCTGTTCATCCGCAAGTATCCGGCCCAGCGCAGCTATTTTGTCGCCGCGGGGCTGTCCGAAGTTTTGGATTATCTCGAAACCCTGCGCTTCACGCCTGACGACCTGGCTTATCTCGCAACTACCGGCCTCTTTCAGCCGCGCTTCCTGGACTTCCTGAAAATTTGGCGCTTCACCGGCGAGGTCCAGGCCCTCCCTGAAGGCAGCATCTTTTTCGCAGATGAGCCCATCCTGGAAGTGAGCGCGCCCATCATCGAGGCCCAACTGGTGGAGACTTTCATCATCAACGCCGTCAGCCTCCAGACCATGATCGCCACCAAGGCCTCCCGGTCCGTCCAGGCGGCCGCGGGCCGGCCCCTGGTGGATTTTTCTTTGCGGCGCACCCAGGGCCGGGACGCCGGTCTCAAGGTGGCCCGGGCCAGTTATCTGGCGGGGTTTTTGGGCACCAGCAACGTCCTGGCGGGGAAACTCTACGGCATACCCATCTTCGGGACCATGGCCCATTCCTACGTCATCAGTTTCCCTCACGAAATTGACGCCTTCCGGGTGTTCGCCCGGAACTTTCCCGCCATCACCACCCTCTTGATCGACACCTATGACAATATCTCCGGGGCCCGGCATGCGGTAACGGTGGCCCAAGAGATGGAGGCCCGGGGCCAGCGCCTGGACTTCGTGCGCCTGGACAGCGGCGACATGGCGGTCATCAGCCAGGCAGTGCGCCGGATTCTGGATGACCATGGCTTAGGCTACGTGCGCATCCTGGCCAGCGGCAGCTTCGATGAGTACAAAATCGCCCGGGTGCTGGCCGACGGGGCCCGGATCGACGCCTTTGCCGTGGGCACCAAAATGGGAGTCTCCGCGGACGCCCCGTACTTTGACATCGCCTATAAACTGGTGCGCTATGCCGACCAGCCGGTGATGAAGCTGTCCACCGGCAAGGTCACCCTGGTGGACAAGAAGCAGATTTTTCGCGGGTTTGACGATCAGGGCGCTATGCAGCGGGATACCATCGCCTTGCGCCGCGAGGCCATCCCGGGGGGCACGCCGCTGCTCCAGCCGGTGATGGCGAATGGTCGGAGCACCCGGCCGCGGCCTGGGCTTTCGGAGTGCCGGGAATATTTCCAGGCCCAGTTCGCCCGGCTGCCCGAAGCCCACAAGGTCCTCCAGGACCCCACCCCCTACCCGGTGAATTTGAGTCCCGGGCTTACGGAGTTACAATCCCGGGTGGTGCAGCAGATCCGGCGCCGGGAATTGGGAGAAAACGGAATCCATGGGACTGACTGAAGCCCTCTGCTACTACAATACGTGGTTCATCAATCAATGCGGCTACGTCGGCGTCTTCCTGTTGATGACCCTGGAAAGCATGATCGCCCCTGTCCCCAGCGAGTTGGTCATGCCCTTTGCCGGCTTCCTGATCTTCACGGGGCAATTCACCGTGGTGTCAGTGCTGGTGGCCAGCACGCTGGGCTCCATCGTGGGCTCGCTCCTGTCCTATGGCATGGGGATGCTGGGAAAACCGGTGGTGCTGCGCTACGGCCGCTACCTGCTGCTCAATCCGCACCACCTGGAATGGACCGAGCAATTCTTCGTCCGGCACGGCGGCAAGACTATTTTTATCTCCCGGTTTATCCCGGTGGTGCGCCATCTCATCTCCATCCCCGCGGGTCTGGCCCGGATGCCCCTCATCCCCTTTATCCTTTACACCGCGGTGGGGGCCACCATGTGGAACATGTTTCTCGCCTACCTGGGGTTCCGGCTCAAGCAAAATTGGCCGCTTATTCAGGAATATACCCACATTCTGGACTACTTTGTGGTCGCCGGGCTGATGGGCGCCGGGGTTTACCTGGTCTGGAAAATAAGACATGCACGGAAGCCGGCATGAGCAGTGAAGCTGAGGCGGCGGTGAAGGTTGGCGTCTTGATACTTGGTTGTGAAAATCAGCGTAAGTAATTATCCAATCCTCAAAGATCGGTAATGCAGAAAGTCCCCCTTTGAAGAAGGGGAATTTCCAAGCAGTTATAATAATCCCCCCTTGCCCCCCTTTAGAAAAGGGGGGTAAAAACTGGCTAATCATGTCATATAAATTGGGAAGCATATCTCTGGATTGCCCGGAGACCCAGAATCCCGGAGACTCACCCTCGGCGGCGATCATCAACCCGACGCGGGAAGCCTGGGATGACCCGGTAACGGCGCGGGTGATTCTCACCTTCACCCTGCCTGACTACCGGTATCTCTGCCGCCTGGTGCAACCTTCGGCGTCGCCTCGCTACGTCTACAACTGCGCCTTGCGGGAGGGCCGCTGGGGTGGCCGACCCATCACCCTCACGGCCCCGGCTCTGGGGGCGCCTTATGCCGTCATGGTGCTGGAAAAGCTCATGGTCCTGGGGGCTCGCATGGTTCTGGCCCTGGGCTGGTGCGGCTCCCTCCAGTCTCATCTTAAGATCGGGGACCTGGTGCTCCCCAGCACCACGGTGAGCACCGAGGGCACCTCCCGGCACTATCCCCTGGACGGTCAAGCCCCGGACCCGGACCCGGGCCTTTGCGGAGTCCTGCGACAGTTGCTGGAGGCGTCGGACCACCGCTGGCAGGAGGGGCCGGTCTGGTCCACCGACGGCTTTTACCGGGAAACGGCGCAGCTGGTGCAGGCCTACCAGGCCCAGGGGGTCCTGGGAGTTGACATGGAAATGGCGGCCCTGTTCACCGTGGGCCGGTTCCGGCAGGTGTCGGTGGCCGGGCTGCTGGTGGTTTCGGATGAACTGGCCACCTTGCAATGGAAGCCGGGCTACCGCTCGGAGCGCTTTCGCCAGGCCCGGGATCAGGCCGCCCGCCTGGTTCTGGCCGCAGCAGCCGAGTGGGATGGCGACCATGTTTAAGGGGTCCCTCATGGCCGTGGACGTGGGCGGCGGCACCCAGGATATCTTTATCTGGGAGGCGGGCCAGACCGTGGAAAACGGCGTCAAGCTGGTCCTGCCGGCGCCCACCCTGGTCCTGGCCCGGCGGGTGCAGCGCCTCACCGCACAGGGGCAACCCATTTTCTTGAAGGGCCGGGTCATGGGCGGCGGCGCCGTGACCCAGGCGGTCCGCCGCCATTTGGGCCAAGGCCTGGCGGTCTATGCCACGCCCCAGGCGGCCTTCACCTTCAGCGACCGCCTGGAAGCGGTGCGAGAGTGGGGCGTGATCCTCACCGAGTCCCCGCCCCCCGAGGCCGTGACCCTGACCCTGGGGGACGTGGGGGTGGAAGACTGGCGCCAGGTGCTGGCGGCCTTTGAGGTCCCCTTCCCCCGCCATTTTGCCGTGGCCGTACAAGACCATGGGTTTCACCCCCAGGGCAGCAACCGCCTTTTCCGCTTCCAGGGTTGGGAAAATTTTCTGGAGCAGGGAGGCAGACTGGCGGACCTTGCCTGCCGCCGGCCACCCAGCCACTTCACCCGGATGGCGGCCGTGGCCGAGGTTTTGCCCGGGGCGCTGTTGATGGACACCTGCGCCGCGGGGGTCCGGGGGGCGCTCCTCGACCCCCAGGCCCGGGAGCATCTGGACCGCGGCCTCACGGTGGTCAACGTGGGCAATGCCCACACCTTTGCGGCCCTGGTCCGGGGCGACCGCCTCTGGGGGATCTACGAGCATCATACCGGGCTGCTGAGCCCGGAAAAACTCTGTGCTCATTTAGAGCGGTTTCAGCAGGGCCGACTTACCAACACCGAGGTCTTTGACGACCAGGGGCATGGATGCGCGTATGCACCGGACTTTAACGCCGGAGGCTCATGTGCTTTCACCGTCATCACCGGCCCCCGCCGGCGCCTGGCCCAGGGCTGGCCCGGGGTCTTTGCCGCGCCGTTCGGGGACATGATGCTTTCCGGCTGTTTTGGCCTGGTGGCGGCGTTCTTGGAAATGGAGAATTATCCGATGAACCTGGCCGACTATTGAGAGAGGATCATCCCAGGCGGAGGTCACCGTGAGACTTTTTTTTGCCACAAAACCTGGAGGCAGTAGGAGACAGAGCCTATGGAGATTAAATTCTGGGGCACCAGGGGTTCCATTCCGGCTCCCGGGACTCAAACCCTGGAGTTCGGCGGCAATACCACCTGCGTGGAAGTGGTGCTGGCCAACAGGCAGAGAGTCGTGATTGACGGCGGTACCGGCCTGCGCCTCCTGGGCCAGCATCTTATGGAGAACCAGATCCCCTGCCAATTTCACCTGCTCCTCACCCACGGCCACTGGGATCACCTGCTGGGAATCCCCTTCTTTGAGCCCATTTATCGGGAATCCACCAAGGTCATCGTCGATGGCTGGCCCCCCGCCTTCCAGGCCATGACCCGGGTGTTCGACAGCCACATGGGGGACGGCTTCTTCCCGGTGGCCTTCGACCACCTCAAGGCCAACATCGATTATCTCAACACCCTGGCCAACGGCCCCCTGGACCTGGATGGCGTCCTGATTGACTCCATACGCCTCAACCATCCCCAGGGGGGCCTGGGGTTCCGGTTCCGGGAAGGCAAGCAAACCATGGTGTTCGTCACCGACAACGAACTGGGCGCGGCCAGAGGCCGGCGCATCCCGGAATTTGTGGAATTTGTCCGGGGGTGCGACCTGCTGATTCACGATGCCCAGTATCTTCCCGAGGAAATCTCGGCACGCCGGGGCTGGGGACATTCCGCCTATGATGAGGTGGTGGCCCTGGCCAAAGAGGCGGAGGTGCATAACCTGCTCTTCACGCATCACGACCCCAGCCGCAGCGATGCGGGGGTGGAAAAAATCGTGACCCTGGCCCGGGAGATGATGGCAGCCCCTGGCAAGCCGCGCTATATCGACGCCGCCCGGGAAGGGGCCTGCTACCGGCTGCCCTGAAGGCGGTTTTGGGTTTTGGGTGAATCAAAAAATATCATGCGGCAATTCGGACTATGGACTATAAGGAGCAACATTAAGGAACTGAGACACTATGGATTGGAAAGTCTTTTGGGTGACCTTCGGCACCATTTTTTTGGCGGAAATGGGGGATAAAACCCAACTGGCGGCTCTCACCATGGCCGCCGAGACCCGTTTGCCCCTGACGGTCTTTTTAGGGGGCAGCGCGGCCCTGGTCCTGGTTACCCTTTTGGGGGTATCCCTGGGGGGCTTTATCTCCCATTGGCTCCCCGAGGGGTTGCTGCAGAAGATCGCCGGGGCAAGTTTCATCCTGATCGGGGGATTGATGCTCTGGGGGAAATGGTGACGCCTTAGCCCCGCGTGCAATGCACCTGGCTAAGTACAGTATTTCATAAATACGGTAACGTCATATATCGCCCCCCTCACCCCAACCCTCTCCCCCCGAAGCGGGGGGAGAGGGGGCAGGTTAGGTCGCCGGGTTTAATGACGACAGAGCACGAAATCTGTTCCATCTTTTTCCCTCTCCCCCAATGGGGGAGAGGGTTGGGGTGAGGGGGAAGTAATCTTCACGAAGTAAACCATAGGTTAGCGAATTTATCAACGGTTGTACTAAGATACCGGTCTTTGCGGCTCCCTTGGCTTTTCAGGCCCAAGGCCCTTTATTTCCCGGGAGCTTTATAGTAGACTAAAGCTAACCGTTTGCCTTTATTAATCTTTTTTTCGGTCGCCTCCATGGCAAGCATTACCGAGCCGCACCCGCAGCAGGCGCGATATCCCAACCTGGTCCTCATCGGCTACCGGGCCACCGGCAAGACTTCCGTGGGGGCCCGGCTGGCGGAGATGTTGCACTGCCCTTTTGTGGACCTGGACCAGGCGCTGGTCCGTCAGGCCGGTCGATCCGTCGCCGACATCGTGGCGCAGGGCGGTTGGGCTGAGTTCCGGCGGCTGGAAAAGGAGTTGGTGGCCCGGTACCGGGACGCCCGGGGGCTGGTTTTGGCCACCGGCGGCGGCGTCGTCCTGGACCCGGACAATGTGGCGGCCCTCCGGGAAAACGGCATCCTCATCTGGCTGACCGCGGACCCGGCTGCCATCCAGGCCCGGCTGGCTCAGGATCAGCCCCGGGACGCCAACCGCCCCAGTCTGACCGGGGGGGACACCATCCGGGAGGTTCTCGAAGTACTTGAGGCGCGCGCCCCCCTCTATCAGGCCGCGGCCCAGATTAGCGTGGACACCACGCATAACTCCGTGGCCCAGGTGGTGGAACTGGTGCTGGCGGCCCTAAAATCCGAGGAGACCAAAAACCTTGGCGGGTAATACCTTCGGACGCCTGTTGCGCGTAACCACCTGGGGCGAGTCCCACGGCCCGGCCTTGGGAGCCGTCATCGACGGCTGCCCGCCCCGGTTGTCCCTCAGCGCCGCGGACATCGAGGCGGAACTGGCCCGTCGCCGCCCCGGGGTGCAGGCCCACGCCACCAGCCGCCGGGAGCCCGACCAGGTGGAAATCCTGTCCGGGGTGTTCGGCGGCCAGACCACCGGCGCCCCCATCAGCCTGATCATCTATAACCGGGACGTCAGGAGCCAGGACTACGATGAGCTCCGGCACGTTTTCCGTCCCGGCCACGGCGATTTCACCTATCAGGCCAAGTACGGCATCAGGGACCATCGGGGCGGCGGGCGGGCTTCAGCCCGGGAAACCGCGGCCCGGGTGGCCGCCGGCGCCGTGGCCCAGAAGGTGTTAGACCAGGAGGGCGTGCAGGTTCTGGCCTACACCCTGGAGTTGGGCGGGGTGCGGGCCCAGAAAATGGATGAGAGCGCGATCTGGAACAACCCGTTCGCCTGTCCCGACCCGGAGGCCGCGGCCGCCATGGAGGCCCGGGTTCAGGAGGTCCGGGCGCTTAAGGATTCCCTGGGCGGGGTTGTCCAGGTGCGGGTCCGGGGCTGCCCCCCGGGATTGGGGGAACCGGTCTTCGACAAGCTGGACGCCGCTTTGGCCGGGGCAGTGATGTCCGTGGGCGCGGTCAAAGGGGTGGAGATCGGCGCCGGCTTCAATGCCGCCCGCCTGCTGGGCTCAGAGAACAATGACCCCCTGGTTCCCGGCGGTTTCGCCTCCAACCACGCGGGGGGCATCCTGGCGGGCATCTCCAACGGCGCGGAGATCATCCTCAACGCCGCGGTGAAACCCATCCCCTCCATTGAGCGGGAGCAGCAGACCATCGACTTTCAGGGCCAGCCTCGCACCCTCACGGTTAAAGGGAGACACGACATCAGCGCCATTCCCCGCATCGTCCCCGTCATCATTGCCATGGTGCGCCTCACCCTGGCGGATTTTCTCCTGCGCCAGAGGGCGATTCAATGAAACCCACGATAGCCATTATCGGCGGCCACGGGCAGATGGGCCGCTGGTTCACGCGCTTCTTTGAAGGCCAGGGCTTGGAGGTCCTGGTGGCGGACCTCGACACTCCCCGGACTTCCCAGGAGGCGGCCGCCCAGGCCGATGTGGTGATCCTCTCGGTGCCCATCTTCAAGGTGACCGAGGTGGCCCGGGAAGTGGCCCCGCACCTGGCGCCGCACGCCGCCCTCATGGACCTCACCTCGGTAAAGCAGCGGCCCATGGCGGCCATGATGTCGGCGTTCCCCGGTGAAGTGGTGGGCACCCATCCCCTCTTCGGCCCCGGGGAAGCAACCATCGAGGGCCGGACCATGGTACTCTGCCAGGGGCGGGGGGAACGCTGGTTTCAGTGGCTCCAAGACCTCCTGACCCAGGCCGGCGCCCGGGTAAAGATCACCACCGCGGCGGAACACGACCGCCTCATGGCCGTGGTCCAGGGGCTGGCTCATTTCATCCTCATCGCCTTCGGAACGGTCATCCGCGACCTGGGGGTCTCCCTGGAAGACCTGGAGGAATTCTCCACCCCCACCTTTGCCACCCTGTATAACCTGACCCGCCACCTCCTGAACCAGGACCCCAAACTTTACGCCTGCATCCAGTTGCAGAATCCGGCCAACCGCATTGCCCTCCGGGCCCTGGAAGGCGCGGTGGCCGACATTCTCTACTTCATTCAACGCCAGGACGCCGACGGCTTGGTGCGCTTAATCGAGGAGCTTAAATAGGCGGGGCTGATTTATCACCAAGTGCCGTCAATCAATAACTAATCCCTGGAGGGGCGGCGCCTCACCCCCCTACGAAGCCTGGCACTGTATTACCTTATTATTGATATGACATGCAAAAGCCTTATTTTTTCCCCCCTTTTATAAAGGGGGGTAGGGGGGATTACTTAAGTGTTTCATAATCCCCCTAAATCCCCCTTTAAGAAAGGGGGACTTGAAACGCCTCTATTCAGGTTGGGCTACCCCGGGAGTTACCCATGCTGGATCTGAAGTTTGTGAGAGAACACCAGGAGGAAGTGGAACAGGCCTTGAAAAACCGGGGCCAGGCGATCTCCCTGGATGAGTACCGCGGACGGGAGGCCGAGCGCCGCCGGTTCCTGACCCGTCTGGAAGAGTTGCGCCACGAGCGCAACACCCTGTCCAAAGAGGTGGGGGCCTTGATGCAGGCCGGCCAGCGGGATGAGGCCGAACTGGTTAAGGCGCAAGCCGCTTCGATTAATGCCGGGATAAAAGACCTGGAGGCCCAGGCCGAGGCCCAGGACTCCTGGGTGCGAGAGTTCCTCCTCAACCTGCCCAACATCCCCCACGAGTCCGTGCCCCTGGGGGCGTCCAGCGACGACAACCCGGTGGTGCGGACCTGGGGAGAAGCCCCCCGGTTCGACTTTCCACCCAAGGCCCACTGGAATATCGGGGAGAACCTGGGCATCCTGGATTTCGAGCGGGCCGCCAAGATCACCGGGGCCCGCTTCGCCCTCCTCAAGGGGGCCGGGGCCTTGCTGGAGCGGGCCCTCATCAACTTTATGCTGGAACTGCATACCCGGAAGCACGGCTATACGGAAGTGCTGCCGCCTTTTATTGCCAATGCGGATTCCCTGCGAGCCACCGGGCAGCTCCCCAAGTTTCAGGAGGATTTATTCAAGCTGGAAGGTTTGAACTATTTCCTGATCCCCACCGCGGAGGTGCCGGTCACCAACATCCACCGGGATGAAATTCTCCCGGCCGAGGACCTGCCCCTTTATTACACCGCCTACACCCCCTGTTTCCGGTCCGAGGCGGGTTCCTACGGCAAGGATGTCCGGGGCCTGATTCGCCAGCACCAGTTCAACAAGGTGGAGTTGGTGAAATTCACCCTGCCCGAGACCTCTTATGACGAGTTGGAGCGTCTGCTCCACGATGCGGAAGCAGTGTTGCAGGAGTTGGGCCTGCACTACCGGGTGGTGGTCCTGTGCACCGGGGACATGGGCTTTGCCGCGGCCAAGACCTACGACATCGAGGTCTGGCTGCCGGGGCAGGCTCTCTACCGGGAAATCTCGTCGTGCAGCAACTTCGAAAGCTACCAGGCCCGCCGGGCTTCTATCCGCTGCCGCCGCCCCGGGGCCAAGGGCGTCGAACTGGTCCACACCCTGAACGGCTCCGGCCTGGCGGTGGGCCGCACCCTGGTAGCCATCCTGGAGAACTGCCAGGAGGCCGACGGCCGGGTGGCGATACCCGAAAAACTGCGCCCGTACATGGGAGGAATGGAGAGAATCGGTTTTTAGTTTTTGGTTTTTGGTAATAACCCAGAGCTACAAACTATCCAGGGTACAATACCAAGTTGCAGTCAAAAAACAATTAATACTTATGTCATTCTGAACGGAGCGTAGCGGAGTGAAGAATCTCTGCCGCTCAAAAAGAGAGATTCTTCGCTCCGCTCAGAATGACAAATAATAGTCGTTTGCTTGCTTTTTGGCATAAAAACTACCAAGGGGCGGCGCCCTCGCCGCCCCTACGATTAGTGTGCCGGGCATGCACAGCAGCTTGGAGGTGAAAGTCCTCTACCCAACCTGATGGAGGTGAAGGGTTAGCGAAGCGCAAGGGCGTCGTCGTGAGGCGGGGTCTGAAGGAAGCGTGGAGCAAAGCCACGACCTGACGGACAGAAACCGGATACGAGGCAGGTTTGGTCGGACGAGGGGGCAAATGATCGCGAAGTCCATATCCATCAAGGGCCAGGGCTGTAAATTCGGCAGGTGTGTGGCGAAGGCGGTTGTGCTTACCCCGGGAGGCCTGGGTCGTGTCCCGGAGGCGGGACTGGGGGGGTCGTGAGGCCCTCT
>VGSJ01000021.1 GCA_016875015.1 Deltaproteobacteria bacterium | reverse complement strand
TGAGGAGCAGATGATCCGCCGGGCCCTGGAAAAAAGCGGCCAGGTCCAGGTCCGGGCCGCGGAACTCCTGGGCATCACCAAAAGCCTGCTCCAGTACAAACTGAAAAAATATCATTTGACGACTTGATAATAATATTTTAAGGGGATGGTAAATGAACAGCATAGAATCTTTAAAGGCCGAAGTCACAAAATTAAAGATTGAGCTAAGTAGCCTCTGGCCGCGGCCTGGAACCGGTTCCCGGCTACGGCGCTTTGTCCTTCAGGCTTGCCTGGCCGCCTGGGGCCTGGCCCTCCTGGCGGCCCCGGCCGGGGCCGCGCCCCCCTCCGGCAAGCTCCTGGTAGCCGCCACCATTGTGCCCCTGGGCGACTTCTGCCAAAAAATCGGCGGCGATCTGGTCCAGGTCCAGGTACTGATCCCGCCGGGGGCCAGCCCCCATGTGTTTGAACCGGCCCCCTCGGTGATGGCCCGAGCCTCCCAGGCCCGGGTGTTCGTGTATATCGGCGCCGGCCTGGAACCCTGGGCGGCCAAGTTGTTGCGCTCCCGGGGAAACTCAGGCCAGGTGGTGGTGGAAGCGGCCCAGGGCCTTCAGCTGTTGCGAGAAACCTGTCATCACGGCTGTGAGCAGCCCGGCGCAAAACCTGCGGCCTCGCACCGCGAGACGGAGGCCGCGCCTGAGCGCCATCTAGGCGGCAATCCGCACATCTGGCTGGACCCGGTGCTGGTCCAGGATATCTGCCGGAAAATCGCCGGGGCCCTGATCCAGGCGGACCCAGACCACCGCGCCCGATACGAAGCCAATCTAAAGGAGTATCTGGCGGCTCTGGAGGCGCTGCACCAGGAGATTCAGCAGCATGCCCGCGCCTGGACCCTCCGGGATTTTGTTTCCTTCCATCCATCCTTCTCTTATTTCGCCCGCCGGTACAATCTGCATGAGGCCGGGGTCATTGAAGAAGCTCCCGGCCGGGAACCCACCCCTCGCCAACTCCAGAACCTGGTGACCGCCGTCCGCCGCTCCGGGATCAGGGTGGTCTTTGCCGAACCCCAGTTCAATCCCCGGATGGCGGAGGTGATCGCCCAGGAGGCCGGGGTGAAGGTCCTGATGCTGGACCCCATAGGCGGCCCGCCGCCTTACGGCTCCGATTACCTGAAGCTGATGCGCTATAACCTGGCGGCGCTGGATGAGGCCCTGCGATGACGGCGCCGGAGATAAGCGAAGCCGCCGTTAAGCTCGAGGGGGTCTGGGTCAGCTTCAACGGCGTCACGATCCTGGAGGATGTCAGCCTGACCATCGAGGCCGGCCGGTACGTGGGCATCTTGGGGCCCAACGGCGCCGGCAAAAGCACCCTGCTCAAGGTGATCCTCGGATTGATTCGGCCCCAGCGGGGCGAAGCCCGAGTCTTCGGCGAACCTCCGGAAAAGCTGCGGCATCATGGCAACGTGGTGGGCTACCTGCCCCAGCGGCCCCTGGGAAACCCCCGCTTTCCCGTCACCGCTCTGGACGTGGTGCTCATGGGCCGCTATGGCCGCATCGGCCTATTCAAACGGCCCCGCCGGGAAGACCGGGAAATGGCCCGGCGCCGGCTGGAGGACCTGGGGATCTCCCATCTGGCGGACCGGCTCATCGGCGATCTTTCCGGGGGAGAGCAGCAGCGGGTCTTTATCGCCCGGGCCCTGGGCGTAGAACCCCGGATCCTGGTGCTGGACGAACCCACGGTGTCCCTGGATGTCTGCGTCCAGGACGACATCTTCGAGATGATCAATACCCTCAGAGAAAAGCTGCACCTCACGGTCCTCATCGTGTCCCACGACATCGGCGCCGTGGCCCGCCACATGGACGACGTGGTCTGCATCAACCGGCGGATTCACGTGCATCAACCCCCGCCCATCGGCCGCCTGGGGCTGGAAAGCACCTTTGGCTGCGCGGTGGAATACCTGTTTCACGGCGAAATCCCCCACCGGGTGGTGAAGAGCCGTGATGATTGATCTGTTCACCCTGGGGTTTCTCCAGCGGGCCCTGGTGGCGGGCATCCTGGTGAGCCTGCTGTGCGGGGTGCTCTCCACCTTCGTGGTGCTGCGGCGCATGGCTTTCATCGGGGTGGGCATTTCGCACTCGGCTTTTGGCGGGGTGGCCCTGGGGTTCCTCTTAGGCGTCGATCCCTTGTGGACCGGCATCGGCTTTGCCCTGATGGTGGCCCTGCTCATTGAGTACGCCCAGACCCGCACCACGGTGGAGGAAGATACCGCCATCGGCATCTTTTTCGCGGCCTCCATGGCCCTGGGCCTGGTCTTCCTGCATCTCTCCCGGGCCTATAACGTGGATGTTTTCGGGTTTCTCTTCGGGAACATCCTGGCCATCGGCGCCCAACAACTATGGCAGATCCTGGTGGTCACCGTGGGGGTTTTGGCCGTTATCCTGGCCTTTTTCAAGGAACTCGTCTTCCTGAGTTTCGATGAGGAGATGGCCTGGGTGAGCGGGGTGCCGGTGAAGGCCCTGCGCTATCTCTTTCTGGTAATTATGGCCTTGGTGGTGATCGTCACCATCTACCTGGTGGGGATTATTCTGGTCTCGGCGCTGCTGGTGATCCCCGGGGCCATCGCCCAGAACCTGGCCCGGCAGCTGAAAACCATGGTATGGGTCTCAACCGGAGTGGCGGTGGGGTCCGCGGTGGGGGGCCTGATGCTGTCCTACGCCATCGACTTTCCTTCCGGGGCCACCATCGTCCTGGTGCTGGCCGTTCTCTACCTCCTCACCAGCGGGCTGCGCCCCTGGCTGCACCACCGATGAGGGCTGGATTCTGACGGCCCTCGCCCCGTGCCCACTTTGGCCGTAATGGTCAAGACTTGACCAGGCAACCTCTCCACCCAGGTTTACTATCACCTGACCATAAAGAAGTTTTCAAAAAATATTCTGTTCGGCTTTCTTGCTAATTTTACTACTGGATTCTGGAAGTCCTACCACAAAAGATCCATTTTGCCTACTGCATCCACGAAAGTGGTTGCCTTGGGTCGAAAACGTACGCAATTTATTAATTTGGGAGAGAAGGGATTCAAGCCAATGAGTCGGGGCAAACGCAGTGGACATTATCATGATTTGGTTGTTATGGAAAATCCGTCCAAAGGGGGGGAAATTGCCGATGTCGCACTTTAAATTCTACGCCGGTGTATTCTTAGTCACTTCCTCTACGTTAATGCTCCAGTTGATAGAGACACGTATCTTGTCAGTGATTTCATGGTATCATTTGGCTTTTTTTGCTATCAGCATGGCCATGTTTGGTTTAACTGCGGGTTCTGTCTGGATTTATTTAAAGAGCGATCAATATACCCAAAAAACTATGTCATATGACTTGGCTTATTTCAGCGCCGCGTTTGCCATCACTACGGTCTTGTCACTTGGCATGCAACTGGTACTCACGTTGACCGTAACATTCTCCATTACCGGTATCATCGTCTGGGTTTTACTGGCGGTGTTTATGGCTGTCCCTTATTTTTTTTCCGGGGTCACTATCAGTTTGGCCCTTACCCGCGGCCCCTATCCCATCGGTCGGGTGTATGGGGTTGATCTCGTTGGTGCGGCAGTGGGTTGTCTGGGGGTGTTATTTCTGCTCAACTTTACTGACGGTCCCTCCGCGGTCATTTGGGTGGGGGCTATTGCCGCGGCAGGCGCTTGGTTTTTCGCCGGGTCCGGCATCGGTGCCCCCCCTGAAGCAAAACCCCCGTGGGCCTCGCTTCTTCAGAACCAGGGAAGGATTTTTATTTTGCTGGCGCTTTTGGCGATAGGTAACGGACTCACTCCGTATGGGCTTCAGCCTATTTTAGTTAAAGATCGGGTTGAAGGCCGAAGCTCCTCGGTGGTGGAGAAATGGAATTCCTTCTCAAGGGTGACGATATTTAAGGATTCCAGAATGGAAGCGCCGCAAATTTGGGGGCCTTCGCCAAAATTGCCCCCAGGGCTGGTAGTGGAAAGAAAATATATGGAGATTGATGGGTTCGCCTCCACCAGCATGTACCGCTTCCGCGGTGATGTGGCAGAGGCCAGTTACTTTAAATATGATGTGACTAATCTGGGGTATTTTTTGCCTAATCAAAAACGCGCTGCCATAATTGGTGTCGGTGGTGGACGCGACATTCTGTCCGCTTGGGTTTTTGGCCTCCGGGACATCACCGGTATCGAGATCAACCCGGCCTTTATCCACCTATTAACGGCTGAACCTGAGTTTACCGAATTTGCCGGCCTCGCCCAACTTAATTCAGTCCGATTAATCGTTGATGAGGCGCGCAATTGGTTCGCCCGTACCCCGGAGACTTTTGATATTATTCAGATGACCCTCACCGATACGGAGGCCGCTACCGGCGCCGGTGCTTTCACCCTGAGTGAAAATGGCCTTTACACGGTGGAAGCTTGGAAACTTTTCCTTTCCCGCCTGACGACCACAGGGGTTTTTACCGTTAGCCGCTGGTATGCTCCCGGTCAGGTTAACGAAACCGGCCGCATCATTAGTTTGGCCGTCGCGACCCTTCTGGATCTCGGGGTGAAGGAACCTAACCGCCATATTTTCGTGGCGTCGGCTAAGAATATTGCTACTCTGCTTCTATCGCCTGTCCCCTTTTCAACTAAAGATATTGAAACCCTGGAAAAGACAACAGCCGCGTACCAGTATCAGGTGATAATAAGCCCATATTCTCAGCCTCAATCAGAGGTTTTGCAGGCTATTTTTAAAGGCAAGAGTCTTAAAGAACTGGAGCACTATGTTCAAGGTTTTGAGCTAGACCTGAAACCGCCCAGTGACGACCGGCCGTTCTTTTTCAACCAATTACCGTTCTATCGACCGGTGGAAGTTTTCAAAATGCTGCTGCATCAGACCCCCTCCGGAGTGATGCGAGGCAATCTTATGGCAGCTGCGACTCTCCTCACTATCCTGATCGTCTCCCTGGGGCTGGTGTTCATAACTATTGTCATTCCTTTGCGACCTGCTATTAAAGACGTGGGGTCCAGATTGGTCATAACCGGCACATCTTACTTTTTTCTGATCGGCATTGGCTTCATGACCGTCGAAGTTGGCCTATTACAGAGGATGAGTGTCTTTCTGGGACATCCCATTTATTCCCTCAGCGTGGTTCTCTTTAGCCTTATTCTCACCACCGGATTAGGGAGCTTGATCTCCGACCGCTTTCCCCTCGATAGCCGGTTCAAGTTTATTATTTGGTCCGTATTAACCGCGGTCTATCTTATTACCTTACCCTATTGGTTGTCGGAACTGTTACTCGCATACGATCACGCCAATTTGTTGGAAAGATGTGCCCTATGCGTTGCTATCATTATTCCAGCTGGCTTGTTCATGGGTTTCGGCTTTCCCACCGGTATGCGGTTAGTATCTGTGGTGGATCCCAACCCGACGCCGTGGTTCTGGGGCATCAATGGAATCGCCGGCGTGTTGGCGGCCAGCACCACCGTAGCCATCAGCATTGCCTGGGGGATTAATTGCGCCTTGGTGATTGGAGGCCTTTGCTATGCCCTGCTGATTCCCGCGGCCTTAGGTATTGGCTTCCGGGAAAAAGCAGGAGATGTGGCCGCAACCTGAACTGCTTTGCAGATAATACCCGGAATTTTCCTTGTCCTGGTGCTACCTGCCCTGATCCGAAACTTATCACCGAGCCAAAAACCTTCCATATTCATAGCGAAATTGATCTGTTGTGGGGGGATCTCCAGAATCCTTTTTTGTCCGATGATATTATGCCTTGATGGCGAGGTTGCCCGGTGAAGTCTTGACCATTATCTATGGTAATTACTACTCAAGGAGATGCGGCGCGCAGGTCCGGTTCCGGAGCCGGGTCCGTAAAACTCCCCACCCGCCCGGTTCAAGCGGGTAGGAGAAAAGTTGGTTCAGCCCCGATGCCCAGGCCCCCTATTTCTTCTTGCCCCGCATCCAAAAGGGGAGGTCACCGGGCCCGGCGCTGGCCGCCCGGAGTTGGGCCAGTTCATCTTTGAGCTGCGTCACTTCGGCCTGGAGAGCTTTGACGGCCGCGGCCGCGGCCTTGAGAAGGTCAACCTCGCGGCGCAGCTCGGCCAATTCCCCCGGCAATCCGGCGACCGTGCCCTTCAAGGAGGCCGCTTCTCCTGCCACGGTTTTGAGCCCCGCCACCTCGGTCAAGAGCGTCTTGAGGCCGGCTGCCAGTTCGGCCAGGCGCGCCTGCACCTCGGGGGGCGCCTCCGGCGCCGGTTGACCCCGGCCGGTTCTGGTCATCGCCGAGAGATCGGGCACGACGGTATCCAGCGGATTTTCCTGATTGACTGCATCCAGGGGATTTTCGCCGATGGTGCTGCGTTTGGCCATGTCGTTTAACTCCCTTCTTGGCTGATGATCTCGTCGGCCAGGGCCCGATAGTCCGCGGCGCCGGCGCTCTTGCCGTCGTATTGGGTGATGGCCTGGCCGAAGGAGGGACATTCGGCCAACCGGATGTTCTCCCGGATAACGGTGCGATAAACCAGGCTGCCGGACCGCTGGCGCAATTGCTCCACCACCTCCCGGGCGTGGCGGGTGCGAAAATCCACCCGGCAGGCCAGGATGCCCGAGACTCTCAGATCCGGGTTGAGGCGGTCCCGGACCACCTCCACGGTCTGAAGCAGTTGGGCCAGGCCGCTCAGGGCCATGACGTGGGCCTCCACCGGCACCAGGAGTTCCGCCACCGCCACCAGGGCGTTGACGGTGAGGACCCCCAGGGTAGGCGGGCAGTCGATGAGCACGTAGTCCCAGCGGTCCGGCGGCAGGCGGTCCAGGTTGCGGCGCAAAATGGTTTCGGCCCCCACTTCCCCGGCCAGCATCTTCTCAGCCCCCACCAGCCAGGACGAGGACGGCACCAGGTCCACCCCGGCCACCCCCGAATCCTGCACCAGCTCAAGCATAGAGCCATTTTCCGCAAAGATCCCCAGCACTCCCTTGCCGGCTTTTTTGATCCCGAACCACGCGGTGGTGGAATGTTGCGGGTCCAGGTCGATGACCAGCACCCGCCGGCCCTTCTCCCCCAGGGCCGCTGCCAGATTGACGCTGGTGGTGGTCTTGCCGCTCCCCCCCTTCTGGTTTGCAATGGCAAAAGTCCTCATGGCGAGCCTTTCTCCCTCAAGCCTCAGTACCGGGCGGCAGCCGCCGCCAGGCCCAAACTTCCCCCGCGCCTCGCCCCGGGGCGCGGCTCCCCGTCAGAGCCTCACTATGCGCCGCACCGGCAAGATCGCCCCCAAACAGCCCAGCCCGGGCCCAGTCAAGACCCCTGGGGGGCCGCCGGCGCCTCGGACACCGGGACCCTCGCGCTGCCAGTCTTCTCAGCCAACGGCCCCAGCGGCCAGCCTCCCGGTTTATTTACTACTTAAGTTCACCATGCCACAACCAGACCGGCCTGTCAACCTGCGGTCTCTGGCGGGTCAAAATCGTTGACATATGCCGCTGTTTGTGCTATTGTAATGCTTACAAAAATGTGCGCCCTGAATTAAAGAAAACTCTCTGGGGGCTAACCTCGGAAGGGAGTCTGACAAACCCGTTTTTTGACCGCAGTGGCCAAGGCCGCCGGATAATCTAGGCTCTAACCGGGTCAGGAGGAGTACTTCACGGGAGAAGGTTATGCACAAGTTCCGGGCAACTTATCTCGGCGCTTTTATCCTGGGTTGGCTGCTGGCTGTTGGAGTTGCGCCCGCGGCAGCCTATTATTCTCCTTTGCCAGCCACCGCCACCTTCACCAGCAATTCGGTTTCGCGCACGGTTTACGATCCTAAGCTTAAAAAACCCTGGGGGTTCATTTCCTGGTTCGGGGGAGACAATGTCAGCGTTGTAGATTTGAAACAGCATAACGGCGTCATCGCCTGGATCATAAAACACGGGACCACTTACCAAGTCACCTGCAGCGTCTATGACCCCGGCGCCGGCACCTTTATAGAGGATACCCAGGGGCCTTTTACTGATATTTCCCAATTTCAGATTGTTGATGGAGTGGTGGCCTATGTGGCCGGCATGCCGCCCACCATGTCTGATCCCGCTCATCCCGAGTTCAAGTACGCCACTTATGATCCGGCCAAGGGGGCCTGGCAGAATAGATCACATTTCCCATCTTGGCCTAATGTCTCTAATTTGACGGTGGCAACCAAAGATGGGGTAGTGGTCGTCTCCTATACTTGGGAACTCATTGGATATGCCCCTCATTCCGTTCTTGCGGTCGATATATATAATAGCGCGATAGGCAACTGGCACAGCGCGTCACAGGGTTTCCCATCAAGCTTTTTTACCGACAATATCCTAACTTGCCAATATGTCATAACAAATTCCACGATATATACTATATTGTTCCATCCCACTTTTGGTCAGGTGGGGTCTGATACTTGGGGCTATGATGCCAGCGCAAACCATTGGTACCTGGGGCCCACCAAGCCCATGGCTCATTTTGTGGCGCAGCCTAAGCTCGGGTCAAGCCCCCTGTGGGTCTGGTTTACCGACATGTCCATCGCCGGGGCCAACTGGAGCTGGGATTTTGGCGACAACACCAGCCCCAGTTCGGACCGCAGCCCTTATCATATCTTCACTTCCCCGGGAAACTTCCAGGTAACCCAGTGGATAAGCGGCCCCAGCACTTACAGCCAGACCATCACGGTGTTGAAGGGGAAGAGTTTACCGGGAATGCTCCATTTGCTCCTGCTGGCCGATTGACGCAGGCATGGCTTACTGGCGCTCTTCGAAGCAATCCGGTTCGGGGAAGGGGAAGGCGTCTGTGAGATTCCCCCCGATAAAAATTAAGGCGCTGGGCCAGGGGCATGGCCGGCAAACCTCTGACGCCATCATTTCGGGATCGAACCATGACCGCAGGGCTGAAACTTCTGACCGTCTCCGTCCTCCTGCTCATCAGCGCCTGTGTCTCCGCCGGCGCCAAGGCCATTACCGATGCCGGCGTCGTCTCCCGGATCGAGGTGGGCAAGTCCACCCGGGCCGACGTCGCGGCCCTCCTGGGTTACCCGATCACCGCCTCCTATGGCGGCCAGGGGGAGGAGACCTGGCATTATACCCGGGTCACCACCGGCCCCAGTAGCAAACTTTGTCTCTTATTTCCTCAGTCCAGTAATAACTGGAGGGCTGCGCCAGGATTACCGCCACGCTCATAATTGATTTGGTCATAGGTTAGCTGGATATTGTCAAAAGCGCCTTTTACAATCGGTCCCGAGAAAGGTGTGTCTCTATTGAGATTGAGGTTAACGCTAGTAGCCAAACCTAAGGACGGATCGGTAAAGGACCCGACTAATTGCCATGCCGCACCATTCCAATAGGACCCCGCCATCGTATTACCGGTCCTCGTCATTCTCAGCTTTCCGGAAGCGCCAGAAGCCGCAACCTGAGTCATCTGGCCCTTAATCATGGTGAAATAGATCTCGCCCCCACCTCCCTCATTTACCCCGCGGCTGCGGCGGAATATGGAAAAATCGTTCGCCTGATCTATAGTTAAGCCAATTTGCGCTTCATTATTCGCCGGCCACGTCAGCAGATCGAAATCGACCACCATATCGAAGTCGCCCACTAACGTAAAGTTGCTTCCCACCCCCCCCTGGTAACGAGTGCCCCCCGAACTTTGCGGTAGGGTGATCTCCAGGCGATTATTGATCACGCTGCTTGAAGACCCCAGGCCTTCTTCAAATTTATACCACAAATTTTTGTTATATTCGTTGTTATCGAAATTTTCGGCAATGACCCCCGCTTGGGAAGGGGACACCGTCAGGAGCAAAACCGCCAGAAGCAACAAGCTCGCCAGGCCCAGTTTTCCACGTGATAAAAACATGATACCTCCTTGAGCGCGCCAACCTAAGACCGTCCGGTCCATGAATGGCCCGAGATTATGCGATAATCTTGGCCATGCGGTTGAAATTGGTTTTGAGACCTTCTATCCGGGGGTCGATTCCGAAGAAGTTCCTCTTTTTGTAGCCCAATAGTCATGCTGAATGAAGGTAGCACAAATTCCCCTCAATATTTATCTTTATTTTCAGATTTTGAATATACCACCCCCTTGGTTCGCAGATTCTGGCTGGGGCGTCGATCTATGAACCCCAGGACAGCACCGCCCGATAGTGGTGCGATAGAGGAAAAGCCGAGGCTACATGGACATACCCCCGGCCCGGCTCTGATACCAATGAGCACTCAAAAGACTATTTTTGTCATTCTGAGCGCAGCGAAGAATCTCTCCTTTAAAGCCGCCGAGATTCGTAACGAAGCGGCGCTCCGTTCAGAATGACATGAATTTTCATAGTTTTTTGACTGCAACTTCGTATGAGGTCAATTTCAATTGGCCTAAAACTTGAAAGAACTAACCTAAAAAAGGCGACCGATGCGGTCGCCCTGCATACAGGCGATATTTTTCCCCGGCCGAATTATTTGTTAGCTTTTCCGCCCTCAGGGTGATGGCCCCGCCTTTTCCCAGCCTCCGCCCAAGGCCTTGTAGAGGGCGATCAGGTTGGTATCCACGGTGCGGGTGCTCTGGGCCAGGGCATCTTCGGTAACAAACAGAGAGCGCTGGGCGATGAGGACGTTCAAGAAATCCGACTTGCCGGCGAGGTAAAGCAGCATGGATAGTTCCACGGCTTTGCGGTTGTTAACCACGGCCTCGGATAGGGATTTGCGGGTTTCCTGTTCCTTGGCATACGCCACCAACGCGGTTTCCACGTCTTTCAAGGCGGTGAGCACGGTCTTTTCATACGTGAGCAGGGCCTGCTCTGTGAGGGCATCCTGAACTTTGATGTTCCATAAGATGCGGCCGCCCGCAAAAATCGGCCAGGTAACGCTGGGGCCCCAGGACCAGAAATTACTGGACCAAGGTCCCAACCTGGCTACGTCACTGGCGGACAGGCCAAAGGACCCGGCCAGGTTAAACTTGGGGAACAGGTCGGCGGTGGCCACCCCGATGCGGGCCGTGGCGGCATGGAGTTGGGCTTCGGCCCGGCGGATGTCCGGGCGGCGCCGCAGCAGCTCTGAGGGCAGGCCCACGGGAATCGAAAGGGGGGCGGGGGGAATCGGGGCTACCTTGGCCAGGTCTGGTGAAAGGGCCGCCGGTTCCCGCCCCAGCAGCACCCCCAGGCTGTAGATGGCCGCCCGGGCCGAGGACTCGAAAACCGGTATCGTGGCTTCAGTGGTGGCTACCTGGGCCCTGGCGTTGGCCACATCCAGGCCCCCCACAAAGCCGGCGTCATACCGCTTCCGGATGATTTCGGCATTGTGCTTTTGCGCCTTAAGATTTCTCCGGGCAATATCGATCTGCTGTTGCAATCCCCGCAGGTTGATATAGTTGCTCCCCACGTCTCCCATCAGGGTCACCAGGACGTCGCGGCGGTCCTCCACCGCGGCCTGGAGGTCGGCGGTGGCGGCCTCGACGCTGCGCCGCGTGCCTCCGAAAATATCCACCTCCCAGGCGGCATCGAGACCGGCCTGCCACAAGTTCTTGAGCGCCCCGGCGGTGGCGATGGCGCCGCCGCCGCCGACTTCACTGGCTCCCTGGCTCCTTTGGTACAGCGCCGAAGCATCCGCCTGGGGCCAGAGGGGCGCGCCCGCCACCCCCCGGGCCGCCCGGGCCTGGCGGATGCGGGCTTCGGCCAGGCGCACATCCAGGTTGGCGCGCACGGCCATCTCCACCAGGGAAGACAGGGTCGGATCGTTAAAGGCGTTCCACCATTCCGCCAACGTCACCGGGTCTAGCGTGGTTTTGCTGGGTTGGGCCGGGGTGACGACATTCTGGCCGTCCCAGTCTTTGGGGACCTTGGTCTCCGGCGGGCGGTAATCCGGGCCCACGGCGCAGCCGGAGCCGGCCCCCAGACAAAGGGCCAGGCCTACAATTAATAAAAGTTTTCCACGTTTCGGGCTGCCGTCAGCCATTATAGACATGGGTGCATTCACTTTCATTGGTGGCACAGCCTTTCCAGGCTGTGCCGTATTGAGCTCATCACTCTTCTATAGGTTCCCCTGGTTCCCATAAAAATGGGTATTCTTCAGGAGACTGGCATAATCCGGTTTTGACAGGATTATTGCGGATATAATTCCATTTTTCCAGATACTCATCATGATCTCTCACAATACGGTCAAAACTTTCTTCCTGCCATAAAGAACCTTTACTGCCCCTGGCTTTATTGATTTCCCGGGCGCTATAACCTTTAATACCTTGCAAAATCTTACTTAGCGGATATTCCATTTCTGATTTAAATACAACAGGTTTCAATATTACATGCGCATGATCCGGCATCACCAATGCCGTTGTCACCCAATATCTTATCTGGTGAAAGTGTTTCATAGCATCCAGCACAATTCTTCTCTCATCCTCAGTAATAATCCCTGATTTCAAACGGAAAGTAATAAAATAAGTGCTGCCGGGCAATTGCCAGTGAGGCAGATTTCGGCGATTAATGGACAACTCATCTTTTTGAGCACAGGCTGGAAAGCCTGTGCTACCGGGTTTATCAGTTTTTTCTTTCGCCTTCATACTATTTTCTTGGCTTATAGCCCTATTACTCTTGGTAGCACAGCCTTTCCAGGCTGTGCCGGGTTCTTTTCAGGGCGACCATGGTTCCCAGAGAAATGGGCGTTCCTCAGGAGTCTGATACAAAAAATCATTCATAGCGCAGGGCGATAATCGGGTCCAGACGCGAGGCTTTCCACGCCGGATAAAAGCCGAACACCATGCCCACCGTCACGGAAACCGCAAAGGCCGCGACGATGGCGGCCAGGGATAATTCCGTCGGCCAGCCCAGAAATGCCCTGACCAACAGGGAAATCCCCCGGCCCACCAGGATGCCTGCCACCCCGCCGCAGAAACAGAGAATCACGGATTCCGCCAGAAATTGCTGGAGGATATCCCGGCTCCAGGCCCCTACCGCCATGCGCAAGCCGATCTCCCGGGTCCGCTCCGTCACCGACACCAGCATGATGTTCATGATGCCAACGCCCCCGACCAACAGGGAGATCAGGGCCACCGCCAGCAAGAGCTTGGTCATCATAGCGCCGGTGGAAGACAGGGCTTTGGTCATTTCGGTCATATCCCGGATGCTGAAGTCATCCGGCTCCCCCGGGCCAATCCGGTGCCGCTCCCGCAGCAGCTGGGTGATTTGCTTGATGGCGGCAGGGATTTCCTGGGTGGAGCGACCCGCAGTCAGGACCTGATCCACATTGATAAACCGCACCGGCTGGGGAGTATTTGCGGCCTGCGTCGCCGATGGTATGGGATAGAGTTGGTTTTGAGCCGTGGGGTAGATCTGGTTGAGAGTATTCACCGTTGAGGAGCCGCTGCTCGCGGCGCTCTGGTTCGCGGTGGTCGCGGAAGCGCCGGTCACCCTGAATTTAATCGTCGTCCAGGGGGCGAGCAGGACATCGTCCTGATCCATGCCCATCATGTTGGCCCCTTTGCTGGTGAGGACCCCGATCACCCGGAAGGAGACATTCTGGACGCGGACTTCTTTGCCGAGGGGCGACTCGC
This sequence comes from Deltaproteobacteria bacterium, assembly GCA_016875015.1. Taxonomy (GTDB): domain Bacteria; phylum Desulfobacterota; class Desulfobaccia; order Desulfobaccales; family 0-14-0-80-60-11; genus 0-14-0-80-60-11. The sequence goes on along the minus strand of VGSJ01000021.1, from coordinate 26,617 downwards.
CCTGGAAAAGCTCCCGGACCAGCCTCTGGCCCAACACGCAAACCTTGCTGGCATTGCGGACATCCCGATCCGTGAACATGTCGCCCTCGGCCAGGCCCCATTCCCGAACGTTGAGCCAGGCGGGAGTGGTGCCATAAATAAAGGAGGGCACCCAGTTGCGGTTGCCATAAATGATCTGGGTCCGGGCCCGGACCACCGGAACCGCGCCTCTGACCGCCGGGCACTCGTTCAGGATAGCCTCAGCATCCTGGGGGGTGAGGGTCATGACGCTGCCCGCGCCGAAGCTCACGCCGCCGCTTGAGGCGGTGCCTGGCAGGACTAACAGGTTATTGGCCCCCATACTGGCAATGGTCGCCTGGATGGCGCTCGCAGAGCCGCTCCCGATCTCCATCATGGCGATGACCGCGGCCACGCCGATGACAATGCCGAGCGCGGTCAGGGCCGCCCGCATGACGTTGCGCCTCAACCCGTGCAGTGCGGTCCGCACCATCCACTGGAGCCGCAGCCATGCCAATCCTGAGCGCATCTGGGCCACGACTTCTAAGCCCACCGGAGGCGATGACCCAACCTGCCCCCCCGGGGCCTTTTGAGTTTGGGGCGCTTCGGCTTCCACCCTCCCATCGGTAATCCTGATGATCCGTTTGGCGTAGCGGGCGACAATGGCGTCGTGAGTGACCAGAATAATGGTCACCCCTTCCTCTTCGTTGAGTTTCCGGAAGAGTTCCAGAACTTCTTCACTGGTCTTGGAGTCGAGGTTGCCGGTGGGCTCATCCGCGAACAGGATGGCGGGATTATTGATGAGGGCGCGGGCAATGGCCACCCGCTGCTGCTGCCCGCCGGAGAGTTGAGAGGGTTCGTGATCCAGGCGGTCCCCTAAACCTACCCGCCGGAGCAAGTCTTCGGCCCGCTGGCGCGCCTCCTGGTCGGAGAGGTGCTGCGCGGTATACGACAGGGGCATGATCACGTTTTCCAGGGCGCTGGTCCGGGGCAAGAGGTTAAAGGTCTGAAATACGAAGCCGATTTTCTGGTTCCGGAGTTGGGCCCACTCATCGGCCGACAAGGCCGCCACGTCCTGCCCCGCCAGTCGGTATTCCCCGGCCGTGGGGCGGTCGAGACACCCGAGAATGTTCATGAGCGTGGTCTTGCCCGAACCCGAGGTGCCCATCAGCGCGACAAACTCGCCATGAGAAACGGTCAGCGAGACGCCTTTCAGCACCGGCACGTCGATTTCGCCCAGGTGATAGGTCTTATAGAGGTCGCGCAGCTCGATAAATTCCATGCAGGCTCTCGTTATCCACCCTCGCCGCCGGAGGTCCCTCCGGAGGTGAAACTACTTTTTGCCGTCCGCGGGCTTCTTGAAGAGTTGAGGGGTAAAGGGGCTGCCGCCAGGCGCAGGTTGCCCGGCCGGCTGGCTTTCCATGCCGCCCACCACCAAGGAGGTCCCTTCCTTGAGTTCAGCGCTTTCCACTTCCGTCAGGCTGCCGTCGCTCATGCCGAGGGTCACCTGGACCGGACGCACCAGGTTTCCCTGGGGGACCCACACGAGGCCGCGGGGCATCGAAGCCTTACCGGCCTTAGCCGTGGGCTTTACCTGGGCCGGCGCCTCGGGCCCCCTCGCCTTCTTGGGGCTCTCCCGGAACTCTCCCGCTATCTGCTCCGGCTGGGGCGTCCAACGGAGCGCGGCATTGGGGACGAGCAGGACATTCTTGCGTTCGCCCACAATAAACGTGACATTCGCGGTCAGATACGGCAGCAGCTTGCCGTTAGAATTATCGGTGATAATCTCCACGGTGTAGGTGACCACATTCTGGGTCATGGTGGCGTTGAGCCGCACCTTTCCTACTTCCCCCGAAAAGACCTCACCGGGGAAGGCATCCACCGTAAAGGTGACCGCCTGCCCCGGCTGTATATGGCCGATATCCGCTTCATTGACCGCGACCCAGACCTGGAGGCGCTTCAGATCCTTGGCAAGGAGAAAGAGGCTGGGAGCATTGAGACTGGCCACGACGGTCTGGCCGATGTTGACCCGCCGGTCGATGATGACCCCTTTGACCGGCGAGGTAATGGTGCAGTAACTCAGGTTTTGCAAGGCCCGACTCAAGGCGGCTTCGGCCTGGGACACGGCGCCTTGCGCCTGGACTATGGCGGCTTTACCAACCGCGAGATTGGCCTTGGCAACTTCAAAGGCGGCCCGGGCCGCGTCGAAGTCGGTTTGCGACAGGGCGTCCGATGGTCCCAGCTTGCGGGCCCGGGCCCAGTCGTTCTCGGCCTGAAGAAGTTTGGCCTGCATTTGCCCCAGATCGGCTTGGGCCTTCTGGACTGAGGCTTTGGCCTGAGCCAGCTGGGCTTTGGCCGAGGCCGCGTCCGCGGCGTAAAGGGCGTCGTCAATCCGGGCCAGCACCATCCCGGCCTCGACAACGGAGCCGTAGTCCACCGGTTTGCCGTTCTTATCTTTGCCAAATGTCACGATCTTGCCGGCGACTTGGGCCCCGATATCGACGACTTCCTCCGGCTCCACCGTGCCCGTGGCGCTGATCGTCGCCTGCAGGTCGCCCCGGTTCACCTGGACTGTCTTAAACCCGGCCGACTTCCCGCTGCCGCGCAGCAGGTAGCCCAGGAGAGCCAGGGCGGCAACCACCGCCACGACGGCGATGACCAGGGTGCGCCTATCGGGAAGTCTCATTTTCTGCATCTGATATCCTCTGGCCACAGAGGCATAACCTCTTGATAGCCTCTCCTGACCCCAGCCAAAGCAGCCCCAGGCCAGGGGACGTGGGCGACAGAAAGGCCAAATAATTTAAGTATATTATGAATTGAATACCCAAACCTGTCAATCTGGTGAGCAAATTCATCATTGGGGGTATCCGGTTGACTCCCTTACCCACTATATGTTGTTTTTAATTAACGACTCCACGAATGGATCGCTAATGAACAAAAGTTTACTAACAAAGTGCTTTATTCCCTCCCCCTTGATGGGGGAGGGTTAGGGTGGGGGTGGGAATGCTATGTTCTACAGGGGTGTTGCCCAGACACCCCCTCCCCCCAACCCCCTCCCACCAGGGGAGGGGGTGTTTCCGAATCAGGCTGATCTGATGGAATTTCGGGCTTCCGTTCATCCCATATATAGTGGCCGGGAGAGTCAACCGGATAGCCCCAAAAAGTTATTGGCCAATATTAACATAGAATAGATATTTATCAAAGATTATAATTGGTTATATGTAATTTTGGGTGGATTGATACAGGCAATAATCAGGAATGAAATGGTCGGAGATGTACCTTTTTCGACAGCCTCAGCAGTGACCTTGCACCGGGGAATTTTTATTATACAATTATTTTGTAAACTTACCACTTCTATCTTTCTTTTTGCCGTAGGGCGGGAAAGTGAAACGCATCCCGCCTTTATTCTCTAACTCACGACAAAATTCAAAAAGGCCATGAACCGCATCGCCGGTCAGATGATCTTATCCCCGTGACGGGAAGTTGTCCGGCCGGGCCTTAACCATTGCCCCCTCTTATCCTCCTCAGCATTGCATAAATCCGGCGATAAGGTCATAATCCCGTCAGGAGATGATGACTCATGCTGGAAACTCTTAACCTCACCGACGCCCTAAAGAGCTACACCTACGACCAAGACAAGCTCCTGAGCCCGGAGGAGACCATCCGCCGGGTGCGGGACCGCCTGGGGGCGCTCGACCTCAAGCTCCTCCAGGAAACCATGCGCATCGACTCCGGCCGCCTAAATATCCCCGTGTACCTCAGCCTTCTGGGGGTGGACGCCCGCCGGGTGGTGCCCACCCAAAAGCAGATGGGCAAAGGGGCCACCCCGGTCCAGGCTGAGGCCTCGGCCCTCATGGAGCTGGTGGAGCGTTTCAGCTTCTTTTCCTATATGAACGACGGCCCCCTGGACTTCGGCTGCCCCCGGGATCTGGCGGGCCAGGCCCTGCCCTGGTCTTTACTCTGCCGCTCCCTGTTCGACACTTCGCCCGACGCCGCGGCTGCGGCCCGGCTCTATGAGGACTGGCCCCTGTATTTCGTGCCGGCCACCAACCTGACCCGGGGCGAGGCGGTCTATCTGCCCATCCACTGGTTTTACCTGATTGAGGAATATAACGGCCCGTCCGCGGGCAACTGCCTGGAGGAGGCCATCCTCCAGGGCCTGGGCGAAGTGGTGGAGCGCCACGTGGGCTCGGTCATCAGCTATGAGCGCCGTCCCACTCCGGCCATCGACCCCGAGTCGGTCACGGACCCCGTGGCCCGGGAACTGCTGGCGAAGTTTCGGCAGAACGGCATTGTCCTCCACCTGCGGGATTTCTCCCTGGACACCAGCATCCCCACGGTGGCGGCCCTGGCCTATGACCCGTCCACCTTTCCGGAGAGCAGCGAGATCGTCTTCGCCGCCGGCACCACCACCGATCCCACCAAGTCCCTGATTCGGGCCTTAACCGAGGTGGCCCAGCTGGCCGGGGATTTCCACCGCCGCACCAGCTACCGGCCCACGCTCCCCAAGTATGAGACCCTGGAGGAGGCGGCCTATCTCATGGCGCCCGGACCCCAAAAACCCCTGGACAGCCTTCCCAACCTCTCCCGGCCCAACCTCAAAGACGAGATCGATCTCTGCCTGGCGGCCCTGTCCCGCTTGGGGCTGGAAGTCCTGGTGGTGAACACCACCCACCCCGCACTTAATCTCCCGGCGGTGTACGTGCTGATCCCCGGCACCCACTTTCTGGAACGCACCCGCAACACCAGCGTCATTTTCCACCTGGCCAAGACCGCGGCCCTGTACGCCCCGCCCCTGGAGGCCCTGGCGGCCCTGGCGGAGCTCAACGCCGCCTTTCCGGCGCGCTTCGACGTCCACTTCTTCCTGGGTCTGGCCCTGGAAAACCAGGACCGGGCCAGTGATGCCCTGGAGCACTTCCGCCGGGCGCTGGAACTTAACCCCCCGACCCATGAACTGCCCAGCATCTACGTCCACCTGGGCGCCTGCCACAAAGACCTGGGGGGCTTCAAAGAGGCCGCGGCGGCCTTCACCCAGGCGCTGGAACTGGACCCAAACCTCAAGGAGGCCCTCCACTTCCTGGGATTTTGCTGCTTCAAGCTGGAGGAATATCAGCAGGCGGTGGAGTGCTTCGAGAAGGTCATCGAGTTGGACCCGGGCTCGGCCATCGACTACGCCAACCTGGGGATCAATTTGCAGCGCCTGGGCCACCGCAAGGAAGCCGCCTACGTGCTCAAACAGGCCCTGGAACTGGACCCGACCCTGGACTTCGCGGCCCGGGCGTCGGCGGATTTGGAGGGATAGGTTTTTATGGGGGCTATCTCTCCCCCGCCCTCCCCTCAAATTTCATTTCCCTAACTTCTCCCGACAAGCCCCGCAAAACCCCGGCCCCTTCTGGTCGGTGTCGGCCAGGGAGTTGGAGAAGGACATGACGCAGGCCGGATCGGGGCAGTGGCCCAGGCCCAGGAGGTGCCCCAGTTCGTGGACCGCCTCTTTGACGGCCCGCGCTTTGAACCGGCGGGGGTCCCGGGGCTGGCCGTAAAACTCCGGGTAGAGGCGGGCCAGGGAGATGACGGCGCAGCGCGATGGGGGATCGGCCAGGCCAAAGACGAAGTTGAGACCGGGCGCGGTGAGGTCCACCCCGGTGACCCCCAGGATAATCTCCTCCCCCGGCGGGCGGACGGCCGCCAGCGCCGCCAGAAAAGGGGGGCCCGGATACTGGCTGCGGCCCTCAGGGCAGGATGCCGGCAGGGGGAGGTTGCCCCCCATCCGGACGACCGCGCCCAGTTCCCGCGTTACGCCCTCCTGCAGGAAGCCGAGTATGGCCGGGGGCAGGGACCCCACGGAGATCAGCCTTACCGTGAGGGGGGCGGCGGCCCCCAGCCCCGCCAGGGCCAAAAGCGGCAGCCAGAAGAACACCCCTAGCCCTCCTGGAACGGCACGGGTTTCTTCCAGTCCTGAACCCCCGTCAGGTCCTTCTCCCGGCCAATCACCACCAGCACGTCGCTGGGCTTGATGACGAAGTCGGGGGCGGGCAAAAACACTAAGCGCGCCGGCACCAGTTCCCGGATGGCAATGACGAACACCCCGAAGCGTTTTCTCAGCTCAAGGTCTTCCAGGCTGGAGCCGTAAAAATCATCCGGCGGAGCCACGTCCATCACCCGGTAATCCGCTTCCAGGGGCACGAAGTCCAGGAGATTGGGGTTGATAATGTGGGCGGCCACCCGGCGGGCCGTCTCCCGGTTTTGGCCTTGGCCTGGATGGACCGCACCCCGATCTTCTTCAGGTGCAGGGTGCACAGGATACTGGCCTCCAGGTCTTCGCCGATGCTGACGATGACCTCATCGAAGTCCGCGGTGACCACCGAACTCAGGCCGGCAAAATCCCTGACGTCCAGGATCAGGGCCCGCTGCACCTGGTCCACGATGGCGTTGACGCGATTCTCATCCCGGTCCAGGACCAGGACCTCGCATTCCCGGGACAGTTCCCTGGCCAGCTCGGTCCCGAACTCGCCCAGGCCGATTATACAGATATGTTTTTTGTGCTTCATCCGATCATCACTTTTCCTTCGGGATACTGAACGGGGCCAGGTTTGGGTGTGAAAAACCACATGGCCAGGGTCAACGGTCCCAAGCGGCCCACAAACATGGTGGCTATAATCCATAACTTACCGGGCGCCGAGAGCTTGTCGGTGATGCCGGTGGAGAGGCCCACCGTGCCGAAAGCGGAGATTTGCTCGAAAATCACGTCGTGCATGCCGATCCCCGGACGGGCGCCCTCGGTGACCAACAGCAACAAGACCCCCACGATATTCCACAACAGGGCCAGACGCAGCAACAAGGAGACCCGCCACAAGGTTTCGTTGGGGATCCGGCGGTCCAGCAGCCTGACCTCGGTTTCGCCCCGGACCCTGGCCCGTAGCTCCGCCCAGGAGATGGCGAACACGGTGGTCTTGATGCCCCCGGCGCAGGAGGCCGGAGAGCCGCCGATGAACATCAGTATCGAGATCAGCAGCAGGGAGGCAAGGGGCAGACGGCCGATGTCCACGGTGTTGAAGCCCGCGGTCCGGGCCGTGATGGACTGGAACAAGGCCGCGGCCAGCCGGGCCTCCCAGGAGGTCTCGGCCGCGGTGAGCCCCAGGACCAGGATGACGGCCGCTCCCCCGACGATCAGGATGGCGGTGAACCGCAGCACCACCCGGGCGTGGACCGAGAGGCGCCGACAGTCAATATCCCGGTCCCGGCGGCGGGAAAACCGGCATTCCGCCCGCTGCCACAGTTCGTGGACCACGGTGTGGCCCAGACCGCCGATGACGATGAGGCCCATGATGGCGATGGTAAAGAGGTGGTTGTGGCGCACCTCCACCAGATTGTCCTTGTAAAGGGAAAAACCGGCGTTGCAAAAAGCCGACACCGCATGAAAAACCGATTGGAACAGGGTCTCGCCCAGATGGGCGGCCTGGGGCAGCAAGGCTGCGAAGAGCACCGCGACGCCCAAGAGTTCGGTCACCGCGGTGAGCCAGAGGATACGCCTGAACATGGTCTTGAAGTTCACGCCGATGTCCTGCTGGAAGAACGACCCGTGGAGCACCGACTGGGACCTCAGGGACAGGCGCCGCCCCAGGAACTGGAACATGAGGGCCGCAAAGGTCATGATGCCTAAACCGCCGGCCTGGATCAGCAGCAGGATGACGATCTGGCCGAACCGGGTGAAGTCGGTGCCGGTATCCACCACGGTCAGGCCGGTGACGCACACGGCCGAAGTGGAGGTGAATAGGGCGTTCAGAAAGCTGACCTTGCCCGGCTGATGGGTCCAAGGCAGCCTGAGGAGGAGCGTCCCCAGGATAATTACGCCCCCGAAACCGATGATTAGCAAGGCCTCCGGCAGCCCGAGCAACAGGCGAATTCTGCTTTTCGCCTTTATTGGCGTCATGCTTCCAATATTTTCCAGGGCCGTCTCTCCGGCAAGCGGTGGTCAGTCTCACTCGTTCATACTTAAAATAACCGCCCCTTTCAAGGATTATCCCCAGGGCTGAAGATTTTCCTGCATTCAAGAGAAATCCCTCGGTTATTGGCTTGGGAGCGCAAGGGCGTGGGTGGATAATTTCCCTTGACGTAGCTGCAAAAAAAAATTAAAGTAATAGTCGTTGGTCACAGCTCCATTCGGCCAACCGCCGAATTCTCCGAAACCCAAACGGAGAAGCGGGGGACCCAAGTTTTTGGGGCGAATCCGCATAGTTCGTCAATGCGGTAGGGCAAGCCACCTCCCGCCCGAGCCCGGCAGCTAACCCCGTAGGCAGGAGGAGGGTATGGCAAACATAGATATTGAGCCGCCCGCCGCGCATCTGGGCGGGTCTTTTAGGGGACTTCCCGCCCAGTCATATCCCCCCGTTCAGACAGCCGCTTTATCTGACGGTCGTTTATTCGCCGCCAGCCCCAGTCCGACGCCGCCCCCCGGGCCGGAATCCCATTCTCCCTGACACCTCATGGAAAGACGCCGCCGCCGCGAAAACACCTGCAGAGGATTAGCGCGGGTTTGGGGCCGAATGGGGCCTTGCTCCGGCCTCACTGTATGAGTAATCCGCCTCAATTATGGTGCGGATCTAAAAGTTAGGGAGTCCCCTGATACATGAAAGCTATCATTCTCATCTTGGTCAATCTGTTCCTGGTGGGGTTATTCATCTATCTGCCCCGGAAACCGGGGGCAACGGTCCCATCGTTATTGCCTTGGCCCTGACCTGATTTGGAGGACTTCCCATGAGCACCGATTCCTCAACTGACGGAACGCCGTCTCAGTCCTATTCAGGCAGCGCCCACCTGAACGGCTCCGGTCCCCCTCCCTCCGGGAGCAAAGACCGGAAGAGAACCCTGGTTCTGGCCATAGGCGCCCTGGGGGTGGTGTATGGGGACATCGGCACAAGCCCCCTGTACACCGTCAAGGAGTGCTTCCACGGACCCCACGCCATGTCCCTAACCCCGGTTAACCTGCTGGGCGTCATGTCTCTCATCTTCTGGTCGCTCACGATGGTCGTGATGATTAAGTACGTGATATTTATCTTAAAAGCCGACAATGAAGGGGAAGGCGGCATCTATGCCCTGGCTGCCCTCTTTCTGGGAAAAGGTGCCAAGCAGGTTTCAGAAAAGACCGTGAACCGTCTCGTCCTCTTGGGGATCTTCGGCGCCGCCCTGCTCTATGGTGACGGCCTTATCACCCCGGTTATCTCCGTGCTCTCCGCGGTGGAGGGCCTCAATGTGGCCACCAGCGCCGCCGAACCCTTCGTGCTGCCCATTTCCTGCGGTGTCCTGTTCGGTCTGTTTTTCTTTCAGCGCCTGGGGACCGAGCGCATCGGCAACGTCTTCGGCCCCATCATGTTGTTCTGGTTCACCTCCATTGCCGCCCTGGGCCTGGCCCAGATACTCAGGAGACCTGAGATTCTGGCGGCTTTGGACCCGCGCTACGCCGTGTCCTTCTTTGCCGTTAACCGCCTGCACGGCGTCGTGGTTCTGGGCGCGGTAGTTCTCTGTATCACCGGGGGTGAGGCCCTTTACGCCGACCTGGGTCATTTCGGCCGGGGCCCCGTCCGCCTGTCCTGGACCGTTCTGGTTTTTCCAGCCCTTTTGCTCAATTATTTTGGCCAAACCGCCCTCCTCCTGGAAAACCCCCAGGCGACGGCCCATCCCTTTTACGGACTGGTGCCCCGGATTCTGCTCTATCCCATGGTGGCCCTGGCCACCACGGCCGCGGTCATCGCCTCCCAGGCCATGATCTCCGGGGTGTACTCCCTTACCCAGCAGGCCATTCAGATCGGCTACTGTCCCCGGCTCCATATCGTGCACACCTCCGGCAAAACCAAGGGCCAGATTTACCTGCCCTGGGTGAACACTATGATGATGATCGGCTGCCTGGGGCTGGCTTTGGCCTTCAAGGAATCCAGCCGGCTGGCGGCGGCTTACGGCATCGCGGTGACCGGGACCATGGCCATCACCACCCTGATCTACTACTACGTTTCCCGATATAACTGGGGTTGGCCCGCCTGGAAGGCCCTGTTGCCGGCGTGCATCTTCCTGTTCTTCGATCTCTCCTATTTCGGCGCCAATCTCCTCAAATTCGTAGACGGCGGCTGGTTCGCCATAACCGTGGCCGTGGTTCTCACCGTGATCATGCTCACTTGGCGGGACGGCCGGGCTCTGCTGGCCAAGCGCAACGAGGACGCCCGGATGCCTATAGAAATTATCTTAAAGGATATTCAAAGATATAAACTGGTGCGCACCCCCGGGACCGGCGCCTTCCTCTCCGTCTCCCCCTTCGGCACCCCCATTACCCTGCTCCATCTCCTGAAACACACCGAGTCCCTGCCCCAGAGGGTGGTCCTGATGTCCGTCGTCTCCGCCAACACCCCCTATGTCGCCCGGGAAGACCGGTTGTCCATCAGCGATTTGGGCCAGGGTTTCCACCGGCTGATAGCCACCTACGGATTCATGGAAACCCCCAACGTTCCGAACATCCTGGAAATCGCCACGGAGCAGGGATTGGAACTCGACACCTTTTCCACCACCTTCTACGTGAACCGGGAAACCCTTCTGAGCACCGGCAAAGCGGATATGGCCTCCTGGCGCAAGGGGCTGTTCGCCTTCCTCTCCAGGAACTCTTGGAACGTCACTACCTACTTCGGCATTCCGCCCAACCGGGTGGTGGAGCTGGGCAGCCAGGTGGAGCTATAACCTGAAACAAACCTATTGGTGGGGCGGGCCTCCGTGCCCGCCAGCATTCAGAGAATTTGTTGCGACTGAATCAGGAACATGGGATTATTCGCCTGCCGCCCCTGAGGTTTTCGGGGCTTTACCGACTTGGGGCCGCCGGCGGCGCTCCAAAATGCTCGGTATAGCGCCCCCAGAACTCCGGGACTTCCAGCCGGTGTTCCTGGGTGCCCTGCTGTTCCACGCAGAAACTGGCCAGCACCGCGCCCATGCGCGCGGCCTCGGGCCAGTTGAGACCCAGGGCCAGACCCTTGAGCAGACCGGCCCGGTAGGCGTCCCCGGCCCCGGTGGGGTCCAGGACCTGGCTGGCCGGCACCGCCGGGACATCGTCTCCGCCCCGGTCAGTCTGGACCAGGGAGCCCTGCTCCCCCCGGGTGGTGATGAGACGGGGCGTGAGCTTCAGCAGGCCGGGTACGTCCAGGCCGGTCTTCTGCCGGAACAGTTCCAGTTCATAGTCATTGACGATGAGGGCCAGGGCCCCGGTGGCCATCTCCTTAAGCTCGTCGCCGCCCCAGGCCGGAATGCTCTGGCCCGGATCGAAGATGTAACGCACTCCCTGGTACTTGTACGCCCGGGTATAGATGCGCATGTCCTCCAGACTCCCCGGCGCCACGATGGCCAGGGTGGCCGACGGGTCCAGGTCGCCAAAGCGGTAATCCGAGGTGTGCTTCATGGCCCCGGGATTGAACCCGGTAATCTGGTTGTCGGCCAAATCCGTGGTGATGTAGGCCCCGGCCGTGAACTCTTCGGGAATCTCCTTGATGCCCGTGAGCGGTAAACCCAACTGCGCCAGCCACTCCCGGTAAGGGCCGAAATCCCGCCCCGCGGTGGCGACAATGACGGGCTTCTCCCCCAACAGGGACAGATTGTAGGCGATGTTGCCCGCGGTGCCGCCGAACCGCTCCGTCAAGCCGTTGACCATGAAACAGACGTTGAGGATGTGAATCTTCTCCGGCAGGATGTGATCCACAAACCGCCCGGGGAAATTCATGATCCGGTCATACGCCAATGACCCGGAAACAAAAATGCGCATTGAACCTCCAACCCCTTGGTGGTTAAAGTGAGCAGATATGTAGGGTGCGCACTGCGCTCCTCGGCGGGCCGTGCCCGCCCTACTGCTCACCGCCCTCAAAATACTCTTTCGCCTCCCCTACCGTATAGAGAGAGCCGGTGATGACGATATGGTCGTCGGGCCCGGCCAGGGACTGGGCCTGTTGGACGGCCGCGGCCACCCGGGGGGTCTGGAGGATTTCCAGGCCGTAAGGTTGGGCCCGCCGGGCCAGGTCCCGGGGCGTCGCGGCCCGGAAGTATTGCGGTTGGGTAAAGATGACCATCTGGGCCAGGGGCAGGAGCCGGGCCAAGATGGCGTCCACGTCTTTGTCGGCCATGACCCCCATCACCAGGATGAGGCGGCCGTGGTCGCGGGTCTTTTTCAGGTTCTGGGCCAGGGCCAGGGCGGCCGCGGGGTTGTGGGCCCCGTCCAGCAGGACCCGGGGGTCCTGGGAGACCTGTTCCAGACGGCCCGGCCAGCGGGCCGTCGCCAAGCCCTCCCGGATGGCTGCCTCGGGCACGGGGAACCCGTCCCGGCTGAGCAGTTCCACCACCGCCAGGGCCACCGCGGCATTGCCATACTGGTGCCGGCCCCTGAGGTTGAGGGTCAGGCCGGGGATGTGGCGCTGCAGGCCGAAATAATCGAAAGCCCCCCGGGATTTGCCCCTGGTTTTGAAGTCTATCCCGCCCTGGTAGAGGGGGGCGTCCGCTTCCCGGCAGCGGCTGCGGAACAACTGGAGCACCTGTTTTTGCCGGGCATAGGTGACCAGCGGCGCCCCGGGTTTGATGATCCCCGCTTTTTCTCCGGCGATGGCCAAAAGCCCCTCGCCCAGGTGTTCCTCGTGGTCCCGGGTGATGTTGGTGATCACCGAAACCAACGGCTGGACGATGTTGGTGGCGTCCAGGCGGCCACCCATGCCGGTCTCCAGGATAATGGGGGCGGCCCCGGTCTGGAGAAAGTAGAGAAAGGCCATGGCCGTGGCGAACTCAAAGAAAGTGGGGGGTTCAGCGGTGTCCACTGCGGCCCGCACCTCGTTGATCAAGGCCAGCAAACGGTCCGCCGGCACCTCCTCATCCCCTAAGCGGTAGCGCTCCCTAAAACTCACCAGGTGCGGCGAGGTGAACAGGCCCACGGGATAGCCGGCCCGGCTCAAGATGGCGCTAAGCATGGCCGCCACCGACCCTTTGCCGTTGGTGCCGGCAATGTGGATGTAGCGGCCCTCCCGGTGGTCCAACCTTAGCCGAGCCAGCAGGCTGAGGGTGGAGGACAGGCCGAACTTGATCCCGAACTTCTGTAAATCAAAGACCCAGGCCGTAGCCTGGGCCAGATTGGCAAAGGCCGTCATACCGGCTCCCCTCAAAACTCTTTGTATTCGTGGCTCATCACCGTTTGCCCATCGGGTTTGAAGCGAATGAGCAGGGTGCTGCGCAGGATCTTGCCTTCGGTCTTCAACGGCGCTTTCTTGATTTGCTTGTTGGGATCAATGACGTAGAGTTGATCGGACTGCGGGTTGATCTCGCGCTTCTCCGGTCTATAGGGCATGGCCGGCGCATCCTTGAAGCTCTTGTAGGTGTAAGTGACGCCTTCCGGGGCGCGGTCGATTTCCTGGGGATCGCCAAACAGGAGGAGGATTTCATTCTTCGTGGTCTTGCCGTCCCGGATGCGCTCCACGTGGCGGCGGTCAATGCTCTCGCCGCTGACGACGCGCCAGGCTCCCAGGAGCCCCGGCAGCAGCAGGATCATGAGGACCGAGGCGATCCGGCGCCACCGCCGGCGGGCCGAGGCCCGGCCTCCTTCCGGTTGAAGTTCCCGACTCATCCGCAACTGATGCATAAACCATCCACCTCCATTAATCGCACTAGTGCGACGCGGCATTAATGAATATGTATGATAGTTAAATCCAAGTTTTCTCTCCCCCCCTTTAGAAAAGGGGGGCTTAACACCGTCGGTATTCAAGCTAGGGCTTGTTTTATACCATACCATTTATGGCGAGTGACAGTCGCGGCCTGCCCCGGGCTTAGCTGAGCAGGACCGCAATAATCCCACTGAGAAAGATGGCGTCAAAGGTGCCGGCGCCGCCGATGGAGGCCACCGGCGCCCCCAACTGCCGGATCCGCCCCAGGTTCAGGAGATCGGCCCCGATCAGGATGCCCATGGTGCTGGCGATATAGGCGCAGGGAGCCCGGAGCTCCGGGGCGCACAAGAGGTAAGCTCCCAGGGCCGCCACCAGGGGAGGCGCCAGACCCGGCACCCCGATGCCCATACCACGCACCGGGCGGGCCAGGCGGTTCACTACCACGGTCACTACCGCCAACAGGATCGGCAGGCTGAGGCCAAAATTGAGTTGGGAGATCAGATACCCGGACAGGGCCATAGGGATCAAGGCCCCGCCCACATTTACCGCCAGAATGGTCGCCTGGCTCCGCTCCGACCGGGGCACCCGGAAGCGCATGCCAAAATAGGACACCACCTGCTCTCCCACCAGGTCCCGGTTCTCGAATCGGTAGATGGGGAGGTTCACCAGGCTGCCCACCAGGGTCAGGATGAGGAGCCAGAATATCAGGCTGGGGGAGATACCCAGCCGCAGGAAGGCCTCGCCGATCAGCCCCAATATCAAAAGGGGCAACATGACCAGGGCCGCCAGGAAAAAGATCAGCATCAGGAAAAAAATTAACGGTGCAAAAATCATCGCCGGGTTTACTCTCTCGCCTCCAGTCCGTAGGACCGGATCTTGAGGTTCCATTCATCCAGGGAGATGCCCAGGATTTCGGCAGCTTGCCGGCGCTGACCGGCCACCCGTTCCAGGGTGCGGGTGATCAATTGCCGCTCCAGTTCCGGCAAACCGGGCTCGCCCTCGCCGCCGCCCGCGGTCCACCCGTCCTTTGGCTGCATGGCCGCCGGCAAATCCTCCCGGGTGAGGACATTGCCCTGACAGACGATCACGCCGCGCTCAATGACGTTTTCCAACTCCCGGATATTTCCCGGCCAGGGGTAGCGCCGGAAGGCCTGGAGCGCCTCCGGGGCCAGGGTGATGGCCCCCCGGCGGTTCTTCTCCCCGTACTTCTTAAGGAAGAAATCCGCCAGGACGGGCAGGTCCTCCAGACGCTCCCGCAGGGGCGGCAACACCAGGGGGAAAACGTTGAGGCGATAATAGAGATCATCCCGAAACCGGCCCTCCCGCACCATTTTATCCAGGTCCCGGTTGGTGGCCGTGATGATGCGCACATCCACCTTCTGGGTGCGATTGCTCCCCACGGGTTCGAACTCCCGGGCCTGCAAGACCCGGAGAATCTTGGCCTGGATCGGCAGGCTGAGTTCGCCGATTTCATCCAGGAACACGGTGCCGTGGTGGGCCAGCAAAAAGCGTCCGTCTTTGCGGTTGGTGGCCCCGGTGAAGGAGCCCCGTTCATGCCCGAAGAGTTCGCTCTCCAGCAGGGTCTCGGGCAGGGTGGCGCAATTGACCACCACGAAGGGGCCGGTTGCCCGGGGGCTGTTCCGGTGGATGGCCTGGGCCACCAGTTCCTTGCCGGTCCCGGTTTCACCCAGGAGCAGCACCGTGGCCTCCGAAGGGGCCACCATCGCCAGGAGTTGAAAAATCTCCCGGATGCGCGGCGAGGAACCTAAAACCCCGGAAAAATCAAACACGCTCTCCCCCCGAGAATTGCGCTAGACCATGTATGACCCCGTGACAGCGACAGGCCGTGGCGATCAAAACGTTGCCCTTTAACGCGTCCATATCCCGGGCCAGGTCCAGCAACCGCCGGGGGGAGTATCCCCCCACCCCCGGGGCCAGTTGCCGGCTGGGAATGACCCTGATCTCATATCCAGCCAGGTTAAGGGCGGCCAGCTCCTGGTGGAGAGGAAGGTCCCGTGATTCCCCGGTGACCGGGCACACTTCCGGCTCGGCGCAGTCATCCGGGCATAGGTGACGGGCCCGGCTCAGGTAAAGCTCGCCTTGCGGACCACGCCGGGCCCCGGGGATAAGCCCCGCCAGAGCCTCCGGCGCCGCGGCCGGCTGCCAAGCCGACCCCGCCAGGGGACCCGCCAGGAGCCACTGGAAGGCCACGTGCACCGGCACCATGGGGATGATCCAGTCCCACCGGCCGTCGCCTCCCGCATGCTGCACCAGAAAGGCGACCGCCTCGGCCTGCACCCGCGTCCGGCCCGGAATGCCGTCAAGGGTCACCGCCAGGGCCGCGGGGTCGCGATCCACCACCACAAAACTGGCGGCGGCATCCTGCCGGGCCAGGCGCTTAAGGGCCAGGCAGCCGAATTTCCCGGCCCCCAGTATAAGGTAACTGGCCATGAGGGTCAATCCTGGCGCGGAAACACCCCCACCACGGTAGGCAACCAGAACTTCTGCTGATCGATGATGTTGCCGATGGATTTCTCCCAGGAAGGGGGAGAATAAAATTCGAAGTCCTTGGTTTTGATAGAGAGTTGCGCTTCCGTGCCGCCATCCAGGTTCAAGGCGGAATCAATCGCGAAGTCACTGCCCTTGAGGAACTCGGCCATCCCAAAAAGGGTGAAAAATCTGTCGGAGGTGTTGAACACCAGGATGTTGCCGTTGCGGTCCGTGGCGATCACCGTGCGGCGGGACCTTTTCTCGCTATCCCTTACCCTGATCTTCCCTTTATAGTCCAGCAACAACGGAAAGGATTGCACTCCTTGCGTCCAGGGCAATTTATTGGGGTCAACGCGGGTGGTGAGCAAATCCAGGATAGTGGCCCGGGGCAGGTCCGGGGACAGGCCTTTGGGTTCCGCCACGAACATCCCCCGCATTTCCCGGTTGCCCTTGGGGCCGAAGGCTTTGCCGTCCGCAATGACGAGGCCGCAGGGCTTGCCGTCGCTTTTATAATAACTGCCGTTGAACACGATGGGGGCGCCAAGCGCCTCCTGCCAGGCGGTAATGGCCTGGGGCGCGCCGTGCAATACCCGGAAGGCATTGGCAGCGGGGTCGATCTTCACCACCGCCAAACCGGCCACCACCTCGCCATCCTGCAGGACCTCCACCTGGGAGAAGGCCAGCCCCCGGCCGATTGGCTGCCATTGAGGCGGGGTGTGCGTCAGGCTCGCCGCCCCCGCAGGCAGGACTGCCACTAACCACAACCAACCGATCACAACAAGAGCAAAAATCCTGGCGGTCACCGCCTCTCCTTGCAGCCCGGCGAAATTTCGTATATTTTACCATGCAAAGGGGAATTGTCCACAAGCTTGAAGATATGTCTATCCGTTTGGCCGACTCTCACGCCCACCTGGACCTGGAGGATCACTTCCCCGATCAAGCCGCGGTGCTGCGCCGGGCCCGGGAGGCCGGGGTGCTCCTGGTGATCAATGTGGCCACCGGCCTGGCGGACGCCCCCCAGGTAATCGAAACCGCGAGGACCTCCCCGGGGGTCGTGGCCATCGTCGGGGGCCATCCCCACGGCGCCGGCGCCATGACCGAGGCGGACCTTGCGGCCCTGGACTCCCTGGCGGCCGACCCCAAGGTGGTGGCCATCGGGGAGATCGGGTTGGACTTCTATCGGCGCCGCTCCCCGGAAGATATCCAGCAGTACTGGTTTCGCCGGCAGTTGGAGTTCGCCGTCGCCCATAAGAAGGTCGTGGTGATCCACACCCGGGAGGCCACCTCCGTGACCCTGTCGATCCTCCGGGAATACCGGGGCCGCATCATTGGCGGCGTCATGCACTGTTTCGACGGCAGCCTTACGGAGGCCCAGGCTTTCCTGGACCTGGGTTTTTATCTGTCTTTTTCCGGGACCCTGACCTACCCCAAGGCCGGCGGCTTGCGCCAGGTGGCCGCGAAAGCCCCTCTGGACCGGATCCTGGTGGAGACCGACTGTCCCTATCTGCCCCCCCAACCCTGGCGGGGGAAAAGGAACGAACCGGCCTACGTGGTGGCCACGGCCCGGCAGCTGGCCGCTATCCGGGGTCTGACCCTGGAGGAGGTCGCGGCCCGCACCTGGGCCAATACCCTGGCGGCTTTCGGTTTAGAGGAGGCAACCGTGCTGGCGCCGGACCAGGCGGCCAACCCGTGACCCCCATCGCCCAAAACCTTCAAGAAGTGCGGGCCGCCATCAGCGCGGCCTGCCAGAGGGCCGGCCGGGACCCCGGCCGCGTGCGCCTGGTGGCGGTGAGCAAAACCGTGGACCTGGAGCGCATCCGGGCCGCCATTGACGCCGGCCAAGACCTCTTTGGGGAGAACTATCTCCAGGAGGCCAGAGCCAAGATCGCCGCCTTGGGACGTCAGGTGAACTGGCACCTGGTGGGCCACCTCCAATCCAACAAGGCCCGGGGCGCAGTGGAACTCTTCGACCTGATCCACGCGGTGGATCGCCTCAAACTGGCCCAGGCCCTTTCTGCCGCCGCGGCCCCGCAGGGCAAGGTCCAGGACGTCCTCATCCAGGTCAATCAGGGGGGCGAAGCCACCAAGTCCGGCGTCATGCCTGCGGCGGCGCCGGCGCTGCTCCAGGAGGTTGCCCGATTGCCTCACCTGCGGGTTTTGGGCCTGATGACCATGCCGCCGTGGTTTTCCGACCCGGAGGCGGCGCGCCCCTACTTCCTGGCCTTGCGGGAACTGCGGGACCGGCTGCGGGGGCTCACCGGCCTGCCCTTGACGGAGCTCTCCATGGGCATGTCCGGCGATTTCGCGGTGGCGGTGGAGGAAGGGGCCACCCTGGTCAGGGTAGGCGCTGCCATCTTCGGCCAGCGCCGGTGAAAGATAATCAACTTTGGGAAACAGGCGAAAGCTGACCGCTGAGAGCGTTTTTCCAGGTATGAGGTAAGAGAATTGATGCCGATCCGGCCGCCCAAACCCTCCCTGTCCACCCGGGCCTTTAAGCTTATACGGCGGAACCCCCGCATGGCCTACACCCTGCTGCGGGAGGAATATCGCAAGAAATTCGGCATTGACCTGGACCGCCGCTTCCGGGACGGCGCCAGCGCCCCTCCGGTGAACCTCAACCTCAACCTCACCCGGCGCTGCAACCTGAAATGCGTCATGTGCGAGCAGCACCGCCATGACCCCGGCCCCACCGGGCTCCCGTGGTACGACCCCCGCCGGGAGCTGCCCCTGTCCGTCTGGGTCGGCCTCCTGGATCAGGTGGCTGCCTTCCGGCCCCGGCTCTACCTCACCGGCGGGGAACCCACCCTTTATCCCCATTTCGCCGCCTTCCTGACCGAGGCCAAGCAGCGGGGCTTCGTGGTGCACCTCCAGACCAACGGCATCTTGCTGGACCGCCTGGCCGACAGCCTGGTGGCCCAGGGGGTGGAGATGGTGACGGTCTCTCTGGACGGACCCTTCGAGGTCCATGACGCCATTCGGGGGCAGGAGGGCGCCTTCCGGAAAACCTGCGAGGGCATCAAGACCCTGGTGGCCGCTCGGGACCGCCAGCGTTCCCCCGGGCCCATCATCTTGGTCAACTGTGTGATTTCCAAAGCCAGCCTGTCCACCCTGGAGCTCATGGTCCCCCTGGCCCACGAGTTGGGGGCGGATATCCTCCAGCTCCAGCACACCATTTTCAATACCGCCGCCAACGTCCAGAGCCACAATCGGGCGCTGTCGCCCGAGGTTGCCGCCCAGGAAGGACTTGACCTGGCCCCCCCCTCCATCCCCGAGGGCGAATACTATGAAAGCGGGATCACCCCGGCCGACCTGCCGGGTTTGCTCAACCAGCTGAGGCAAGCCCGGCGCCTGGCCAAAGGCCGCCTGAAGCTGCTCTTTCTGCCGAACCTGCCCCTGGACCTCCTGGAACCCTATTACCTGGACCTGACCCATCCCTTCCCCCAGGTGTGCAAGGCCCTGTGGAAGGGTTGCCGGATTTTGGCCGACGGGACCGTGTCGCCCTGCCTGCACCTGGTGGCCGGCGACATCGCCGCCCAACCATTCACGGAGATCTGGAACGGCCCCCGGATGCGCCGCTTCCGGCAGATCATCGCCCGCCGGCTCTTCCCCGGATGCGCCCGATGCTGCGCCCGGAGTTTTACCTGAATGCGGCCTGGACTCCTTCCCTTTCCGGCTCAACCCCCCCGGGGCGCTCTGCTCTGCGGGGATCAATGCCATCGGCGCTTATAAGGAGCGGATTATGTGGGACCTGCACCATATCACCTGGGAACTGGCCCGGCTGATGCTCGCCGCGACGGTGGGTGCGGCCATCGGCTTTGAACGGGAGGCTCACGGCCAGGCGGCGGGGCTCAGGACCTTCATCCTGGTCACCGTGGGCGCCTGCCTCATGATGATGCTGTCTTTGGAAATGGAGGAAATCCACCGGCATCTGGCCGTGGACCAATCGGTGGTCCGCCTGGACCCCGCCCGGATCGCCTCCTATGCCATCGCCAGCATGGGTTTTCTCGGGGCCGGCGCCATCATCACCGGCAAAGGCTCGGTGCGGGGCCTGACCACCGCCGCGGGCCTCTGGCTGGCCACCGGTCTCGGCCTGGCCATCGGCGCCGGGTATCTCATCCCGGCCCTGTTTGCCGCGGGGATCAGCCTGATTATCTTGTACGTCCTGCGCCTCATAAAAAGGGTCTTCGCCCACGATCTGTTCACCATGCTGACCTTGAAATATCACGGGGCGGAGGACCCCCTGGACCATATCAGGCAGATCCTCAAAGGCCATCGCATCAGCATCCAGTTCATCAACTATACCCTGGAGCCGCCCAGTAACCTGATGACCTATCGCTTGCGCCTGCAGAGCAAGGATACGGTGATTTTCAAGCAGGTGATCCGCAGCCTTTCCGAAACCGAAGGCTTGCAGGAAGTTCACTTGCAGGAAGGCGAAGTGCCTTAATTGAGTGACGCAATGCGCCAACCCGCGCCTTTCGCCCCGGGCGCGAAGGTGGGCCTGACCACCACCATCCCGGTGGAGGTGGTGCTGGCTGCGGGCCTGACCCCGGTGGACCTGAACAATTTGTTCATTGCCGACCCGTTAGCCCTGGCCCGGGTGAGCCAGGCGGAAGCCGCCGGCTTTCCCCGCACCCTCTGCGCCTGGATCAAGGGGATCTACGCCGCGCTCCAGGCCCACCCTGAAATCCAGACGGTCATCGCCGCCTGCCAGGGGGACTGCTCCAATACCCAGGCGTTGGGGGAAATCCTTGCCGCGGAGGGGATAGAGGTCATCCACTTCAAGTTCCCCTATCCCCGGGACCGGGAACAACTGGCCCGGGAAATCAGCGCCTTGATGGATCGCCTGGGCGCCGACCCCGGCGCGGTGGCCCGGATGCAGGCCCGCCTGACCCCCGTGCGCCGCCAACTGCGCCGCCTGGACCGTCTCACCTGGGAGACCGGCCAGGTGAATGGCCGGGAGAATTTCCAGTGGCTCATCTCGAGCTCGGATTTCGCCTCGGACCTTACCGCCTACGAACAACGCCTGACGGCTTTCCTGAAGGAGGCGGCACAACGTCCCCCTGCCGCTGATGGCCGGGTGCGCCTGGGGTTTGCCGGCATCCCGCCCATCTTGACCGATCTGTGGCCCTATCTGGAGGAACTGGGCGCCGCCGTGGTCTTCCATGAGTTCCCCCGGCAGTTCAGCATGCCCGATGCGAGCCCGGACCTGGTGGCGCAATACCTGCGCTATACCTATCCCTACGACATCGGGGGCCGCCTGGCGGACCTGAAGGAGGCCGTGGCCACCCGCCGCCTGGACGGCCTGGTGCACTACACCCAGAGCTTCTGCTTCCGCCAGATGTTCGATCAATTCCTCCGGGATCACCTGAACGTGCCCCTCCTGACCATCGAAGGGGATCGCCCCACCGCCCTCGATTCCCGCACCCGCATGCGCCTGGAGGCCTTTGTCGATGTCCTGCGGCCTTAGAAGAATTTGGGGGGAGGACCAGGGACCGGGGGGATCTGACCCCTCCCCCCGTACTTCTCAAAGTTCAACCTACGGCCTGGACTTCGGCAGCCGGGCGGTGAAGTTGGTGTATGCCCGGGCGCCAGGGGGCTGGGGGCGGCGGCAGTTGGACAGCATCAGTTTCTATCGGGATTATCTGGTGCGCTTTGAGGGGGAGGTGCGGATCGATTGGGGGCGGCTGGGGCTGGCCCCCCCGGAGGCGCTGGTGGCCACGGGGTACGGCAAGAATCTTCTTAAAGCCCATTTTCCCACCATCACTGAGATCCGGGCGCACTTCCTGGGGGCCCGGTTCGTCACGGGCCTGGACCACTTCATCCTGTTGGAGATGGGGGGCCAGGACACCAAGGTCCTCTATATCCGGGAGGGCCGGGTGTTCGATTTCCTCACCAACGACCGTTGTGCCGCGGGCACCGGGCGCTACCTGGAAAACATGGCCCGGTTTCTCCAGATGCCCCTCACGGACTTTGCCGGGTGCTGGCAGGACCCGGCGGACATCTCCCAAACCTGCGCCATTTTTGGGGAGACCGAACTGGTGGGTCACCTCCTGGAAGGGTTGGACCCCGCCCGGATCGCCGCGGGGGTCAACGCCTCGGTGGCCCGCCGGGCCCTGGCCATGGTGTGCCGCTACCGCTGCCCCACCCTGGTCTTTGTGGGGGGCGTGGCCAAAAACCGGGCCGTGGTTAAGCTCCTGGGGGACCAGGGAGATTTTCAGGTCAGGGTGCCGCCCTATCCCCAATTCAACGGCGCCCTGGGCTGCGCCCTTGAGGCGGGCCGGGTGTTGGTCCGGGAAAGGCCATGAACCGCCTGGCCGAAGCTGATCCCCTGGCCCGGGCCTTGAGGCGCCTGGTGGGAGCCGAGGCCGGTTTCCGGCCCCCGGCCGGGGAGGTTTTCGTCGAACCGTTGCCTTCGTCCCGCCAAGTCCGGCGCTTCACCTTCCCCGGCGGCGACTACGCGGTGGTGGGGAAATTCTTCTCCGCCTATCCCCCCCGGGTTTCCGCTGATTGGAGCCTGGCCCGGGAATATGACCACTATCTGCAGCTCCCCGCCCTGGGTCTGGGAAATGGCTGCGGCCTGGCGCCCCGGCTCCTGGGCCGCTGGCCCGAGAGGTCCCTGGGGCTCCTCCTGGAAGCCGTGCCCGGCCCGGACCTGGATCACCTCTTGCTCAAGGCCTGCGTCCACGGAGACCCGGCGCCCCTCTTCCGGGGCCTGGAAAAACTGGCGCACTTGCTGGCCTTTTTTCACTCCCGGCCGGTCCCGGCTCTGCCGGTTTCGCCCGAGCCCGCCCTGGCTTACCTGGATAAGGTGATGGCCCAGTTGCTGGAAGCCGGGCTGTTGAACCGGGAGGACCGTCTGGCCCTGGAGGGTGAGCGCGCCGCCTGGGAGACCCGCTTTCAAAAATTTTCCGACCGGCAGGTGCTCATTCACGGCGATGCCACCCCCACCAACTTTCTTTTCCCCAACGGGCGGGCCGTGGCCCTGGACCTGGAGCGGCTTCGAATCGGCGACCGCCTCTGGGACCTGTCCTGGGTGGCCGGGGAACTGAAGCATGCCTGGGGCTGGCGCACCTCGGATTTTAGCGGGTCCGAAAAGGCCATCGGGCATTTTTTCCGGATGTACCTGGCGGCCGCGGGGCTTGATCCCGCTTTGACTCAGCGACTCTTCAGCCTCAACCCCTGTTACATGGCCCTGGCGGAGCTTCGCATCGCCCGGAACCTCTATCTCACTTGGGACTACCGCCGGGAACTGGTGGCCGAAGCCAGGCGCTGCCTGGCTCATGACCGGAGGCTTTAAATACCGTTTTCGGTTTTCAGTTTTCGGTTAAAATAAAATAAACTATCCATAAGTTACTGGTTGGTTGGATGTGAAAGGGCAAATGGCCTAACTCATGAAAACGGTGCTGATTATCGCCGGCTCCGACCCGGGCGCCGGGGCGGGCCTGCAACAGGATTTGAAGGCGGCCACCCTCCTGGGGGCCTACGGCCTCACGGTGGTCACCGCCCTCACCGTCCAGAACAGCCAGGGGGTAAAGGCGGTCCACCCGGTGGCCCCCGAAGTGGTGGCCGCGCAGCTGGACGCGGTGCTGAGCGATTTCCCCGTGGCTGCGGTCAAGGTGGGGATGCTGGCCACGCCGGCGCTGGTCCGCACCGTGGCCGAAAGGTTGAAGGGTTTAGACGCGCCCCTGGTGCTGGACCCGGTTCTGGCCGCGGGCGGCGGCTTCCCGCTGCTCACGGCGGCCGGCATCGAAAGGCTGACGGAAGAGCTGTTCCCCTTGGCCTACCTTATCACCCCCAACGCCCCGGAAGCCGCCCGGCTTGCCGGGCTTGAGGTAAAGACCCCCGAAGACCTGGAAAAGGCGGCGCGGCGCCTCAAGGATATGGGCCCCCGCTGGGTCCTGGCCAAAGGCGGTCACCTGCCGGGGGAGCCGGTGGACGTGCTCACCGACGGCAAAAACGTCTACCACCTGCCCGGCGTGCGCCTGGTGGCGCCGAATCACCACGGCTCCGGCTGCCTTCTGGCCTCGGCCTGCGCCGCCGGCCTGGCCCAGGGTCTGTCGGCGCCGGAAACGGTGAACCGGGCCCGGGAGCTCACGGCCCAGGCTCTCAAGTACGGATTGTCCCTGGGACGGGGCGCCGGCCCGGTGAACCCCTACGCCCCCTTCGCCCGGGACCTGGCCCGCCTGGAAGTCCTGGCCGCGTTGCAGACGGCCGCGGCCCGCCTGGAGAAAGAAGGAATCGAGCCCCTCATCCCGGAAGTCATGTCCAACCTCGGGTACGCCACCCCTTACCCGGAGGGGCCCCGGGACGTGGCCGCCTTCCCCGGGCGGCTCCGCCGCGGCCCCCAGGGCCTGCTGATTCCGGCGCCGCCGGCCTTCGGCGCCTCCAGCCACATCAGCGCCATCATCCTCACCGCCATGACCACCCACCCGGAGCTCAGGAGCGCCATGAACGTCAAATTCTTCGAAGGCGTCGATGACCTGGCGCCCCTGCTCCACCTGCGGGTGGCCAGCTTTGACCGCAACGCCGAACCCCCGGAGGTCAAAGCCCGGGAAGGCGGCGCCCTGACCTGGGGCGTGGCCTCGGTCCTCAAGCCCGGCGAGCCGCCCCCGGACCTGATCTACGACCGGGGCGAGTTTGGCAAGGAACCCATGATCCGCATCCTGGGACCCACCCCCATGTCCGTGGCGGCAAAGGCCCTGGCCCTGAAAAACGCCCTGCAGGCGGCAGGGAAGCTGTAAGTCAGTTGCCGGTTGCCAGTTGCCAGAAAAAATAACTGACTACTGACTACTGACCACTGACTTCTCCGCCAGGATAGCCCGGTAGAGGGCCAGGCCCGTCAGGAAGTCGGCCAGGGCGATCATGATATACGGGAAGGTGGTGTGCAGCAGCCAGCCGAAGAAGTTGACGCCCGGCATAACCTTCACTTGGCCCGCCAGGGTGGCGGAGAAGGAGTAATCCGCCATCATCATGATCCCCAGGAAGGCCAGGAAGCTGTTGAGCAAGAGGCCCAAAAGCGCCGCGCCCCGGAACCGGAACAAGGCGCTCACCAGGACCAGGTCGATCAAGGAAAAGAGGTTGGGCCACAGATACGTTAGGTCCTTCGGGGGGTGAATCCGGTAATGCAGCAGGGTGGCGCCCAGGGCCAGAGACACCAGGGCCACCCAGAGGGCGGGGCGTTGGGTGGTCACGGGGTTCACCCTAAAACTTCACTGAGTAGCCCAGCAGGAACACCAGGACGATGACGATGGCGTGCAGGATAAACCAGCCGGGCCGGGGAAACAGCACGTGGGGAAGCCAGCGGTTCATCGGCCTACCCTCTCATGAGCGCCGCGGTCAGGCGCCCGGCGGTATAGACCAGGGTAAACCCCAGGAAATGCACCACCCACCATCCCCGCGACAGAAATTGCCAGCCTTTTTTCATGGGATCACCTCTTGGGATCACCTCTTACGAAAATTACGAAATGGGGCTATCCGGTTGACTCACCAGGCCACTATATATGGGATGAACGGAAGCCCGAAATTCCATCAGATCAGGGTGCGCACTGCGCACCATTTCTTTGGCCAAGAACAGCCGAGGGCGGCTGTTCCACATTCACCTGGCCAAAGAATAAGGCTTTCCCCGCAGAAATCACCCCATGTCAGCCATTTTTATGGAAAATTTTTTGAGGGGCCGGTGAGTCAGACCCCCGACAGCCGGGCGATGCGCGCCATGAGGGCGTCCGTCAGGGCCTGGGCCTGGCGCGGGCCGGGGGCCACTAGCGGCGGCCCCAGTTTGACGTGCGCCGTAGAGCCCCAGGCCCGGGGCTCATAAGCCACCCCCACGGGAACAAAGGGCAGGAACCCCAACCCCTCCTGCCCTTGCAGCTTCAAGAGCAGCTGGATCAGGCGGTGTTTGCCGGGGCCGACCCGGCCTGAAAAGTAAGTGCCTTCGGGGAACACCACGATGAAAGCCCCCTTGGTCAAAAGCGGCAGCAGGCGCCGGAAGGACGACAGCGTCGCCCGGGGGTTTTGCCGGTCCACCGGCACCCCGCCCATGGCCCCCAGCAACTCCCGCACCACCGGCTGCTGGAACAGTTCCACTTTGGCGATATAGTGGGGCGGCGGGGGCAGGGCCATGCCCATGACCGGGATGTCTTCCCAGCGCTGGTGCTTGGGGCAGATAATCGCGGGACCCCGGGCCGGCAGGTGCTCCAGGCCCTCCACCCGCAGGGTGAAGAACCGACCGATGGTTTGCCGGGTCAGCCAGCGGCCCAGGCGGTAGAAGGTTGGAGATAGGGAGTGGCTCATTGATTATAGCAATTTATTCTTTACTAAAAAATTTTTGGTTAATCATTTTATAAATATGCTTATTGCCATTGCTCCTAAAATAAGCTATAATTTACCAAAATAATTAGCTAAATGGAGCAAATATTGTGCAACAAGAAAACCTGAGCCTCCTGGCATTTCAAAAAAAATTTAGGACCGAA
>VGSJ01000020.1 GCA_016875015.1 Deltaproteobacteria bacterium | reverse complement strand
AACTGGCCATCGCCAACGTCAAGTGCCAGAAAGTCCCCCAGCCCACCGGCCTCAACCAGGAATTGTTGGCCGCCGCCCAGGTTAAATTGCCGGACACCCTGCCCCTGAGGAAAACCCATGCAGCCACTAGAAAAAAACTGTCAATGAAATAGTATATATTTGTATTTCAACAGGTTATAGGATATTTTTAATCACCTTAAAATGGAACATCCGTTATGAAGCACAACACCAGGGGTCGGCCATGGCCTTGGGGATGATCGGGCTCTGCCGGCGTCTGGCTCAACGACTCGTGAACCTTTCCTGAGAACTCCCCCTCCCCTGAGGGGCGCGACCGATTATTCCCTTGATCCCTTTATCCATGAGAAGAGAAGCCGCTTTTCCCTCCGGCCGGGAGCATTTATCCCCTCTGGTTGCTTTTGGCCCTGATCCCTGGTAAAAAAGGCGCAGGGTGCTGATTTTTCCCTTGCAGGTGTGGGCCATCCCGGCCGTCAACCTCTCGTCAGCCTACCATGGTGGCTGGCCCTGGCATCCGCATCTTTACCGTGGCGCTTAGGGGAGAGCTACCATGCTCATCGTAATGGACAAGGACGCCACCGACGCCCATATCCAGGCGGTGGTGGCGAAGATCGAATCCCTGGGCTTCGAGGCCCAACCCATGCCCGGCGGGGAACGGGTGGCCATCGCCATCTTGCGCAATCCCGGTCCGGTGGATCCGGCCGGGTTCGTGGATATGCCCGGGGTTATCCAGGCCATTCCGGTCTCCCGGCCCTATAAGCTGGTGAGCCGGGAAATGAAGCGGGAAGACACTATCATCCACCTGCCCGGCCTGGACCTGGGCCGGAGGCATTTCGTGGTCATCGCCGGTCCCTGTGCGGTGGAAAGCGAAACCCAGGTCCTGACCATCGCCCGGCGCGTCAAGGCCGCCGGGGCCCGCATCTTCCGGGGCGGCGCCTACAAGCCCCGCACCTCCCCCTATAGCTACCAGGGTATGGGGAAAGCCGGCCTGAAGATTCTGAAGAAGGTGCGGGAGGAGACGGGGTTGCTCATCGTCACCGAGGCCGTGGACCAGGAGTCCCTGAAACTGGTGGCCGAATATGCCGACATCATTCAGATCGGGGCCCGGAATATGCAGAACTTCACCCTGCTGCGCTGCGCCGGCCGGACCAAGAAGCCGGTGATGCTCAAAAGGGGCATGTACGCCACCCTGGATGAGTGGTTCATGGCGGCGGAATATATCATGTCGGAGGGCAACTCCCAGGTGATTCTCTGTGAACGGGGCGTCAGGACCATTGGCGAGCATGCCCGGAATCTCCTGGACCTGGCCACCATCCCGGCGGTGCGCCGGGAGAGCCATCTGCCCATCATCGCGGACCCCAGCCACGCCGCCGGGCGCCGGGACCTGGTGGCCCCGCTGGCCCGGGCCGCGGTGGCGGCGGGCGCGGACGGGCTGATGATCGAAGTCCATCATGAGCCGGATAAGGCCATGTCCGATGGTGCCCAGTCCCTCTATCCCGACCAGTTTCAAGCCTTGATGGAGGAAATTCGCACCCTGCGCCCCGGAGGCTGGTGATGCGGGAGATTTTCTTCAGTAGCACAGGCTTTCCAGCCTGTGGTCCCTTGTCTCGATACCGGGGCTGGTGATGCGCGAGATTGAGCTGCCGCTCCCCGGCCGGGACCTGAGCTACCGGCTGGTGATCGAACCGGGCTTGCGTCATCGGCTGGGACCCCTTCTCAGCCCCTTCCGGTTCCCTCCCCAGGTGGTGGTGATCTCGGACCGCCGGGTAGCCCGCCTCTACAGCGCCGAGGTGCTGGGCTCTCTTACCGCGGCCGGACTCACCCCCGTGCTTCTGACCACGCCTCCCGGCGAGCGGGCCAAGGCCTGGGGCGTAGTGCCGCGCCTGGCCCGGGAACTCCTGGCCCGGGGAACCCACCGGCGCACCCCGGTCATCGCCTTGGGAGGCGGCGTGGTGGGGGACCTCGCCGGCTTTCTGGCCTCCATCTTCATGCGGGGGCTGCCCTTTATCCAGGTGCCCACCACCTTGCTGGCCATGGTGGACGCGGCCATCGGGGGCAAGACCGCCATCAATCTGCCCGAAGGGAAAAACCTCCTGGGCACCTTTCACCAGCCCCGGATGGTGGTCATCGACCCCGAATTTTTGCGCACCCTGCCCCGGGCCGAGCGGCTCAACGGCCTGGCCGAAGTGCTCAAGGCCGGGTTCATCCGAGACCGGGACCTGCTGGCGCGGCTTGACGCCGCCGGCGCCGGGGTTTTTGGCGATGAGGCCGAATTGACCGACACCATCTACCGGGCCGCGGCCATCAAGGCCCAGGTGGTGTCCCAAGACGAGCGGGAGTCCGATTTCAGGCGCATCCTCAACTTCGGCCACACCCTGGGCCACGGCCTGGAACAGGCTTCCCGCTTCCGTCTGCCCCACGGCCGGGCGGTGGCCTGGGGCATGGTGGCCGCCCTGACCCTGTCGGAGCGTCTGGCGGGCCTGGCCCCGGCCGAGGCCGAGTGGGGCCGCCGGCTCATTTGCGGCTTCGACCTCTGCCGCCCCCTGCCGGAACTCAACCCGGAAGCCGTGATGGCGGCCCTGCGCCTGGACAAGAAGCGCCAGGAAACCGGCGTGCCCTTTGTCCTGCTCCCCCGCCTGGGCGCAACCGTAATCCGGGACGGGGTGCCCTTGGACCTGGTGGCGGCGGTGCTGGGAAAGATATTGGGGGAGGGGGCCAGGGGCTTTTCGTAAGCGCCCCTGCCGCCCTCCCCCAAACCCCGTAAAAGGGGGTTGTGGCCGGAACACCTGGGCCGCGGGGGCCCCGATAATGCCATTCTCGTGTCCAAGCAGTAACTCATGAGCCTTTGGCACACCCGTAAAGCATGAAAAGCTGGTATTGGCTGGTGGCACAGCCTTTCCAGGCTGTGCACGGCTAACCTGCTTCCTTGACACAGGCTGGAAAGCCTGTGCCACCAATTTAAAGAACTTTTTGGAACAGGAGCTTGGACACCAGAAAAACATCTGCTCATTGAGTCTTGGAGTGAGCGACCATGCGGTTTTTAGCGATTTGCGGCGTGATCGGAGTATTACTCGGTTCAGCCCCCCTCTATGCTGAAGAACCCGGCCCAACGCTTAAAGACGCAAGGAGAACCGCCATCAAATCCATCTGTCTCTCTCCGGTCGGCGTGGTCAAGAAACAGGGCCAGCGCGCCTGGCTTTCGGTGTTCCCGGAATATGCCCCGGCCCTCACCGGCCTCCAGGATTTTTCCCACCTCTGGGTGTTCTACTGGTTCCACGAAAACGACAACCCGGAGGAGCGCCGGACCCTCCAGGTGCACCCCCGCCGGGACCCGGCCAACCCCCTGACCGGCGTCTTCGCCTGCCGGGCCCCGGTGCGCCCCAACCTCATCGGCTTCACCGCCTGCCGCATCATCAAGGTGGAGGGCAACGTCGTTGAGGTGGCGGACCTGGACGCGCACGACGGCACCCCCATCCTGGACCTGAAACCCTACATCCCCGACGGGGACGCCATCCCCGAGGCGGTCACCCCGGCCTGGCTGAAACGCTCCAGGCCCCCGTCAGACTGACAGACTCATATCGCCGGCCCGCCCGGAGGCCCGCCCCACCGGAATTTACCGCAACTAGGGCGATTGTCAAAAGTTTTTTCCGTTACGGCGCCTGCTCCACAAACCAAAATCCCCCGACCCCCCTTTTCCAAAGGGGGAAACTTAGCGGAATTCCTTTGAAAGTCCCACTTTGAAAAAGGGGGCTTGCGGGGGATTTTGGCATCAGGAAGCGGCAAGAATTTGTGGCAACCGCTATAACTGCGGCTTATACCGTGTTCGTTTTGTAGGGGCGGGTTTGAAACCCGCCCCTACGAGAGATATCAATAGGTTATCTGGATGGTTTGTTTCATTTCAAAGGGAACACGGTATTACCCGGTCATGCCGGAGGTAATTAACGCTGAAATGTAACGGGAAGGCCGCCCTGGCAAGGCGGCCTCCCCTCTTTTGGCTTTCCGACTACATTCGACCCGCTCTTACTGGTACTGGATGTAAATCGGCTTGGGGTTCAGCTTTAGGATATCCTGCGGCGTCATCAGCGGGTCGCCTTTCTTGGTGTCGTTGTGATAGAAGAGCTTAAAGCCGGTAAACTGAACCGGCTCGGCCACAACGTAATCCCGGTACGAATCCCGCTTCAGCCAGGGGGCGCCCCAGCCGTCCATGTGCATGACGATCTGCACTTCGGGACGGACCACGATACTTTTGGCATTGGTGACCATGTTGCGAGTAAAGCGGTGCACTACGAACACCTTCGGCGGGATATTGTACTTTTTCACCAGGTCCTGGAGGTAGCCGGAGGCAAAGTTGATGTCCGCCGCGTCATAGGTGCCGATCTTGGACCCCGGCTTCTTGCCGCTCTTGATCATGTTGAACTCCGGGTCGATCCCCAGGTGCACGTCCGGATTTTTCAGCATCCACTCGAAGCGCGGCAGGATAGTGCGGATGTTGTCATGGCCGGTCTGGATGTCGATGAACAGGATGGCGTTGGCCTCTTTGGCCCAGTCGTGCACCTGGTTGACGACTTTGTCCGGCATAAGCATCCGGTACTTACCGGCCTTACCCGGCTCTCCCTGCGCCACTACCGTGACCAGGTGGAGGGCTGGCTGTACCGGCAGCGACGGATCCGCCGCCTCCCATCTGGCCACTTCCCCCTTCAGCCGCCGCAGCATCTCGTCCTTGGGGTACTCGCCCAGCGCCCCCATCCGCTTGGACAGCGGGTTGCCGTAATAGGCGACGATCCGCTTCTCCGGCAGGATCGAACCCGGCAGCGGCGGCGGGAATTTCACCGGCCAGCCGCACCGTTCCGCATACTCGGGGTCCTCGCCGGCGTTATATTTCCCCGGGGGGGCTATTTTCCCGGGAGGTGGGGCCTGTTGCCATTTGGCCTGCTTGGCGGCCTTCTTGCCCTTAGCAACTTTCTTGGTTTTGGCCGGAGGACCCTGCGGGGCGGCGCTGGGAGCCTGCGGCGGGGTGGCGGCGTCGGGGGCCAGCGCCGGGGCTGCGGGTTCGCTCGTCGCCTTCTCGGCCGCCTTGAGGTTGCGGGGCCGGTCGTTCGGGAAGCCTGCCAGGATGAGCGCCAAAGCGAAGACGGTCGCCAGCAGGGGGACAAATATCCGGGTGGACAATCGAAAACACGGGTACGTCACGAAGCACTCCTTGAATGAAATATGCGGCGCAACCCGGGGCTCGCTCTGCGGAAAGGTGAGGAGCCGGGTTCCCTTAACCGAGATTATACGCCAACCTTGGCGCTCTGGAAATCTTTCATCATGGCCCGGTTAAGATCCGGCCGGACTACATAACCCCCGGCTCTTCTTCCTGAGTCACCGGACCTGCAGACCGCCGGAGGGGAAACTGCGGTTCGGCCAGGCAGGCCAGCAGCCCCGCCGCGGCCGTGAGGCCGCAGGGCAGAGCGGCTTCGTCGGGATTGAAGTGGGGCGAGTGCAGGGCCTGGGCCCGGCCCCCGGGGGTGCGAACCCCCAGGAAAAAATAGAAGCCCGGCGCCCGGGCGGCAAAGTAGGGGAAGTCCTCGCTGCCCATAGCCGGGCGCAGCAGTTTGAGGCGCGGCGCGCCCAGCAGGGTTCGGAGCACCTGTTCCGCCTGGTCCGTGAGCTCCGGGTCGTTTTTGAGCATGGGGAACAGGGGTTCCACCGTGAGATTGATCTCGGCCCCGGTGGCCTGGGAGAGCCCCGCGAACTGCCGCCGCAGGCCGTTTAAGACCTCCTGGCGCACTGATTCCTGGAGATAGCGGAGGCTGCCTTCCAGGGTGACCTCATCCGCCAGGATATTGAAGCGGTTGCCCCCCTGAATGCGGCCGAAGGTGAGGATCTTGGGGGACCGGGCGTCGATCTGCTGGGCCAGGAAGCCCTGAATCTGGTTGAGCGCCTGGGCCGTCACCAGGATTGGATCCACCCCCCGGTGGGGCGTGGCGCCGTGGACCGACTTGCCGGTGACGGTCAGGATAATGCGGTCGGCCCCGGCCATCACCACTCCCGGACCGTAGCGGATGTGGCCCACATCCAGGTTAGGGGCCACGTGGAGGGCGCACACCGCGGCCACCTTGGGGTTAGAAAGGACGCCGGCGGCCACCATTCCCTTGGCGCCGCTGTCGCCCACGGGCGGGCCCTCTTCGGCGGGCTGGAAGATAAAGACGTAGTGCCCGGCCAGGCGGTCTTTGAACTCGCTGAGCAGCCGGGCCGCGCCCAGGGCGATGCTCACGTGAAAGTCATGCCCGCAGGCGTGCATGACGCCCTCCACCTGTGAGCGCCAGGGAAGATTAACCTTCTCGGCGATGGGCAGGGCGTCCATGTCGGCCCGCCAGGCCACCGCCCGCCCGGGGCGGCCCCCCTCAAGGACCCCCACCACCCCGTGGCCGGCGATGCCGGTTTTTACCCTGAGGCCCAAATCCCGGAGATATGCCGCTACCACCTTCCCGGTGCGCTCCTCCTGGTGAGAGAGCTCCGGGTGTTGATGCAACTCCCGGCGCCGGGCCACCAATTCAGCTTCCAGACCCTGGGCCCGGGCTTTGATCTCTTCTAATAACGCCGCCATAACGGCATTGTATCGCGGTCCTGGCGCTCGGGGAAGGGATTTAGTGATGGCCGGCCCAGGCAAAAGGCTTGGAGGACCCCGGAAGCCGGGGGGCGCCCCGGCTAACCCCCCTTTTGATCTATCTTCTTCGCCGGCAGGCAATTTTCCCCTTGACAAGTGGGCCGATTTTTAAGACATAAATAGAGCGAGCGGGAATAACTCAGCGGTAGAGTGCGACCTTGCCAAGGTCGAAGTCGCGGGTTCAAATCCCGTTTCCCGCTCCAGAGGCGGCATAGCCAAGAGGTAAGGCAGCGGTCTGCAAAACCGTTATTCTCCGGTTCGAATCCGGATGCCGCCTCCAGCTATTCCAGGTAGTTGGCCCTCATTTTCCTTCCCTGAAAATTTTGGTTCGATCATCTCGGTCAACCCCCGGTCAACCTCGGATTTTATCCCCCAGAATTGCCTGAAAGTATAGGCTCTGTCTGCCTGTGCTGGGGTTTATGATGGACGTTCACCGCGGCAGATGAGCGACGTTCGGATTTAATTGCCTATCCTGGCCTCAAAATTTTAAAGGCCGACACGCTCTCGGCCCCCGCCAAACCAAAAAACACCGGCAAGATGCCGGTGCCACCAACAAAACCTCTGATTAAATCGAAAACTGATTTTCGGCGACGGATAATTGGGCGCGGGCTTATTTGCTGACTACTGAAAGCTGACTACTGAAAGCTGACTGCTGACGGCTAGCTTCACCCCTCACCCATGGTGAGGTTGTAGGCCAGGTTGTCCAGTTTGACGGTGAAGTCGACGTTTTCCACTGCCATGCCTTCCGGGACCTGGAGTTGGGTGGGGGCAAAATTGAGGATGGCTTTGACGCCGGAGGTGATGAGGCGCAAGGCCGCCATTTGGGCCTTGGCGGCGGGGATGGCGATGACCCCGATCTCCACTCCTTTGTCCTTGACCACCGTCTCCAGGTCGTCCACGGAGTGGATGATCTGGCCGCTGGGCACCCGGCGTCCCACCTTGGCCGGGTCGACGTCGAAGACCGCCACGAACTCGTAGCCCTGGCGGATGAAATTTTGATGGGCCAGCAGCGCCGACCCCAGGTTCCCGATCCCCACCAGAGCCATCTTCCAGATCTTGTTGAGGCCCAGGATGCGCCTGATCTCGAAGAGCAGCTCCTTAACAAAATAGCCCACCCCCCGGATGCCGAACTCCCCGAAGTAAGCCAGGTCCTTGCGGATCTGGGCGGGGTTGATGCCGCACTTCTGGGCCAGCTTGTCCGAGGCGATGATTTTGACCCCTTCCTGGGCCAGGGTCTCGAGATAGCGGGAGTAAATGGACAAACGGGTAATGGTGGCGGCGGGAATTTTGGAGAATTTCATCGCTGACCGCATAAGTTAGCTGTTACGAGGGCCCTGCTCTATTTGTGGATTTTTACACAAAGCTGCTCGGTAAAAAGGGGGGCGCCAGGCCCCCCTTCCGACTTTCAGTTACTTACATCTTGAAGCCCAGAGCCGTGGCAATGGGTTTGGTCATGGGGTACGCGTACAGGATGATCAGGGCGACGACCAGAGCGTAAATACACAGAGACTCGATCAGGGCGAGACCGATCAGCATGGTGACGGTGATTTTTCCGGAAGCCTCGGGGTTACGGGCGATGCCTTCCACCGAGCTCTTAATGGCCAGGCCCTGGCCGATGCCGGTGCCGAAAGCGGCAATGCCGATAGCGAAGCCGGCGGCCATCACCGCATAGCTGAAAAAGCCGCCCAAGCTAGCGGCAGAACTGCCTGCGGGCTCAGCCGCCAAAGCCAGGGAAGCCCAGAGCAGGGTTACCAGCATGCTCAGTCCAAGAACCAGGGATTTTCTCATTGCTAAAACCTCCTTAAATGATGTTGAGATATGTGAATTGGCCTTCTTCCAAGATTTTAGTGGCACAGGCTTCCAGCCTGTGCGGGCGCAGGCTAAAGCCTGCGGCTACATCGTTATTAATGAGCGTGCTCCATGGAACCGGCAAAGTACATCATGGACAGCAACGTGAAAACAAAGGCCTGCATGACGCTGGTGAAGGCCACCAGGAACATCATGGGTAACGGGGCCAGGAACGGCCCGGCCAGGAACAAGAGGATCGCCAGGACCAGATCTTCCCCCATGATATTGCCGAAAAGACGCAAGGTCAGGGAGAGCACCCGGGCGAAGTGCCCGATGATCTCGATGGGGAAGAACAGCGGCGCCAGGGCCGGAACGGGTCCCAGGAAGTGCTTGACATACTTGACCCCGTGGTACTTGACTCCCAGGTAGTGGGTGAATACGAAGGTACACAGGGCTAAAGCCAGGGTCGTATTGATATTGGCCGTGGGGGACAAGAACCCCGGCAGCAGGCCGATGAGGTTGCAGCAGGCGATGAACAGGAACGCGGTGCAGATATAGGGGAAAAAGGCGCGGCCTTCTTCGCCGGTAATCTCCACCATAAACTCTTCCAGGCTGCTGATGATCAGTTCAAAGACGTTCTGGGCGCCCTTGGGCACCAGGGAAATCTGCCGGCTGGCCAGGAGCCCCAAACCCATCAATAGGAGCATGATGAGCCAGGCGTAGGTGACGTGTGGCGGGATATGGGTCTTAAAAAATTCCTGGAGTAGGTCAAGAAATAGAATGGGGTGTTCCATGGGACGGGTTTGCCTCCTTATTCTTGAGCTTGATCGTTTCGTGAAGCGCGGCCAGCATCAAGGTCAGGACTACGGTGGACAGGCCCACCAACAGCCCGAAGATATTGACCCAGCCAAAACTGACTAACAGAAAAATAATCACCAACAGCGCCAAAAAGCGCAGCAACTGCCGGCCGGCGAACCAGGCCTTAGCCCGGCTTGAGCCCTCCTGGGGATCCTGGGCCAGCTGCTCCAGGGTGCCCCGCAGGGCATAATGGAGGAGGTGAAAGTTGATGCCGATCACCAGCCCCCCCACCAGGATTCCCAGGGCAAATTCCCGGCCGCGCCAGAAGAACCCGGCCAGGACCAGCACCGCCAAAACCGACCAGTTGGCGATTTTCAAGTGGCGGGGTAAGGTGATATCCATCGCGCCCCTCACTTCTGGTCCTGGAATTTCTTACCCAAAATATAGACGTTGCGAAAACCGGCGATAATGCCAAAAATCAAACCGATGATTTTGAACAGATAGCCGGTGTCAAAGTAGTTATCGAGCAAATAGCCCAAAAAGGCGCCGATAAAAATGGCGAACACCAGAGACAAACCGATGGAGCTAGCCCGGTAACCCCCGGAAAAAAGCTCTCGTAAAAATTTTTTGGTGTCTTCCTTCAACGCCGGTCCGCCAGGGTAATCCCCCCAAAGAAAAAGATTCTTTTCACATGTGCCTACCTATCATACCCCCGCCTCATAGTCAATATTTTTTGGCAAAAAGGTGAGGAGAAAACCTTGAACCGGATTGCCTATAAATATGTGCCGGTTATATCAGGCCCCCGGCCGGGCGGCGGCCTCCGGGGCCGAGACGGGCCTCAGAATTTGTGCTTTTTTTCTCTAAGTCTGATTCTCCAGGGTGGCGCCCGGCGATTCCCGGTGAACCGGAAGTTCGATGACAAAGGCGGTCCCTTCTGTCCCGGTCCGTTCCACGTAGATCCGGCCCAGGTGTTTCTGAATGATGCCATAGCTGATGGACAATCCCAGGCCCACGCCCTTACCCACTTCCTTGGTGGTGAAGAACGGATCGAAGAGTCGGCTGAGCAAGTGTTCCGGGATGCCGGGCCCGGTGTCCTTAAAATGAATGAGCGCCAGGTCGCCACCTTTGGCCACCTCGGTGCTGACGGAAAGCTGGCCCTCGCCCTGCATGGACTCCCCGCCGTTCATCAACAGATTGATAAACACCTGCTCAAGTTTGTTCTTGTCGCCCAAGACGGGGGGCAGGTGCGGATCGAGTTCCTGAACCAGCCGAATGCCCTGGAACATGAGATGATCCTCCACCAGGGAGATCGCCTCTTCCAGGACGGCGTTGATATTCAGGGGCACCATCTTGGAGGGCATGTGCCGGGAGAACTCCAACAGTCCTTGGACGATCTCCTTGCAGCGGGTGGCTTCCCGGACAATCTTCTCCACCTGGGTCCGCTCCGGCGCTTCCGGGTTTAGGTCCTCCAGGAGCAGGTAGCTGTAAACCAGGATGCCCCCCAGGGGATTATTGATTTCATGGGCCACCCCCGCGGCCAGCTGTCCCAGGGCCGCCAACTTTTCCGTGCGGCTCAGGTGCTCTTCCAGGTGCTTCTTGTGGGTGATGTCCCGGATATGGGTCTGGATGGCGGGCCGGCCTTCGTAGGTGGTGGGGAACGAGACGCCCTCTATGTCGAATTTGCTGCCGTCCTTTTTGACCCCCTTCATTTCAAAGATCCGGGGGGTGGAAGCCCCGCGCTGCAATTGCGTCTGCCACCGCTCCACCACTTGGTGGTATTGGGGGTCCACAAACCTGAGAAGCGATCGGTTCAGCATCTGGGCGGGTTCCTGGTAATGGAACATCTCCAGGCAGGCCCGGTTCACGTACAGGAGCTTCATATTGCGGTGCAGGACGATGCCGTCCAGGGAGGTTTCCACCAGGCGGCGGAACTTATCTTCGGAATCCGTCAGTTCCCGGGCCAGCTGTTCCCGCTTGGTCATGTCCAGGATGACCTGCACCGCCCCCTGGATGCGGCCCTCATCATCATAGATGGGGGAGGCGGTATGATAGAGATAGCGTTCCCGGCCCCGGAAGTTGGGGAAATACTCGTAGGCCTCATAGGCCCCCGGCAGGTTGGGGGATGGTTTGAGGTTTTTGTCCCCGAAAAACTTTTCCAGGGCCTTGATGTTTTGCTCCACCACCAGGGAGGCCATGGACGGCCGCTCATGGGTGTAGAAGGGCAGCCAGTAGCGGTAGGTCCCCACCATTTCATGCCGGGAAAACCCGGTCAGTTCTTCGCAGGCCCGGTTCCAGTAGATGATGCGGTGGGTGCGGTCGATGACGAAGGTGGGCACCGGCAGGCCTTCCAGAATGCCTTCGGTGGTTTTCTTCTCCCGCAGGAGCTCCCATTCCTTGAGCTTGCGTTCGTTGATATTTTTCAAGATGCCTTCGTAACCGGTGATGCGGCCCTCCTTATTCCGGCGCACGATGCCGGTGAGCAGGGCGTAGACCTGGCCGCCAGTCTGCGGTTTCAGGGTCAATTCCAGGTCCCGGATGTAGTCCTCCACTTCCACTTTGAGCTGAAACCGCTCCCAGTCGCGCGGCTCTTGAAAGACTTCCCTGAGATGGGACAGGCTGAGGGCCTCGGCCTTGGAGGAAAACTTCAAGAGTTCCACTCCCGCCGGGTTGAGGTCCAGGAGGCGGCCCTCCCGGTCGGTGACGAAAATCATGTCCTTGGAACCTTCAAAGATGCGGCGGTAGCGCCTCTCCGAGCGCCGCAGCTGGTGATAGAGGCGGGCGTTTTCAATGGCCAGGCCGATCTGGTTCCCCAGGATGCCGAGGAAATACTTCTGTCGCCGGGAAGACCGGAAGGGCCGGGCACTTTTCGCCGCCAGATTGAGGAACCCGATAATATCGTCCCGATATCTCAAGGGAATGCTGGCCACCGCCCGGAACGCGGGGTCTTGCCGGATCAGATCGGTAAAGGTGGAAGAGAACAGGCGCGGATCATCGCGGATATCCTTAATGATCAAGGGGTCGACGGCATGGGACCGGTTGGACTCCATAAGGCCTTCCAGCGCCCCGCCGGAGAACTGGCCCAGGTACTCCTGGGGCAAGCCCCGGGAGGCGGCGTAGGTCAGGCGTTGGCGCTCCTGGTCCCACAACAGCAAAAAGCCGGCGTCAATCCGGAAGAACTCCAAAACCGCCGAGAGAACCGCGTCGATGATCTCCTGGAGATCCAGGGTGTGCGCGGTAATGGTGGCGATTTGGTTAAACAGGTGCAGTTCCCGGCGGTGTTCCTTCTCCCCCGATTCCGGCTGATCCAGTTTCTCCATGGCGACTACGGCTGCCTCTTCCGCCATTCCCAGGCCTCCTTGGGTGTCCTGTGGCTGCGGTGATGGGTATCGGTTTCCCGGAAGTTTGCCCATCAGGTAGGATGACCGACGTAACCATCATATCAGAAATAGGCCGCTTGCAGGAAGAGGCCGGCATGGTTCAAGGGGTGAGGGCCAGACAAGATAAGCGGCGGGGGGTTGCGCCCAAGCCTCACTCGCGCGAGCGGCTTAATAAAAACTTGTGTCCAGAAAACCGGATGCGGTACAGTTTTTCTTGGCGCCGTCAATGGCATACACCCGGAAGCCGTTCCAGGTGAGCTTTTCATGCTGACGGGCTAAGGATTGGGCGTATGCCACCGCTTCGGCGAACAGGATTTGATGGCGGAGGGAGTAGGATTCGAACCCACGGACCTTCCGGTCTGCGGTTTTCAAGACCGCTGCCTTAAACCACTCGGCCATCCCTCCACATTTTGAATTTTTAACACCGGGATCAGGTGTTGTCAAGGAAAGGGGCCTTAATACATGCGTAGGGGCTGGTTTTAAACCCGCCCCGGCGGGGCCTGGCTGGAGTTGTCAGTCCTCCCCCCTCAGGTCCGCTTATCCACGACCCGCTGGGCCTTGCCTTCGGTCCGGGGCAGGGTGTTGGGCTCCACCAGTTCCACCCGGGGCGTGACCAGCAGTTCACTTTTGAGGGCCTCGGTGATCCGTTTTTGCAGCTGCTTGAGATACCTGAGGTCCTCCTGGAAAAAGTTCTGTTGCACCTCCACCTTGACCAGCATCTGGTCGCGGTAATCCTGCCGGGTCAATTCCACCAGGTACTGCGTGCCCACCTCCGGCATGGCCATGAGCACCTTGTCGATCTGCAGGGGGAAGATGTTGACCCCTTTGATGATCACCATGTCATCGGTGCGCCCCACGATCCGGGAGAGGCGCCTAAAGCCGCGGCCGCAGGGACAGGGTGAGTCGTCAAAGGAGGCCAGGTCCCGGGTGCGATAGCGCAACAGCGGCATACCCTGCCGGGTAAGGTTGGTAAAGACCAGCTCGCCCGGCTCGCCCGGCGGGACCGGCGTCAAGGTCTCGGGGTCCAACACCTCCAACCAGAAGGCGTCTTCCCAGACGTGCATGCCGTTCTGCTCCTGACACTCGAACGCCACCCCGGGGCCGTTCATTTCGGAGAGCCCATAGGAATTGTAGGCCTTAACCCCGTAAGCCGCCTCGATGCGCCGCCGCATATCTTCGGAGTGGGGCTCGGCCCCCAGAAAGGCCAGGCGCAGCGGCAAATCCCGGGGGTCCAGGCCGTGCGCGGCAAAGGTTTGGAGCAGGTACAGGGCATAGCTGGGGATAATGTGGATCGCGGTGGTGGCAAACAACTGCATCAGCTGTAACTGGCGCTGGCTGTTGCCGGCCCCGATGGGGATGGTCAGGGCCCCCAGCCGCTCAGCGCCGTAATGGAACCCCAGCCCTCCGGTGAACAGGCCGTAGCCCATCATGTTCTGAAACACGTCAGAGGCCCGCATCCCGGTCATGTAAAGGGAACGCGCCACCAGGTCCGCCCAGGTCTCGATATCGGCGCGGGTATAATAAATCACCGTGGCCTGGCCCGTGGTCCCGGAGGAGGCGTGGAGCCGCACCATGTCGTCCAGCGGCAGGGTCAGCATCTCCTCACCGTGGGCCCGAAGATCGTCTTTGGCGGTAAAAGGAATCCGGCGGATATCCTCCAGGGACCGGAGGTTGGCGGCGGCAACGCCCGCCTCTTTCAAGCGCCGGCCATAAAAGGGACTGTGGGCGGCGCGCTCCACGGTCTGCCGCAGGCGGCTCAATTGCAGCTCTTGCATCGCCGCCGGATGTAAGGTTTCGAGGTTGGCATCCCAATACACGGCACATCTCCAGGTGGTTTTGCCCAAAAATTTCGGCTCCCGACGTTTTATGCGGTTGCCGCCCGGCTGTCAAGGGCTGAGGGCAAATCAGTTGGGAGTAGCAATAAATACCCAGTTATGGCGGCAATGCTTGTTTTATCAAGCGCTTATTTAATCCCCCCTTACCCCCCTTTAGAAAAGGGGGGAATTTTCCCCCACCTTTAATAGGCGTTAGATTAATGCAATCAATCACTAGGCACGAGCACCTTCCTAAATGATCAACACCCTGAAGACCTTAACCCCGGAGGGCAATGAGCCCCACCCCGGCACACATCAAGCCGGCGCCGATGAGCCGCGGCAAGAAGGGCCGCTCCTTGAGCCATAGCCCCCCCAGGAGGACGCTCAACAGGAGGCTCAGCCGTTTGACGGCCACCAGATAGGCGGCGGGCGCCAGTTCCATGCCCCCCGCCAGGGTGAGGCTGCTCAAGGCAAAGCAGAAGCCCAGGATCAGCCACCAGCCCAGATGGCCCTTAATCGCGGGCCGGAGCGGCACCCGGTTTAAGGGATACCCCGTCACCATAAGCCCGGTGAACACCAGGGGATACATCACCCCGAAAAAGGCCGGCGCGGAGTGCAGGATGGCTGATTTGTACAGGGCGGCGGTCAAGGAGTAGATGGCCGCCACCAGCAGCATGAGGCGGGCGCCGCGCTCTCGGGCCAGGGCTTTGAGCGGCGCCAGGAACCCGGTTTTCGCGTTACCATCGGCCCCCAGACCTAGAATGTAGCTCCCCAGGGCGATCAGCACGGTGCCCGCTACTCCCCACCGGCTCAGGCGTTCGCCCAGCACCAACCAGCCGGTGAAGATGAGAAAAACCGGGGTAAAGGCCAGAAAGGGGACGCACAGGGAGAGATGGCAGACACGCAAGGCCTGCATGTAAAGGAGCAGGGCGGCCGCCTCCAGAGGCAGCATGGCGGCCACGATGAACCAGAAAGGGGGCGACAATTCCGGCAGACTGAGGCCGAGACCCACCAGGGCCAGAAACGGGACGGCCGCCAGCAACCGCACCAAGGCCATGCCGTAGGGCGACGGCTGGACGAAATACCGCTTGGTCACGACGTCGGCGCCGGAATCTCCCAGGGCCGCGCCCAGGCCTAAAGCCAACCAGGTCCCCATGCCCATATCGCTGCTTCTTCGTTTTTTTGGGGGGAGGCAGCCCCCTGATGGCGGGCAATGCCCGCCTACATTACTCCCCTCAACCGCGCCACCTGGTTGCTAATTTCCACAAATTCCGCCACGCTCAGGGTTTCTCCCCGGCGCCTGAGGTCGATGCCCAACTGAGCCAGGAGGACGCGCATCGCCTCCGGGGTCAGCCCGAAGGCCGCGGCCCCGGAAACCAGGGTGTTGTTTAAGGTCTTGCGGCGGTGGCCGAAGGCGGTCTTGACCAATCGGTGCAGCAAGGCCTGGTCGAGGGCCGCCGGGGCCGGGGTCTCCGGGACCAGCCGCAGCACCACCGAATCCACCTGGGGCGGGGGATAAAAATTACCCGGTGACAGGGCAAAGAGGCGGGTCACCCGGAAATAGTACTGCCCCAGGACCGACAGAATCCCGTAATCCTTGGGGCCCGGCGAGGCCAACAGCCGCGTCCCCACCTCCTGCTGCATCATGAGCACGGCCTGGGAGATGGCCGCACTTTCCCGAATCAAGGTGAACAGCAACGGCGAGGTGATCTGGTAGGGGAGGTTCCCCACCACGCTTAGGGGCCGGCCCGCGTCCCGGGCGGCCCCGGGGAAGTCGAACTTGAGTACGTCCTGACAGATGACCTCGACCCCGGGGGGCTCGACCAAAAGCTCTTCTTTAAGAAACCGGGCCAGTTCCGGGTCCCGCTCCAGGGCGATCACCCGGCGGGCGGCCAGCGCCAACCAGCTGGTGAGGGCCCCCAGACCCGCGCCGATCTCCACCACGGTGTCTTCGCCGGTAAGGTGCAAGGCCGCGACAATGCGCCGGGCCTGGTGCGGGTGGAGCAGGAAATGCTGCCCCAGGGCCTTCTTAGGCCTCAGACCCAGACGGTGCAGGAGGGTTTTGGGAGATTCGCAGGGCACTGAGAGCCTTTTTCGCTTTGCGCCGGTGATAGCGCTGGACGATCCACAGGGTCAAGAAATAGGCCACGATGGCCGGGGGAATGGCCAGGATAACCCCCCCCACCTGCAAAGCTACCTCCCCCTGCCAGAGCACGGAAATCCAGGCTTTGAAACTGAAGGTCTCCGGAAACACCAGGGGCTTGCCGCTATACAGCAGGAATTGCCCCACCTTGTAGGCGGCGATATAGAGGGGCACGATGGTCAAAGGATTGCCGATCTGGATGCCGATAAAGGCCGTAACCGGAGAGACCCGCAAGAGGGCGGCCAGGGCCAAAACCCCTACCATATGGAAAGGAATGGTGGGAGTGATGCCGATGAACACCCCCAGGGCCATACCCCCGGCGATTTTGCGGGGATCCTCCTGGAGGCGGCGGAATTTCAGCCAGTGGTAGCGGAGGACGCGTCGCAGGGCCATGGGAAAAGATTACGGGGACACAGCCTGGCCGGTGCCGGTCCCGGCCCCCTTGAGCTCCCGGCGCAGCACCTTGCCCACCGCGCTCTTGGGCAACTCGGAGCGGAACTCGATGATCTTGGGGACCTTGTAGACCGCCAGCAAGCCGCGGCAGTGGGCCTCGATGTCGGCCGCGGTGAGCGCGGCCCCGTCCTGGGGCACGATCACCACTTTCACCGTTTCCCCCCGGTAAGCATCTGGCACTCCCAGGGCCGCAGCCTCTTTCACCCCCGGGTGCTGATAGAGCACCTCTTCCACCTCCCGGGGATAGATTTTGTAGCCCCCGGCGATGATCAGATCCTTCTTGCGTTCCACGATATAAAAATAGCCGTCCTCATCCATGCGGGCCAAATCCCCCGTGTGGAGCCAGCCGTCCCTCAGGACCAGAGCGGACTCTTCAGGGTTCTCCCAGTACCCCTCCATGACCTGGGGGCCCTGGATGATTAGCTCTCCCACTTCGCCGGGCGGGAGTTCCCGGCCGCCGGTCTCCTGGTTCACCACCATTGCCTGGGTGCTGGGCAGGGGAATGCCCATGCTGCCGGTCGGCCGCCTCCCCCGGACAGGATTGAAATGGGTCACGGGTGCGGCTTCGGTCAGGCCGTAGCCCTCCATTATGGTGCAGCCGCTCAGCGCCTCGAAGCGGTCCCGCACTTCCAGGGGCAAAGGCGCCGACCCGCTGATGCAGGCCCAGAGGGCGGACAGGTCGAGCTTGGGCAGGCGGGGGTCGTTGATCAGGGCCACAAAGAGGGTGGGGACCCCGGGCAGCATGGTGGGCCGGTATTTCTGCATGGCCTTGATAAAGCTGCTGATTTCAAAGCGGGGCAGCACGATGATCATGGCCCCCTGGGACATGGGCCAGTTGAGACAGGCAGTAAGCCCGAAGGAGTGCGAAAAGGGGAGCAGGCCCATGAGGCGTTCGGCGCCGTACCGCACCTGGGGCAGCCAGGCGCTGATCTGGGCCACGTTGGCCATGAGGTTGCCGTGGGTCAACCTGACCGCCTTGGGGGCGCCGGTGGTGCCGCCGGTATATTGCAGCACCGCCAGGTCCCCGGGTTCCGGCAGAGGCGGGGTGGCCCGGATGGGAT
Organism: Deltaproteobacteria bacterium; assembly: GCA_016875015.1. Lineage (GTDB taxonomy): Bacteria > Desulfobacterota > Desulfobaccia > Desulfobaccales > 0-14-0-80-60-11 > 0-14-0-80-60-11. The sequence continues at coordinate 23,264 of VGSJ01000020.1, read as the reverse complement.
GTTTCAGCAACTTCCGGAAGGAATACCGGTTCGGCCCCGGTTCAAACCCCGTGGCCAGGCCTTCCCGCCGGGCTTTCACGGGATAGAGCCAGGAAAGGGGCCAGGGGAGAGCCTCCGCCAGACTGGTGATGATGATATGGGTCAGATCAACCTGATCCCGAATTTTTTTTAGCCGGGGCAGGAAGTGGTCCAGGAGCACCAGCCGCTGGGCGCCGGAGTCGGCCAGTTGATGGGCCAGTTCTTTGGGGCTGAGGAGGGGATTGAGCATCACCGCCACGGCGCCCAGGCGCAGGGCGGCATGGTAAGCCATCACCAGTTGGGGGCAATTGGGGAGGAAAATGCCCAGGCGTTCCCCGGGGGCCAGGCCCAGATTCTGCAGGGCGCTGGCCAGACCGGCGGTCTGGGTGTTGAGTTCGCCATACGTGGTGGTCCGGCCGAAAAACACCAAAGCCGGGGCCTGGGGAGATTGTTCCGCCGCTTGCAGCAACAGCCGGGGCAAAGAAGTGGTGACCGGCCCCACCGTGAGAGGCACTCCCGGGTCATAGTGCGGCGCCCAGGGAGAGGTCATCATTGCCCTCCTCTAATGCTGGTGGGAGCCTCCTTCCTGGCATGCAGAGCAGGTACAGCCTTCAAGCTCTTTGAGATCCTCAGGGGTGGCCTCCCGCACCTGGCGGATGGTAAAGGAAACTTCCAGGTCTTTGCCCGCCAGGGGATGGTTAAAGTCGATGAGCACTGATTCGGGCCGCACCTCTTGCACGATGAAAAACACCGCCTGACCGTCTTCGTTCTCGGTCTCGAATACCAGGCCCGGGCGTAACTCCGCCTCCGGCCCAAAATCGGAGCGGGGAACTTCCATGAGCAGTTCGTCGTCAAATTCGCCGTAGGCCTGTTCGGCCGAGAGGTTGATTACGCTGGCGTCATTTACTTTCATGCCGATCAGGGCTTCTTCCAGACCCGGAGGCATCGCCCCCCCGCCCATGCAGAAAGAAATCTCCTCGGCCTTCCCATCGGGGGGATAGGTTTCCGCCCCACCCAGGTTGATGAGATAATCAATGGTAACAAAAGAATTCTTATCTATGTGCATAGTGTTCTCCTGAGAAAAAAAGCACTCCACCCCTTGAGTCGGGAGTAAAATGCATTAATTGCAGAACCTCCGCCTCCCAATCAGGGGCTGGGAGCGGCTCTCCTTTAAGGTTTGGTGCCCATGATGATCCGGCCGGTATTGAGCAGATTGCACGGCACCGTCTTGTGCACGGCAATGCCCACGTCTTTCATGACCCGGATGACGTCTAGGTCGGTGGTGAAGCCGATGCGGACAAAGACCGGGGCCATCACGTCCTCGACGCGACCCCAGAGGCTGCCGTTCTGAGAGCGGGTGTGATTAACCGCAATGATCTGGCCGCCGGGCTTGACTACCCGGTGAATCTCCCGGCACACCTTAAGGGGGTCCTGGACCGTGGTGATCACGTACACGGCCATGACGAGGTCGAAATAATTGTCGGGAAAATTCAGGTGGGCGGCGTCCATGACGTGAAAGTCGAAGCGGCAGCCGCTGTTGATTTTGGCGGCTTTTTCCCGAGCCCGTTCGATCATCGCCCGGGAGATGTCGATTCCCACCAGACTGGTCCTCGGGGGGTAAAAATCCAGGGTGGAGCCTGGGCCCACGCCGATCTCCAGGACTTTCTGGTGAGGCAGCCGGGGGATGTATTTAAAGGCCTTGCGGCGGCCGGGGCCCAGGAGTTTGCCGAAAACGTATTCATAGAATGGCGAATAAAACGAATATAATTGTTCCATATAACGCGGATTGACTTTACATTTCATATGAAATCCTTTCAGGGTATAGGTTGAGTGGCCGGGCTAGTAAAAAATCTCAGGCGAACCGGCTAAAAATATCCAATTTTACCCTATAAGCCGTTGAAAAGTAAATCTCTAATTTTCTCCGGAGGCCGGGGGAATGGTTCCGGACCTTACCAGCTCTGCCTCCCAGACATCCTGAGCGTGATGGTATTTTAAGAGATAGGCGCGATCCGCCACCCTGACCTTGAAGCAGAGATGACCTGGCGCCACCCACTGGTCCATGACCTGGTGCACTTCCAGCCAGGTCCCCCCCCAGGTAAAACGCCGGGGGCGTTCATGGAGTCGAAACCCGGAGTATGTCTCTACCCGGCAATTCATTGATCAGTGGCTGGTTAAAGCGCTGCTGAGAAAAACCGGGCTGGTGTCCGCCCCTGAAATCCCAGCCGGCGCCGGCTCTCGGTTGCAGGCCGGAAACCCGTTGCAATCGTAACACGAGTAATTTACAATGGCAATGAATCATTAACGTAATTGTGTATTTGGCTCCCCCTGGGAAGCCGACAATCAATGCCCGATGAGAGGCGCCCGGATAATATATCTCGTTGCCCGGCGGAAAGGTTATTATTCATGGTTTTAACGAAAATGATGCAATTAAGGCGGGTAGTGATCACCGGCGTGGGTATGGTGACGTCCTTGGGGCTCGATGTGCCCACCGTGTGGAATCGCCTGCTGGCCGGTGAATCCGGGGTGAGACGTCTGAACCGCTTTAATGCCGAACTCGTAGAGCGCTACCGCATTCCGGAGGATTTTCCCGTCATCGGCGGGGCGATCGAGAATTTTGATCTGAAAGAAATTTTGCAGGCCCGCAAAAAGGAAGTCACCAAGGAAGACTTGAAACAAATCAAGTACACCGATCGTTTTACCCAGTTTGCCCTGGCCGCCAGCGTGGAGGCGGTGCATGACTCGGGTCTCAACCTGGAGGTGGAGGACCCGGAGCGGGCCGGGGTGATTATTGCCAGTGGCATGGGCGGGGTCAGTTCGTGGGAGGATGGGGTCCAGAAACTCTTGGCCGAAGGGGTGCGGCGGGTTTCCCCCTTCCTGGTGCCCAAGATGATTCCCAACCTGGCCGCGGGCAACGTCTCCATCCGCTTTAAAGCTAAGGGTCCCAATATTGCCCTGTCCACCGCCTGCGCCGCCGGGGCCCATGCCATCGGCCTGGCCTACCGTTCCATCCAAATGGGGGAAGCGGACCTCATGGCCGCGGGGGGCACCGAGGCCGCGGTGACGATCCTGACCATGACGGCCTTTTACCGCATGGGGGCCCTGGCCATGGGTTGCAATGACCACCCCGAGGCCGCCAGCCGTCCCTTTGATGTCAAGCGCAGCGGTTTTGTCATGTCCGAAGGCTGCGGCATCCTGGTGCTGGAGGAACTGAACCACGCCCTGGCCCGCAACGCCGATATCTACGCGGAAATCATCGGCTTCGGGATGACCGGCGACGCCCACCACATTACCGATCCGGATAAGGAGGGTGCCAAGCGCTGCATTCAGCAGGCCATGAAAGACGGTGGCGTCACCGGCGCCGACATTGATTACGTCAACCCCCATGCCACGGCCACGCCGGTGGGCGATCGCAACGAAACCCTGGCTTTGAAAGAGATTTTTGGCGATCGCGCCTCACGGCTGCTGGTGAGCGGCACCAAATCCATGACCGGCCACCTCCTGGGCGCGGCCGGGGCGGTGGAGGGCATTTTTTGCGCCCTGTCGATCCGGGACGGGAAGGTGCCGCCCACCATCAACCTGGATGACCTGGACCCGGACTGCGCCGGGCTGGATATCGTCACGGGGAAGGCCCGGTCCGCCGATATCCGCCATGTCCTGTCCAATTCCTTCGGGTTCGGCGGCACCAATGCGGCCCTGGTGTTCAAGCGCTATGAAGACTGAAAACTAGCAGGCGGCTATCAGCTTTCAGCAGTCAGCTCTTAGAGGCGGAAGCGAAGTGTAAGGCCACGACAAGCCTTGCCTCTGTATTAAAAATGCGGGGGTGCCTTTTATTGCGCCCCTTTATGACCCAATTGCCACTTTTTGATGGCTGATTGCTAAAAGCTGCGCGCTCACTGCTGATAATGACCACCGAACCCAAACCCATCCGCATCGCCATCGTCTTGAATGGGCAGGAATTCATCTGCCACGCGGTTACGCTGCCCTTCTCCCTGGAAGGTTACCCGCCGGTGGACCTGGTCTTGTACGGCCGCCAACCCGAAGCCCCGGCTCCCGGCCTGACGGTAAACCCCCTGCCGGATTTGCACCCGGAGGGATTCGACCTCATCCTGGACGGCCAGTTTATGACCGCCGGGCTCCCCGATTTTTCCCCGGAGCAGGTGGGCAACCTCGTTACCGGCCCCGCCGCCCGCTACCTGAAAACCCTGGTGTGCCAGCTCCAGGAGTTGCGCCAGGAGCAGGAAATCAACTCCGGCATCACCATGAGCGCCGCCGATGCCCTCATCACTATCAATGCCGACCACGTGATTGTCGGTTACAACCGCGGGGCGGAGCAGATGTTCGGGTACACCCGCGCCGAAGCCCTGGGCCAGGACCTGAAACTCATCATTCCGCCGCCTTATAAAGAAGTCCACGTGGACTACCTGAGGCGCTATCTGGCCACCCGGGAAGCCCGCGTGCTCGGCCGGCAACGGCGCCTCACCGCCCGGCGCCGGGACGGACAGGAATTCCCCCTGAGCATCTCCTTTTCCGTGGCCGAAATTCAAGGCAACCTGTATTTTACCGCCATCATGCGGGACATTACCGAATATAAAGCCATGGAAGACCGGGTGCTCCAATCCGAACGCCTGGCCGCGGTGGGCAATACCGTGGCCCACATTGCCCACGAAATCAAAAATCCCCTCCTCATCATCGGGGGGTTTGCCAGGCAGCTGCTCAAGGCCCCGGAATTTGACGACCAGGCCCGCCGGAAATTGTCCATCATCGCTGAAGAGGTGAGCCACCTGGAGGAGATGGTGGCCGAAATGCGGGATTTTGTCCGCCGTCCGCCGACCCAGAAGCGTCAGGGGCAGATCACCGCGGTGGTGGAAGAAGCCCTGGAACTGTTTCAGGATACTTTTCGGGAGCATCATATCAAGGTGCGCCAGGTGGAAGAAACGCCGCTGCCCCCAGTGAGCTTCGATCCCAAGCAGGTGCACCAGGTGCTCATCAACCTGTTCAAAAACGCCCTGGAGGCTATGCCCGAAGGCGGGGAGATCACCATCACCAGCCGGGTTAAGGGGGCCAACGCCGAAATCAGCGTCAGCGATACCGGCGTGGGGCTAGCCCCGGAGGTGGCGGGCAATATTTTCCAGCCCTATTTCACCACCAAGACTAAGGGGACCGGCCTGGGGCTGGCCATCTGCCAGAATATCATGGCCGAGCACGGCGGCTGCCTCTTTGCCGACAGCCCACCGGGCCGGGGGGCCACCTTTACCATCCAACTGCCCCTAAAGGAGACCTCCCCGGCTGCGGGCGCGTCGCCCCCAGAGGAAAACCATGGATAGCATGGCGGGCCGTGGACGCTCGCCATGGCCTAGATATCATCGACTATATTGATGGCGGGCCGTGCCCGCCCGACAGGTCAATCAAATGCGGGGCACGCCCAGGACGGACCTGAGAAACTTAACCGGTTGGCTGAATTGCCATGAGCAATCTGCCGTTAGTTCCTGAAAGTCCTAACTGCTCACTGAAAAAATGACCACCGCACCCAAACCCATCCGCATCGCCATCGTCTTAAACGGGCAGGAATTCATCTGCCACGCGGTTACGCTGCCCTTCTCCCTGGAAGGTTACCCGCCGGTGGACCTGGTCCTGTACGGCGCCAAACCCGAGGTCGCGGCCGGCTGTCAGGTGAACCCCTTACCCGATTTAGATCCCGGGGCCTTCGACCTCATCCTGGACGGCCAGTTTATAACCGCCGGGCTCCCCGATTTTTCGCCGGAGCAGGCGGACAACCTCATCACCGGTCCCGCCGCCCGTTTCCTGAACGGGCTGGTGCGCCAGTTCCAGGAGTTGCGCCAGGAGCAGGAAATCAACTCCGGCATTATCAACCGCGCCACCGACGCCATTGTCACCATCAACGAGGACCACGTGATTGTCGGTTACAACCGCGGGGCGGAGCAGATGTTCGGCTATACCCGGACCGAAGCCCTGGGCCAGGACTTGACCATCGTGATTCCGCCGCCTTATAAGGCCGAACACCGGGCTTACGTGCGCCGCTATGTGGCCACCCGGGAGGCCCGGATGATCGGCAAGCACGCCCGCCTCAGCGCCCAGCGCCGGGACGGCCGCGAATTCCCCATCAGCATTTCCTTTTCCGTGGCCGAGATTCGGGACAACCTCTATTTCACCGGCATCATCCGCGATCTCACCGAATATAAGGAGATGGAAGACCGGGTGCTCCATACCGAACGCCTGGCCGCGGTGGGCAATACCATGACCCATATCGCCCATGAAATCAAAAACCCCCTGCTCATCATCGGGGGGTTCGCCCGGCAGCTGATCAAGCTCCCGGGACTGGACGACAAGTCCCGCCACAAGCTGTCCATTATCGCCGAAGCGGTGGGCCACCTGGAGGAGATGGTGGCCGAAATGCGGGAATTTGTCCGCCGCCCGCCGGCCCAGAAGCGTCCGGGGCAGATTGGCGCCGCTCTCACCGCCGCCCTGGAACTGTTCCAGGATACCTTGGCGGACCACCGGGTCACGGTGCGCCGGGTGGAGGAGACGCCTTTGCCGCCGGTGACTTTCGACCCCAAACAGGTGCACCAGGTCCTGATCAATCTGTTCAAAAACGCCCTGGAGGCCATGCCCCAAGGCGGGGAGATCACCGTCACCAGCCGGGTCAAGGGGGCCAACGCCGAAATCAGCATCGCCGACACCGGCGCGGGGATAGCTCCCGAGGTGGCGGGCAAGATTTTTCAGCCCTATTTCACCACCAAGGAAAAGGGGACCGGCCTGGGGCTGGCCATCTGCCAGGGCATCATCTCCGAGCACGGCGGCGTCATCCTGGTGGACAGCACCCCGGGCCAGGGGACCACCTTTACCATTCAGCTGCCCCTGGAGGCGGCGCCCCTGGTGGAGGGATAATCGCGGAGGGCCCCCAGGCTCCTCACTATAAGTCATTTCATAACCGATTTTCCGCGTCATTTTGAATCAACCGAGGGAGCTTAAGTTGGGAAAGAATCACCCCCCTTTTCTAAAGGGGGGCAGGGGGGATTAAATAAGCGCTTGATAATCCCCCTAAATCCCCCTTTAAGAAAGGGGGACTTAAAACCTCCGTTCCCAACCTTTAATACCGTGTTCGTTTTGTAGGGGCGGGTTTGAAACCCGCCCCTACGAGAGATATCAATAGGTTATCTGGATGGTTTGTTTCATTTCAAAGGGAACACGGTATGAGTTATCAGGCAAATAATTTGGCGGTCAAGCCGGACGCCGCCCCGTTGCTGGAAGTGCGCGATCTCACGGTAAACTTCGACGTGGCCCGGGGCCAGGTCAGGGCCGTGGCCGGGGTGAGTTTCGACCTGGCGCCCGGCGAGACCTTAGGGCTGGTGGGGGAGTCCGGCTGCGGCAAGACCGTCACCGCCCTGTCCATCCTGCGGCTCCTCCAGTCTCCCCCGGCGGCGGTGACCGGCGTGATCCGCTTTCAGGGGGAAGATCTGACCCGCTGCCCGGAGACCCGCATGCGCCAGATCCGGGGCGACCGCATCGCCATGGTCTTCCAGGAACCCATGACCGCCCTGAACCCGGTCCTCACCATCGGCGAGCAGGTGGCCGAGGCCCTGCGTCTCCACCGGGGTCTGTCCCACCCGGAGGCCTGGATTGAGGCGGGCGCGGCCCTGGCCCGGGTAGGCTTCCCCGACGCCTCCCACCGCCTGGGGCAATATCCGCACCAACTCTCCGGGGGCTTGCGCCAGCGGGCCCTCATGGCCATGGCCCTGGCCTGCGACCCGGAACTGCTCATCGCCGACGAGCCCACCACCGCCCTGGACGTGACCATTCAGGCCCAAATCCTGGCCCTGCTGGCCAGACTCAAGGCGGAATTGGGGCTGGCGGTGTTGTTCATTACCCACAACCTGGGGATCGTGGCCCAGACCGCCGACCGGGTGGCGGTGATGTATGCCGGGCTCATGGTGGAGCAGGCCCCCACCGCGGAGCTCTTTCGGCATCCCGGCCACCCTTATACCGTGGGGCTGCTCAATTCCGTGCCCCGGCTGGATTTCAGCCACCCGCCCGGGGAAATCCTCTCGGCCATCGCAGGCCACCTGCCGGCGGAGCCCCCCTCGGGCTGCCTCTTTCGGGACCGCTGCCCCCTGGCCCGCGACCGCTGCCGGGAAGAACCCCCTGGGGTGGAGGTGAGCCCCGGACATTTGGTGCGCTGTTGGAATTATGTCTGAACTTTTATCCGCCCAGGACCTAAGCTGCTACTTCCGCCTGGCCGGCGCCTGGGGCCGGGGGCCGGTGCTCAAGGCGGTGGACGGGGTGAGTTTTGACCTGATGCCCGGGGAGACCCTCGGGCTGGTGGGGGAGTCCGGATGCGGCAAGTCCACCCTGGGCCGCCTGGCGCTGGCCCTTTTACCTCCCACCCGGGGCCGCATCGTCTTCGCCGGGGAAGACCTGGCCCGGGTCTCCCGCCAACGCTTGAAAGAGCTGCGGCGCCAGATCCAGATCATCTTCCAGGACCCCTATTCTTCGCTTAACCCCCGCATGACCGTGGGCCAGATCCTGGAAGAGCCCTTTGTCATCCATAACCTGGGCGGACGTAAGGAGCGCCGGGTCTGGGTGGAGGAGTTGCTCACGGAAGTGGGGCTGACCCCTGACGTCGCCGACCGCTATCCCCACGAATTCAGCGGCGGCCAGCGCCAGCGCTTAGGGATCGCCCGGGCCCTGGCCTTGAAACCCCGGCTCATCGTGGCGGACGAGCCCGTCAGCGCTCTCGACGTCTCCATCCAGGCCCAGATTTTGAATCTCCTGGCGGAGCTCCAACAGCGCCACGGCCTCACGTATCTTTTCATCTCCCACGACCTGGGGGTCATCTCCCAGATCAGCAACCGGGTGGCCGTGATGTACGCGGGCCGGCTGCTGGAAATGGCCGAACGTTCGGTCCTGGCCGCCGGCCGGCTGCACCCCTACACCGAGGCCTTGCTCGCCGCGGTGCCCCGGCCCACCCCGGAGCGGACCTTCAACCCCCCGGCCCTCAAGGGGGAGCCGCCCAGCCCGGTCAACGTCCCCCCGGGCTGCCCCTTTCACCCCCGCTGCCCCGAGGCCCAATTGCCCCTCTGCCGGGAGTCCGTCCCCCTCTTACGAAAATTACGAAAAACCGCCCCGGACCACTGGGTGGCCTGCCATTTCCGGTGAGGGGCAGGAGGATTCGGTCTACCTTTCCTATCCCGGGTCTTGGCTGAAAGCTGACTGCTGATAGCTATGAATTACCTCATCATCTGTCTGGCCGCGTTCCTGGCCTCCGGTTTGACCCTGTTTTCCGGATTCGGTCTGGGGACCATCTTGTTGCCGGTCATGTTGCTGTTTTTCCCCGTGGACCTGGCCATCGCCCTCACTGCGGTGGTCCACGCCCTGAACAATGGCTTCAAGTGCTGGCTGTTGGGCCGCCACGCCGATGGGGCCGTGGTCCTGAAATTCGGCCTCCCCGCCATCCTCGCCGCCCTCCTGGGGGCCCGGGTGCTCCTGTATCTGTCCGACCTCCAGCCGCTGCTCCATTACCAGGTGCTGGGCCGGGAAGCCTGCATCATGCCGGTGAAGCTGGTGGTGGCGGTCCTGATGGTGGTTTTTGCCCTGCTGGAACTGGCGCCGCGGCGCGCCCCCCTCGCCCTGACGCCCCGGTATCTCCCCTTAGGCGGGATGTTGAGCGGCTTTTTCGGGGGCCTGTCGGGACATCAGGGGGCGCTGCGCAGCGCCTTTCTCATCAGGGCGGGGCTGACCAAGGAGAGCTTCATCGCCACCGGGGTGGTCATCTCCCTCCTGGTGGATATCCCCCGGATCGTCATGTACGGCGTCAGTTTGCCGGGGCTGCACCTGGGCGATCACCGCCTGCTGATCGCCGCCGCGGTCCTGGCGGCCTTCGGCGGCGCCTGGCTCGGAAACCGCTTGCTGACCAAAGTGACCCTGCGCCTGGTGCAACTCCTGGTGGCCCTGATGCTCCTGGGCATTGCCGCGGCCCTGGGGAGCGGTCTGATCTGACTGATACCAAGATGCCGTCAAACAAGTAACTATCCAATTGTGGGGCGGTTCGCGAACCGCCCCCACATGGGTTGCTATCATCTAGCAATTGCCAAAAGTTTTTCCGCGATGGCACATGCTCCAAGAACCGAAATCCCCCCTACCCCCCCTTTTCCAAAGGGGGGAACTTAGCGGAATTCCTTTGAAAGTCCCCCTTTGAAAAAGGGGGATTTAGGCATCAGGAAGCGGCAAGAATTTGTGGCAACCGCTATAGATACACCAGGGGCGGATCGTCATTTTTGCGCGCCGCGACCTCGCCGATCACATACCCCTGTTCGTTTAAGCCCTGGAGGCGAAGCAGCACGTCGGCCACATATTCATTACCCACCGCCACTACCAGGCCGATGCCGTTGTTGAAGGTGCGGAGCATTTCCGCTTCGGAGATATTGCCCTTGTCCATCAGCAGGTGGAAGATGGGGGGCACGGGCCATGACTGCCGGTGCACGACCGCCTGGCAGGACTTGGGCAGAATGCGGGGCACATTGTCGGTCAAGCCGCCGCCGGTAACATGACAGATGCCGCTCAAGGGAAAATCCCGCAGCAGGTTGAGCACCGTTTCTACGTAGATGCGGGTGGGTTTGAGGAGTTCCTCTCCCAAGGGGCCGCCCAATTCCGGGATCTCGTCCTCCACCCGGTAGCGGTGGCGCTCCAAAAGCACCTGGCGGACCAAGGAGTAGCCGTTGGCGTGGAGGCCGCTGGAGGCGAGGCCGATTAACCGGTGGCCCACGGCGATACTTGAGCCGTCGATAATTTGATCCCGTTCCACCACCCCCACCACAAAGCCGGCCAGGTCATAATCAGCGGGCTGATAGAGGCCGGGCATCTCCGCGGTCTCCCCGCCGATCAGGGAGCACCGGGCCTGCTTGCAGCCGTTGGCGATGCCTTCGATAATGGATGTGGCGATTTCCGGGGACAACTGCCCCACGGCCAGGTAGTCCAGGAAGAACAAGGGGGTGGCGCCGTGGGTCACGATGTCGTTGGCGCACATGGCCACCAGGTCGATGCCGATGGTGTCATGGCGGTTCATCAGGATGGCGATCTTAAGCTTGGTCCCCACTCCGTCGGTGGCGGATACCAGCACCGGGTCGCGATACCGGTTCGCCCCCAAATGAAACATACCGCCAAACGAGCCGATCTCCCCCAGGACCCCGGTGCGGTAAGTGGATTTCACCAGGGTCTTGATACCGTTGATAAAGGCGTCCGCTTTATCGATATCGACTCCGGCATCCTTATAGGTGCTGATGTCCCCCATCCCCCTGGTCTCCCCCTCAAAGGTGTTCGGGCCATTCTCTGAGATGTTTGAGAAAAAACGCCGCGATTACTTTTTCGTCTCCGGCTGCTCCTCATCGGTTTCGGGACTCCGGCAGGGGCACCCTTCCGAGTCCGTCTCCCCCGATCCCTGGATCGACCATTGCCCGCAGTCTTGGCAATGTTGTCCCACCCGGTAATCTCCCCCCTGAATACAAATCGCTTTGCCGTGGACCAGCGCCTCGGCCACCGCCCGATGGGCCCGGGACAACATCCGGGTTACGGTAGGCCGGGAAACTTGCATCCTTTGGGCCACATCTTCCTGGGTCATTTCCAGGAAGTCGGCCAGGCGCATGGCCTCCAGTTCGTCCACCGTGATCACTATCTGCTGCAGGGATCTGAGGGGAATGCCCCGGGGTTTAAAAAAAGTCACCCCCGGCTCAGTTTCCACCCACCGGCACTTTTTGGGTCTGCCCATTTTTTTACCTCATCCGTGATGCTATATTCTTAAGGTAATCCGGCAAACTGTCAAGGATAAAGCGAAAATCCCCCCGGGACATTCCAGCCATTGACGAACCGGGGCCGGCGACTTATGCTTAGAACACGAGGTTATTCTCCCACCGGATATGGAATTAAGGGTATTGACGGGGGGGCGGGGCTACCCCCCGCCCCTATAACCGGAATTTGATCGGGAATGGTCGAAAAGGAGTTGGGGTTGAGCCGCACCTACCAGGAGCAGGTGGAAGAATGCGTCCGATTCATCGGGCCGCGCCTGACGGCGCCGCCTTCATGGGGGATTATCCTGGGAACCGGGCAGGGCGTCTGGGCCGCCCGGCTTAAGGGCGGGGGCGGCCTGGCCTACCAGGAATTGCCCCATTTCCCGCCGGCCACCAGCCCCAGCCACGCCGGCCGCCTGGGTTGGGGCCAAGTAGCCGGTAAAGAGGTCATGGTCTGCCAGGGCCGCTTCCATGCCTACGAAGGCTATTCCCTGCGCCAGGTGACCTTTCCGGTGCGGGTGATGGCGAGCCTGGGAGTAAAGACCCTCATCGTCACCAATGCCGCCGGCGGCCTCAATCCGCTCTTTAAGACCGGCGACCTGATGCTCATCTGCGACCACATCAACCTGATGGGGGACAATCCCCTGGCGGGAGAAAATATCGACGCCTGGGGCCCCCGCTTCCCTGACCTGAGCCAGGCCTATGACCGGCGCCTGCGGGAGAAAACTGAGACCGTGGCCCGCCGCCTGGGCATCGGCTTACGCCAGGGGGTGTACGTGGCGGTCAAGGGCCCCAGCCTCGAGACCCCGGCGGAAACCCGGTTCCTGCGCCAGATCGGCGCCGACGCGGTGGGCATGTCCACGGTGCCCGAAGTCATCGCGGCGGTTCATGCCGGTCTCCGGGTCCTGGGAATCTCGGTGCTCAGCAATCTCAATCTGCCGGATGCCATGGCCCCCATCGCCATTGAGACCATCATCGACACCGTGGCCCGGGCCGAACCCCAACTGGTGGAGTTGTTGCTGGGAGTGCTTCAGGAAGATTCCTGACCATGACCGCGGTTACCTTTTCTTTTTTGTCGTCCTTTTGGGTTTCTTGGCAGGCTTGGGAGCAGCGCTGGCCTCAGGGGACGGCGTCATTGACTGGCTGGCGGCAGCCGCCGGCTTGGATTCGGCCGGGCCGGCTGCCGGGGGAGTTTTTGGAGATGGCGCCGGGGAAGGCGCCGCGGCTGGGCCCATCACATAGACCCGCTGTGCCGCGGGAAGCTTGTCCAGGTCTTGCCCGCAATGGGGACAAACCCTCAAGGGAAGGGGATTTTGCGCTTGGCACCCCGGGCATTTCAACCACAACCCCATCATTTACCTCCAAGGTTTTCCCATAGCTTTAGCAAAACGTCACCGATTCTTCAAGCAATTTATGTTTGCCCGGCTGTTCAGCTAACTATCGCACCGGTAAAACTATGACGGGAGGCAAAAACGACCATGAAGAAAATTGTCATTGAGACCGACCAGGCCCCGGCCCCCAGCGGCGCCTATACCCAGGCCCTGGCCGCCGGCCCTTTCGTGTTCATCTCCGGACAAATCCCCCTGGACGCCAACGGGCGCCTGGTGGAAGGAGATATCGTGGTGCAAACCGTCCAGGTGATCGCGAACCTCAAGGCCATTCTGGCGGCCGTGGGACTGACCCTGAAGGATGTGGTGAAAACCACGGTCTACCTGGCGGATCTGGCCGATTTTCAGGAAATGAACCGGGCCTACGGCGAGTTCTTCCCCCAACACCCCCCGGCCCGCACCACCATCCAGGTGGCGGGCCTGCCCCGGAAAGTGTCCGTGGAAATCGACGCCATCGCAGCGAAAAAGGAGTGGCGCGCTTAGAGTTTTTCAGGGGAGAGCCGGGGGGGGTCGTTTTTTCGTATTTTTTATCAGCAGTGTCCGGTTAGGAAATTGCATGCGGTGGTTCTGCCCCCCCTCACCCCAACCCTCTCCCCCCGAAACGGGGGGAGAGGGGGTAGGTTACGTCGTCGGGCTTCATGGCCGTAGAGCCTTAAATCGGCTCCATCTTTTCCCCTCTCCCCCAATGGGGGAGAGGGTTAGGGTGAGGGGGAAGTAATCTTCACCGCGTTAAGAAATACCTTGGCGAATTTATGGACTGTTATGCTAAGGATAACGAGCTTCCTCTAATGCAAAAACCTTACCGGACACCGTTGATTTTTTTATAAGCGTCCCCCGGCCCCCCTCCCGCAGACACGGCACCTCAAAATCAGCGTCAATGATTCCCCCTTTTGCTGCCGCCGCCAGGTTTGGCGGCCCTACCTGGCTCTAAGGAGAACTGAACGAGGTGCATCCAGGCTGACAAGTAAGGTCATGCAGGGCGCCCCCGGCCTTGTAGTCGCCCGGGCCGCCGGTCTTGCCATCAGGATCAGCGCTCTCATCTTTCTCAAGCCTGGCCTGGCCGTCAACCTCCACCTTCCATGTCCATATAGAGAGACTGGTCGGTTGATTGGCCGGAAGGCTCCGGCGACATGATCATTTGTTCATGTCGTTGGTAAGCGGCGCCATCTTCCTGGAGAAAGGTTGGGGTCTGGGCGCAGCCTGCTGAAGAAACGGCCAGGGCCAGGATAACCAGACCAATATTGCGCCAGGGATTTTTCCCTCGCATCGATTCACCTCCCCTGCCAAGTACAGTCAAGTGGTGCGTAATACCGTGTTCGTTTTGTAGGGGCGGGTTTGAAACCCGCCCCTACGAGAGATATCAATAGGTTATCTGGATGGTTTGTTTCATTTCAAAGGGAACACGGTATAAGACGCTCCCTTGAAAAATTTTCCACCACTTCTTTCAGGCCAGGCACAACTGTCACGTGGCAGTTTTAGGCCAACATCTCCTTGGCCTGGCGCATGAGTTGGGCGATGGCCAACCGTTGCGGACAGGCCTGTTCAGCCCGGGAGTAGTCCACCTCGGTCAACCGCTGCCGAATCGCCTCGGGCAGCCCGGTAAAGGTCTGCCTGGCCAGCTCCGGCTCCCCATAGTACCGGTGGTACATGAGGCAGCGCATGACTTCGCTCACGGGTACGGCCCCGCCCACGGCCTCCTGGCAGAGGTTGCTGCAGCCGGCGCAGTAGTCGGCCTGGGTCCCCAGGGCATACTGGCGCAGGGAATCGAACTCCTCCCGGGCCAGTTTGACCTGGTCCCGGGCTGCGGCCACATTGGCCGAAAGGATAGTCAGGTTGGGCATCTGGGAGCAGAGGCTGGCAATTTGGGGGTTCTCCCACACGACCTTGAGCTTGGCCTGCTTGTCCGTAAACCCCCGGGCCAGGAAGCGTTCGGCCATATCCAGCTTGGCCTCGCTGGCTTCCTTCTTCGCCCCCGGCCCGCCGGCCTGGCTCTTCATGGCCACCAACCCGATCCCGGCCTTCTCGCAGGCGTTCAAGGCTTCTTGCATCTTCGGGGCGTGCATGACCCGGAAGTTGTAGGTCATCATCACCGCGTCGATCCAGTCCAGCTTGGCCGCGCCCAGCAAGCAATCCTCCATGTTGGTGTGGGTGCTGAACCCGAAGAATTTTATCTTGCCGGCCTTCTTCATCTCCGCAGCCCAAGCCTTGAAGGCCGGGGTCATGTCGTTGATGCCGGTGATGGCGTGGATAAAGAAAAGATCCACGTATTCCGTCTGCAGCCGTTTGAGACTGTTATTCAAGCGCTCGGTGAGGTTGCCTTCCTTGGGGACGAGCTTGGTGACCAGGAAGATCTCTTTCCGGGCCTCGGGGTTGCGGGCGAAGAAGCGGCCCAGACCCTCTTCGCTCAGACCGTTGCCGTAGGCCTCGGCCGTGTCCCAGAAGGTGACGCCCCATTTCATCGCCTGCTTGAGGAGCAATTGGTTGTTGATAGTGTCGAACATGCAGCCCAGGTTGAGGATGGACACCTCCACCCCGGTTTTGCCCAGCTTGCGTTTGGGCATGGTCGCGGCCTTGGCCGCGCCGGCCGGCGGCTCCGGCGCGGCCATGGCCCCAGTCACGCCAGACCCCGCCACGGCGAGGCCGGCCAGGCCGACGGTCTTGACGAAATCCCTGCGGGTAAAGCCAGTTTCTTCCTTCTTCCGGGTCATGTTAGACACCTCCTATCGTAATAGAGAATAATACGAACCAAATATTGTGGAACCAAAGTCCCCCTTTTTTAAAGGGGGATTTAGGGGGATTATTAAGTGCTTATTTAATCCCCCCTGCCCCCCTTTAGAAAAGGGGGGTAAAAATCATGGCTTTTCTGGTTCCTATGCTAATACCTTAATGTCCATATCATTAAGTCCTGAATACGAGCGGATACACCTCATATAAATATGCATGAGCACACGCGAAAGGATCAATAAATGCGAGATCACGCCTGTCGGTTTCAGCCTGTATATAAGGTATTACAACAGCACCACCATCTATAACAGAAATATTGTCTGGCAACGACTCAAAGCCAACCAAGAGCTTCTTGGCATGAATTATCCTGTTCAGAGCGTCCCACAGCTCTGAAACTACCACCCCTTTCTTGGTAGGCTTCCATCTCCAGCGCTTCTGAGAGAGCAAAAACTTTGGCCTGTTTTCAACAGATTCTATCATGCGACGTGCATTAAGCGCAAAAGCACTTACTACCTCAATCATGCACGCCGAAGCTTCTTCCAGGAAGAGTGCATTATTTTTCGAAAACTGCGTACTTGCGAGACTCCAAAGGACAACAGCTTCTTCGGCCGCTCTGGCTGCTGAGTGTTTTGTAATTGCTTCCAAATAGTTACTCCCGTGCCTATCGGCTTCACGATGGCGACTTCGGTCCTCAAGGCTAAATGAGCATGCGCCCCGAGCGTGAACGGGATTCGTTTTCACTGTAAACGCGGATGGCGCGCCGGCCCGATACCGGGCATTCATGCTCGCACATGCCGCAGCCGATGCACCTGGCGGCGTCCACGAAAGGCCGCGCCAAGCGCACCACGATATCCACCCGGGCCTTGTCTGCCGCCAGGCCGTCGGCGGCCAGGGGACGCTCCAGGGTCAGCCTGGTTCCTGACACGCCGGTGATGCGCCGGAGCGCGGCCTCGGGCTGCCCGGCCGGGCGCAGGTAGTAGTCCCCGCTGGCCAGGTTCGCCCCGGCGGGGATGGCGGCCTCCAGGTCCACCCCCGAGCCCTCAACCCTGGCCTGGAGGGCCTCGCCGTCCCGGATGGCCTCGAACCCGGTGCGGGTGAAGATGGCCTTGGGGCTCACCGGGCACAATTCCTGACAGACCAGGCAGGGCCGGTCCATGGCCCATGGCAGGCAGCGGCCGCGGTCCACAAAGGCCGTGCCCATACGGATCGGCCCCTGAGCCGCGAAATCGCCGGTGCCTTGCTTCTCATCAAGGCTTAAGGGGCGGATGGCCGCGGTGGGGCAGACCTGGCCGCAGGCGATGCAGTTGGGCTGGCAGCCGCTGCGGCCGATGCGGTAGTTGACCGCGGGGGTCCACAGGCCCTGCACCCCGGCCTCCAACAGGGCGGGCTGGATGATGTTGCCGGGGCAGATGCGCATACATTGGCCGCACCGGATACAGCGGGCCAGGAAGCGGCCCTCGTCCAGGGCCCCGGGTGGACGGATGAGGCCGGGGTCGCGGCCCGCCCCGGCCAGCCCGCCGACCTCCCACATGGAGGCCACGAGCAGCCCGGCCCCGGCCACGATGAAGCCGCGTCTGGACAGATCCGGCAGCCCGACTTCCCCGGCCGCGGAGGGGAAACCTGCAAAAGTGACCCGTCCGGCAGGGCAGCGATTCATGCAGTTCATACACAACACGCACTCGCCGCCGATGAAGGTTCCCGAGGGACGGCAGGCCCCTTCGCAGTAGTGCTCGCAGATTTGGCAATCGCCGCAGTTATCCTCGGTTTTACCGATGCGCCAGGGGGAAAAGCGGCCCAACAAGCCGAACAGCGCCCCGAGAGGGCAAATGAATCGGCAGAAGAACCGGGGCAGGACCAGGTTCAGGCCCACCACCCCCAGGAACACGACCCCGATGAGCCAGGCCGAGGCGTAAGCGCGCGGCTCGTCGCTGAGCGCGCCCAAACCGTTATCGGCTAAGGGGAACAGGGCCAGGTTGACGCTGCGGTGCAGCAGGGGCAGCGGGTCAATAATCCCGGTTTGCACCGACCCCATCCAGGCCAGGGCCAGCAGGAAGGCCAGGAAGTAGTATTTCAAGGATTGCAGCCGGCGGTGGCGATTGGCCTCCATCCGGCCGGCCAGGTTAAGCCCCCGCCGCGCCACCCAGCCGGTTGCCTGGTTGATCGTGCCCAGGGGACAGGCAAAGCCGCAGAAGAACCGGCCCACGAACAGGGTCAGCCCGATGACGACCAGGGCCCAGGTGAGGGACGCATAGAGCGTGCCGGTGGCCAGGACCGTAGCCAGGAACGTAAGGGGGTCCAGGTCCAGGATCCAGTTGATGGGCCAGCCGCGCAACTGCCACCAATTCGCCCCCAGGGTGGCGGTGACGCAGAACCACAGGAAGATCACCAGGAAGAAGATTTGGCTGATGCGGCGGACGGTGACGATGCGCATGAGGGGTTGCCCGTGACTTAAGCGCTGGTGTTAAGCAGCACCGGGTTGAGCCGGCGATAGTCGGCCTGCCCTGCCCCGGCTTTCTCAGCCATAAGAATGTAGGGGACGTCGGCCAGGGTGCGCCCCAACAGTTCCACCCCCACCGCGTCCGCGGCCACGGGGTCGGTGGCGACCACCATGGTGCCGGTGTCCTTCAGATCGGACAGGGACCCGCCGGTGGGGCCGTTGGTCATCATGCTCACCGTGCCGTCCAGGACGCACAGGGTGGGCTTGAGCAACTGGGACAGCTCGGTGATGATGCCGTTGATGTCCTGGTGGAACACGTTGCGCCGCCCGCCCAGGAAACCATAGTAATTTTTGAGGGTCATGGAGGCCCCGGCGCGTTGGTGGTCTTTGACCGGGGAGACCACAATGACCTTGGTCACGCCCGTGAAGGCCCCGGCCATGACCGGCCAGTTTTGGAGGAGCTTCGCCCCGGGCAGGCTGACGGGCGCAAACAGGGCGGGCCGGGGGGCGATGACCCTGGCCCCGGCGGCCCGGGCCGCCCCGGCCAGCCCGGTGATCTCGAAGCAGCTGTCGGGATTGTTGATGGGATTGTCCGTCACCAGCACCTGGGCCGCCCCGGCCTTGAAGCACAGGCCGGCCACCGCGGCGAGGGTCTCCGGGTGGGTGGTGGCCCCCAGGGAGGCCGGGGTGGCGAACGCGGCGTTGACCTTGATGAGCACCCGGTCGCCCTTGCCGATAAAGGACTCCATCCCTCCCAGGGCCTTGACCCCCCGCTCGACCATCACCGCCCGGTCCGTGCCCCGGATGATGGCCATTTTTGCCTGCCCCGGGGCCATGGCGCGCCGGCTGAAATCCCCCAATCCGGTCAACGCCTTCTGTCCCTCGGCCGGGGCGGGGCCTTTCGGGTCATACAGGGCCAGGCCCAGGCCGCCGGTGGCCAGGGCCAGGGCGGAGGCGTACCCTATCCGCTTGAGGAAATCCCGGCGGTTCAACTCGCGGGTTTGTAGCCGTTCTTGTTCCTTAGTGGTCAATTTCATAAATACGATGACGTATTAGGTACTGGTATTGTCTTTTTACCATCTCTCATGCCGTCGTAGCGATAAAGTGTAGGCCAGAATAGTATCCCGCAACTCATCAATATTATGCAAACCATTGCACTTATGAGGAGCTTAACTTTATCGTTGTTTATGGCTTCTCCTTGAGTTCGTTCCGCAATTTGGCGGCGAGTTCCAGAGCGGCTTCCAGCGTGGTCGCATCATGCACCCCGGCCAAAGTCCGGCCCTCGACAAAGACCATTTCAAACGAGTTATCCAGGACGAGCGCCGGGATGTCTCCCGGCGAGCCCGGGGTCTGAACCTTCCGGTAACCGTTGGCGGCCAGAAAATCCAGGTAGCGCCGCGCCTCCGCCTGGGCCAGTTCCGGGGTGTCGCGGACTGCGACAAAGGCCGTGGCTTTACCGCTCTTCAGGCTGTATTCCCCGGTGAGCATGTTATTCAAACCCTCACAACCAAAGGTGTCGGCGGCGCACAGGCGGACGGTTTCCCGCACCAGGCCTTCCTTGGGAAAGAGGGCGGCCGCGTCCTTGGTTTCGCCCTCGGCGGGAATTTTGGCCAGAAGCGCGGTGGCGTAAGCCTCCAGGGATTTTTGCAGCGTCTCCGAGGCCCGGTCGGCCACAATTTCCACGTAAAACCGCCCCTGGGTGAAGAACAAGGCATTGGTCGTGGCATAGGCATTGGCGGTCAGGGAACTGCTGGGGGAACCGGAACGGCGTTGACCGCTGAACACGGCAAAGGCATTGGGGGCTGAACCCATATCGTAGAGGAACACCTCCACGTGCGCCCCCTCTACGGCGCCCAGGCCGAAGCTGCGGCAGGACATTTCTTTGAAGCCCGCGGCGAGGTAGAGATCGGCCTTGCCGTCAATCTTGTCGGAGAGGTTTTCCGGGCCGTAGCTCTGGGTGGGGGCCAGGGGGGTGAATCCGGAGACCTCGGGGATAAGCGCGGCCGTGGCGGCCTGGGCCTGGGTGGACGCGGCCTGGGGCCGGCCCGTAAGCTCAGGGCCGCGCATGGCCACGATCACCGCGGGGTTGAAGCGGGACTGCTGGATGAGCAGTCCGACGGCGATCAAGCCCAGCACGGCTAAAATCCCGTAACCGGTCAGCTTCTGGGCCGCGCCCACCTTTGCCTTTCGTCGTGCCATAAATCTTCCAAAGGGGCCAGCCTAGGGGGAGATTTTCTTCTTATGGTTCAAATCATAGATCGGGGCAATTTTGAGATCGTGTCGCAAGACCGCTTCCGGAGATTTGGCCATGAGTTCCCCGTCCTTCTGGATGAAACGCAGTTCGGCGCCAACCCCGCAGCCATCCGCGCAGGCCTGGTCCAGGTTAGATTTGGTTGAGCCATACTGCGGTTCCGCCTTACTCCGGTGGAATTTTTCCCGCCATTCGATCCATTGCTGGGGGGTCAAGCCGCTCTGGTCGATGAAGACGTAATAAACCACCCGGTCCGGGCAGTCCTCCTCCAGGTAGAGGGTATACTCCACGGGCTTGTCCGGGGCGCCTGGCCCGGCCGGGCGGTTTTTATCACCCGCCTCGATGAGCCAGGTCGTGGGGCATTGGCGAGAGGCGGCAAAGGCTTTCACCGAACCGAAAATGACCCCGGGGTTCATTTCGTCGGCCACGAAATTGCCGGCCAGGAACTTCTCGGGCGGGGTAAAAGCGGTCAGGGCGTTGGCTTGCCGCAATGACGTTGCCTTGGCGCTCGCCGCCAGGGCCGTCCCGTCATGGCCCACCAAAAGCATAAACACCAATAATATCAGTATCATGCGCATCATACCCCCTCCTGCCTCACGGTGGAATGTAAATATAGGGAAGGTGGCTCTCCGGCAAGGAATTCAGCTCAATGGCGACCATAACGGCGCCAGGGCGGATCAGCCACGGAACAAGTTCTTTATACCAAATTATGTACACGTCGACAAAAATTGCAACGGATATGCCGTGACCGAAATTATTGTTTAGATTTCAACCGTCTGGTGCAGGGCCGGAATCATCACCTCTTGGAAACCCAAATCGTGGCGCAGACGGGTGGCCAGTTCCTGGGCTGCTTCGGGATCGCCGTGCACGACAAAGGTCCGCGCCGGGGGCTGCTTGAAAGCCTGGGCCCAACTCAAGAGACCCGGCTGATCGGCATGATTGCTAAAGCCGTTCAGGGTCACCACTTCAGCTTCCAGGTGGTATTCCATCCCAAAGATCCTGACCATCGGAGTCCGCTCCACCAGGCGGCGGCCCAGGGTGTTGGGGGCCTGCCAGCCGACAATCAGGACCGTATTGCGGTGATCCTCAATATTGTTTTTTAAGTGGTGTTGGACGCGCCCGGCCTCGGCCATGCCTGAAGCGCTGATGATCACACAGGGGCTTTGCAGGCTGTGAAGCTGCTTGGACTGCTCCACGTCCCGAATGTACTTCAATCGCTTGAAGCCAAAGATATCGCGGTCGGGGTCCCCACGCAGATAGTCCTGGGTTCCGGCGTCGAAATATGCCGTATGCCGACGGAAAATATCGGTTACATTGACCGCCAGAGGACTATCCACGTAGATGGGGATATCAGGCAACTCGCCTTGGTTATAAAGCTTGTTCAGGAGGTATACCAGAAGCTGGGTGCGCTCGACGGCAAAGGCCGGAATGATTACCTTGCCGCCGCGCTTACTGGTGCGTCTGATCGTCTCTTTGAGAGCTTCCGCCGACCCCTCTATGGGCGGGTGGGTCCGACTGCCATAGGTGCTCTCGATGAGCAGGATGTCGGCAGTCTCCAGAAGAGTAGGGTCGCACAACAGCGGCACATGAGGCCGGCCCAGGTCACCGGTAAAGACCAGGCGCCGGGCGGGATCGCCTTTTCCGGACGAGAAATCGAGCCCCACGATGGCTGAGCCCAGCATATGGCCGGCATCGTACAGAGTACAAGTAACGCCGGGCCACAGAGGGTATCGCCGCTCATATTCGATTCCCTCAAAATACTGCAGGGCCTCAGCCGCGTCTTTTCGGGTGTAGATCGGCAAAACCGGCCGCTCGCCATGCTTCCGCCGCTGCCGGTTAACATACTCCACGTCCTCCTCTTGAATATGGCCGCTATCGAGGAGCATGGCGCCGCAGAGGTCAGCCGTGGCCGTGGTGCAAATAATCTTGCCCCGGAAACCTTGCTTCACCAAGTTGGGGATATTACCCGAGTGATCAATGTGGGCGTGAGACAAGACCACGGCATCAACGCCGCTGGCATCAAAGGCGAAATCCCGGTTCCGTATGCGGGCCTCGTCGCGCTTGCCCTGGTACAGGCCGCAATCAAGGAGGAGGCTCTTGCCGCCCACCCGGATCAAATGCTGAGAACCGGTTACCGTCTGGGCGGCGCCGTGAAAACTGATCTGCATCAAGTCACCTCAAGCCGTTATGTTGTATGAACCAGGCCCACCCAAGGGGGCGCCGGTCCAAAGTTGACGATTCGAACCTCTTGTCCCCGGCTTAAACCCGCCAACGTCACTGCCCCAAGGAAGCCCTGCTGATGGGGAATATGATAGTCCAATATTTTAAGAAAATAAATTGGTTTGTTCGAGCCTGGGCAGCATCGCCCTTCGGTTGGCCGCATACACCATTGATTTACGACCCGGCCTCCATAGTGTTATGCTTCATAAATTGTATGGCAATTATTTTGCCCGGACTTCCCAAAAGCTCTTTTAAAGTCCCCCTTTCCTAAAGGGGGATTTTAGGGGTAATACGGTTCACTTAAGGTTTGGCTATTTCGATGGGTTGCTGGGGCGAGGACGCCCCCCCTCACCCCAGCCCTCTCCCCCCGCCGGGGGGAGAGGGAGAATTACCGGATATCCTTCTTTATTCCCTCTCCCCCAATGGGG
>VGSJ01000019.1 GCA_016875015.1 Deltaproteobacteria bacterium | reverse complement strand
CCCGTTTTTAAACTCTCGAGTTCCTGACGTTCTTGCTCAGTTAACGTAACCCGATATCGTGGTTTCATGGCAAATCCCTCCCCCTGGGAATTTGCCCTATTATACCGTATTATACGAAAATTGCAATATTACATGGTACTAGCGGGTAGATGAATTTCCTTAAATTATCCCAATTTTTGCCGCAATGCCAGGCGAGACGGCATTTCACCCCTCCCGGTTATCGCGGCGATTCCCCTTGACTTGTCAGGTCATCTGCGCTAACAATAAATCAAAGAACGGTAATGTGACGGCGATGGAGCTCGCCTGGGAAACTGTTCATACCGAGTTGCAATCCAAAAGTTTTTGATGGCCGCCGCAGGCTTTAGCCGGCGCCGGAGGAGCGATTGCGAGTCGGTATCACGGCCCGAACCGCGCTGACGCTGATAGCTCCTGATTACCCCATGGGGTTCAGGAGCTTTTTTTGTTGGCCGGGTCAAGGCTGCTCCGCTGCCCCTGCTGGAGGAGACCCCTATGGCGATCAGCCTGGCCTTGATCATCATCCTGGGTTTGGGAGCCGATTACCTCTTCCGCCGCCTGAAAATGCCGGGCCTGGTGGGAATGCTCCTGGCGGGCATCCTGGTGGGGCCCCATGTCCTCGGGCTGCTGCGCCCGGAAATGATGGCGGTTTCGGCGGATTTCCGCAAAATCGCCCTCATCGTCATCCTGCTCCGGGCCGGCTTCACCCTGCGCCGGGAGACCCTGAACCGCACCGCCCGCCCGGCCCTGCTCATGAGCTTCGTCCCCGCCTCCTGCGAGATCGCCGCGGTGAGTCTGGCGGCCGTGTACCTGTTCAAATTCTCCTGGCTGCAGGCCGCCATGCTGGGAGCCATTATCGGCGCCGTCTCCCCCGCGGTGGTGGTGCCCATGATGATTTACTTCATGGAGCAGGGCAAAGGCGCCAAGAAGGGGATTCCCACCTTCGTCCTGGCCGGCTCCGCCCTGGACAACGTCTTTGCCATCGTCATCTTCACCCAGTTTTTGAGTCTCTACCAGGGGGTCAAGAGCAGCATCCTCTGGGACCTGGCCAGTATCCCCGTCGCCGTGATCCTGGGGATCCTCCTGGGGCTGGTGGCCGGCTACCTCCTCTACCTGTTTTTCAGCCGCTATGAACTGGCCAGCCCCCGGCGCACCATCATGGTGTTGGGGGTGGCCATCGTCCTCACCTGGATCGGCGACCTGGCTCAAGACCTGGTCCCCATCGCCTCCCTGCTGGGGGTTCTGACCATGGGCCTGGTCATTCTGGAGAAGGCCGAGAGCCTGGGGCAGATCATTGCGCAGAAACTCCAGCGCCTCTGGGTCTTTGCCGAACTCCTGCTCTTCGTGCTGGTGGGGGCCCAGGTGAACCCCAAGGTGGCCTGGGGCGCCGGGGCCGCCGGCCTGGCGATCATAGGCTTCGGCCTCATCTTCCGGTCCCTGGGCGCCTACCTGTCCGTCCTGGGGGCCGGGCTCACCTGGCGGGAAAAGCTTTTTTGCATCATGTCCTATATCCCCAAGGCCACCGTCCAGGCGGCCATCGGCGCCATTCCCCTGGAGGCCGGGGTCCCCGGCGGCGAACTCATCCTGGCCATGGCGGTGCTCTCGGTCCTGATCACCGCCCCGCCCGGGGCCATCGTCATCTCCCTGTGGGGCGAAAAAGTCCTGGAAAAGGAAGAACTCAGCGGCTAGCGCTTTTTCACCCTGAGGGACAAGTTGAAACTGCCCCGAGTGGGCCAGCGGGTTCGCCACAAGGGCTCCGGCGCCGTGTGGAAGGTCATTGAGGAGATGGAAATCTGGGTCCAGAACCACGCCGGGTCCGCATCCGGCCCTGCCGGTTTTATGCCCTCCAGCCCTCCCATTTATCGATTCTCCCTATATAATAGAAGAATGGAATCAGACAGTTATTATCTGGGGCTGGCCCTGGCCCAGGCCCGGGAGGGCGCAACCGCCGGGGAGGTGCCGGTGGGCGCGGTGCTGGTGGACGAGGCGGGCGAGGTCATGGCTCGGGCCTTTAACCGCCCCATCGGTTTAAACGACCCCACCGCCCACGCTGAGATTCTGATCCTGCGGGAGGGGGCCCGGCTCCGGGGGAATTACCGGTTGCCGGGGGTAAGCCTTTATGTTACCATGGAGCCTTGCATTATGTGCCTGGGAGCCATGCTGCACGCCCGGGTGCGGCGCCTGGTGTTCGGCGCCCCGGACCCCAAGGGCGGCGCCTGCGTGTCGCTCTACCGCCTCCCAGAGGACACCCGCCTCAACCACTGCCTGGAAGTGACGGGCGGGGTCCGGGAGGCGGAGTGCCGGGAACTGGTGCGGCAGTTTTTTCAGGCCCGGAGATGATCTAGGGCAGCGTTTCGCCGCCCTCTTGGGAGGCGGGAAAACCTCACCCGTACCGAAAACAGAAAACCGAAAACTGTCTTTCCGGAGGGGTACCGAAGAGGCCGTAACGGGGCCGACTCGAAATCGGCTTGGGGGCTCAACACTCCCACGTGGGTTCGAATCCCACCCCCTCCGCCAATATAAAAGGGCGAAAGGGCGAAAAGGGAAAACGGCGAAAAGGGGTAGGGCTATTCGAGCAATTTCCGCCGTGGCGGTCAGGAGGGCGCGCCCATGGGACTGACGTATATCAGCAAGAATTGTGAAATCTACCTGGGCGAGGACAGCGCCTACCGGGATGACATGGGGAGCCTCCCCCTGGATTGCATTATTACGGCAGAGGAGTATAATGCGCTGCCGGAGGAGCGGAAAAAGGAGTACGAGATCCTGGTGCCCAAGCCGAAAAAGTGAGCAGTAAGCAGTGATGTAGGCGGGCATTGCCCGCCATTTTGGATGTGCTGGGCGCACCCTGCCGATACACCGGCTGGAAGCCTGTGCCACCAGGGGCAAGGGATGGTTGTAATACGAAGTTGCAGTCAAAAAACTATGAAAATTCATGTCATTCTGAACGGAGCGCCGCGGAGTGAAGAATCTCGGCGGCTTTAAAGGAGAGATTCTTCGCTGCGCTCAGAATGACAAAAATAGTCTTTTGATTGCTCATTGGTATAAGTCCCCCTTTCTTAAAGGGATTTAGGGGCAATACGGTTCACTTAAGGTGTCTATGCTTTGCAGGGAACCGCCCTTGCAATGACAAAAAAAATGTGGAACAGCCGCTTTCGGATGTTCTTTCAAGTGGTTAGGCGGGCAATGCCCGCCCTACATTTTGAAGCCCCTCTTTAAGTAAACCTCATTGGATTTAGGGGGATTATCCAACGGTTTTTAATCCCCCCCAACCCCCCTTTAGAAAAGGGGGGAGTATGACGGCAAGAGTTTACCCCTGTGGAGAGATGCCCGAGAGGCTGAAGGGGCACGATTGGAAATCGTGTGAGCGCCTAATAAGTGCTCCGAGGGTTCGAATCCCTCTCTCTCCGCCACTGAATACGGTTTTTGGTTTTTCGTAAAAAAAATTCTCGAATTGCCCGGGGAGATGATTCAGGAAAGTTCACGCAAAATCAAGGTATGTGATTGTTTTAACATTAAAAACCAAGAACCAAAAACCAAAAACGAAAAACCAAAAACGGTCTTTAAATGGCTTACCAGGTCTTAGCCCGGAAATGGCGTCCCCAAAATTTTGAGGAAGTGATGGGCCAGGAGCCCATCACCCGCACGCTGCAGAACGCCCTGGCCGCCGGGCGGGTGGCCCACGCCTTTATGTTCAGCGGCCCCCGGGGAGTAGGCAAAACCTCGGTGGCCCGCATCCTGGCCAAGGCCCTCAATTGCGAAGCCGGCCCCACCCCGCACCCCGACAACACCTGCGAAATTTGCCGGGCGATCACCACCGGCTCCTCCCTGGACGTCCTGGAAATCGATGGCGCCTCCAACCGGGGCATCGACGAGGTCCGGGACCTGAGAGAAAAAATTAAGTACCTGCCGGTCCAGGGCAAATACAGGGTCTACATCATCGATGAAGTGCATATGCTTACCGATCCGGCCTTCAACGCCCTCTTGAAAACTCTGGAAGAGCCTCCGGCCCACGCGGTCTTCATCCTGGCGACCACCGCGCCCCACAAGGTGCCGGTGACCATCCTGTCCCGCTGCCAGCGTTACGATTTTAGGCGGATTCCCACCGGGGTGATCCAGGCGCACCTGGCGAAGCTGGCCGAGCAAGAGGGCTGGCACATCGACCCCGAGGGGCTGGCCCTGGTGGCCCGGGCCGCGGAAGGGGGCCTCCGGGACGCCCAGGGTTTCCTGGATCAGGTGGTGACTTTCGGGGGCGACGGCGTCAGCGTCCCGGAGATCGCCCGCATCCTGGGAGTGACCGACCGCCGGGCGCTTTTAGGCGCTCTGACGGCCATCATCGACCGTCACGGCCCGGACCTCCTCAGCCTCATCGAGGCATTGTACAACCAGGGCCATGACCTGGGCCGGTTTTACCAGGACTTGATCCTCTACGCCCGGCATCTCTTGGTGGCGGGGCTCCATCCCGAGGCCCGGCACCTGGCCGCGGTGGCCGACACGGAGTGGGACGATCTGACCCGCCTGGCCCGCCGGACCCCGGCCGTCCATCTGCACAATCTCTTGAGCGTGCTGCTCCAGGGGGAAGAGGAGTTGAAACGGGCCCCGCAGCCCCGGCTGGCCCTGGAGGTCCTGCTCCTCCGGGTGATTCACCTGGAGCCGGTCCTGCCGTTGGCGGAGTGGCTGGCCCGGCTGGACACCCTGGAGAAGCGCCTGGAAGCCGGGCCGTGGCTGGCCTCCGGGTCCGCCGGCGCCGGGGAGCGCCAGCCGCGTCCGGGCGTTCAGGCTGCCGGGGAGCCGGCCGCCTCCAAGCCCGGGTCCCTGGGGGATGCCGGCCTCAACGACCAGTGGCAGGCCTTTTTGCAGTTTGTCCAGGAAAAGGAAAACGGCCCCCTGTCCGGCAAGCTGGCCCAGTGCCGGTTGGTGGGGATGTCGGATAATTGTCTGAAGATCGCCTTGGGGCGCCCCTGGAACGCCAACGGCGCCCGTCACGAAGCCCGCCTGCAGGAGTTGGCCCGGACCTTTTTCGGGCCCGAGACCACCCTGGAGCTTGAGGTGGATGGGCCCAAGACCCCGAAGCAAAGCCCGGCGGCCGCTAAAAAGCCCCTGGAGATGCAGAAGCTCCAGCAACAGGCTCTGGAGATCTTCGGGGGCGAATGGCTTTCGGCCGCCCCGGGGAAGGAGGAACTTGAGTGAAAGATTTGAGCGGCATGATGAAGCAGGCCCAGAAGCTCCAGGCCAAGATGATGGCGATGCAGGCGGAACTCGCCAACCGCACGGTGAGCGCCCAGGCCGGCGGCGGCATGGTGGAAGCCGTGGTCAACGGCCGCCAGGAACTGCTGTCGCTGCGCATCGACCCCGAGGTGGTGGTCGCGGAGGATGTGGAGATGCTCCAGGACCTGGTCCAGGCCGCGATCAACGAAGCCCTGAACCGGTCCCGGGAGATGATGGCCGCGGAGATGAGCAAACTCACCGGCGGCATGCAGATTCCGGGGCTGTTTTAGCGATTTATATTTCGGTGTCGTGTAGGGGCGGGTTTAAAACCCGCCCCTACGGATAATCGCAGCATTCTCATTAATATAAGGAACACCATGTCAGGAAACGCCTACCCCGCGGCCTTGCGAAGGGTGATCGTGGGTCTGAGTAGATGGCCCGGGGTGGGGGAAAAGACCGCCTCCCGTTTGGCCATACACCTCCTCCGGGCCCCGGAGTCCGAGGTGCTGGAATTGGCCAACGCCTTGATGGAACTCAAAGACAGGATTCGGCTCTGCCGGCGCTGCTTCGCCTTTGCCGACCAGGAGTTCTGTCCTCTCTGCGCCGACCCGGCCCGGAGCCAGGGCCAGCTCCTGGTGGTGGCGGAGCCGGGGGACCTCTTGGCCATCGAAAAGGTGGGGTGGTTTAAGGGCCTTTACCACGTCCTGGGAGGGGTGGTTGCGCCCCTGGAGGGGGTGGGCCCGGACGATATCCGCATCCGGGAACTGCTGGACCGGGTCAGGCAGGAGGGGGTCAAGGAGGTGATCCTGGGCCTCAACCCCTCTCTCGAAGGGGAGACCACCACCACCTACCTGGCCCAGGAATTGCGGCCCCTGGGAATCAAGGTGACCCGCATCGCCTACGGCCTGCCCATGGGCGGCGAGATTAAGTACGCCGACCAGCAGACCTTGCGGGAGTCTTTGAGCCACCGGGTGGAGACGTGAAAACAGTTGTCAGTTATCAGTGGTCAGTGGCCAGTTATTTTGGTTCCTGATCGGCTTTGAGCATTTTGAGCATAAGGTATGAGAGTGCCACAATTAAAGGAAAAGCCGCGAGGCAGTCAAAAATGGATCCAGAATATAATAAACGCCTGCCCTGAATTACTTAATATTCGTATTCGAGAAAAGGTTGCCACTCTATTTGGGCGAGAAATTTGTTGGGTCTCTCCTTTGAAGGAAGACGAATTTGCAGAATATCGAGACGGCGCGTTCCTCAAGCGGTTAAATCTTCAAGAATTATCCGAAGAATTGCAGCAATTCTGGCCGAAAAATGGACCTCAATGGGATGCTTTAGGGAGGACCACAAATGAGAAGGCCTTTATTCTCGTCGAGGCAAAGGCTAATGTGCCGGAAATGGTTTCCATTTGCGGCGCAAAGGATGAAAAATCCCTAAATACCATTTCTGAACGGCTGGCTGAAACCCAACGGTGGCTAAACTGCCAACGAACCTTGGTTGATTGGAAATCCGGTTTCTACCAGTATGCCAACCGGCTGGCTCACTTGTATTTTTTGAGGGAGAAGGCCGGTAAGGAAGCCTATCTAATATTTTTATATTTTATTGACGATATTACCTACGATGGCGGCCAGCAAGTCAGCATCGCGACTTCTCACGAAGCTTGGAACTCCGCTCTTAAACTCCAGAAAAAACTGATGGGGCTTCCCGCCAGAAGCTTGACGGGCAGAGTCATTGAGCTATTCATAAGCACTAACGAAATAAATACGATCGAACAAAGTGATGCTGACCTACCGCCCCCCACGTGAGGCTTTAGATATTTAACCGTTTTAGAACTTCTTACTGACCACTGACAACTGGCCACTGACCGCTAACCATGTTCGATCGCCGATTAGTCCAAAATTTTGACTGGGTGCTTCTGGGGTTGGTGGTGATCATCTGCGCCACGGGCATCGTCAATCTCTACAGCGCCGGCTACAACCGCCAGACCGGGGACACCCCCCTTTATATCAAGCAGCTCTACTGGCTGGCCGTGGGCCTGGGCGTGATGTTCTTGACCCTGATCTATGATTACCGGCACCTGGGGAAGTTGAGCTACTCCGTGTATATCCTCAGCATCCTGTTGCTGGTGGCGGTCATGTTCGGGGGCAAGATGGTCTCCGGCTCCCGGCGCTGGCTCCCCCTGGGTCCCTTTGCCTTTCAACCGGCGGAGCTGGCCAAGATCGCCATCATCCTGGTGCTGGCCACCTACTTCAACCGGCGGGGCCGGATGGAAGCCATGCGCTTCAAGGACCTGATCGTCCCCGGGGTCCTGGTGATGATCCCGGTGGCGCTGATCATCAGGCAGCCCAACCTGGGGTCGGGGATCCTGGTGGCCCTGGTGGCGGCCAGCCTGATTTTCTTTGTGGGGGTGCGGTGGCGAACCCTCATGGGGTGCGGCCTGACCCTGGTCATGCTGTCCCCGGTCATCTGGCATTTCCTCAAAGATTACCAGCGCCAACGGATCTTGACCTTCCTCGACCCGGGGAAAGACCCTTTGGGGGCCGGGTATCACATCTTGCAGTCCATGATCGCGGTGGGCTCCGGCCAGTTTTGGGGCAAGGGTTTTTTGCAGGGCACCCAGAGCCAGCTCTATTTTCTCCCGGATCAGCATACCGATTTCGTCTTTTCGGTGTTTGCCGAGGAGTGGGGGTTTGTGGGCTCAGCAGGGCTGCTGTTGCTGTTTACGGCGCTGGCCCTCTGGGGGCTGTCGGTGGCCCGGGACTGCAAGGAGCGCTTCGGCCACCTGCTGGCCCTGGGGGTGACGGCCCTGATCTTCTGGCAGGTATTCGTCAATCTCTGCATGGTGACCGGTTTTTTACCGGTGGTGGGGATCCCCTTGCCCCTGTTCAGCTACGGCGGCTCCTCCCTGATCACCACCCTGCTGGGGGTGGGATTTCTCCTGAATATCCGGATGCGCCGGTACTTATTCGGGGGGTGATCATTTTTTTGCAAAAAAATTTTGACACCCCGTTGAAAATAGGCTAAAAAGGCAAATGTGAAAAGATACACATGGCCTTAACCTCAGGCAATGCTCGCTTAAAGCTGTTAAGTATTTGATTTTAGTAAATAAAATACGAGGTGGCAGCCAGGAATGATTGACATTGATTGGACTTTGTACGCGCAAATTATCAATTTCCTGCTCCTGGTCTTTCTCCTGAACGTGGTTTTGTTCCGTCCAATCCGCAACGCCATCAGGGATCGGCAGGCCAAACATCTGGCCCAGGAAGCCGAGATCAACCTCCTGACGGATAAAGGCCGGAGTCTGGAGGATGAGATCACGGAGGAACTGGCCGCGGCCCGGCGCGCCGGCGCGGGGGCCCGGGAGACCTTGAAGCAGGAAGGGGCCCATGCGGAAGCAACCCTCCTGGAGGAAGTGAAGCGCCAGGTGGAAGTTGAGTGGGCCACGGTGGAAAAGAAAATCAAAGCTGACATGGCCAAAGCCCGGGCGTCCCTTAAGACGCAGGTTCAGAGCTTTGCCCAACTACTGGCCACCAAGATTCTGGGGAGGGAACTCTCATGAACGGCGGACGCAGAACTGGCTGGCTACGGATCGGGGCAGCCTTCTGGGGTTTGGGGGCCGGCCTGCTCCTGGCAGGGGTAGCCGCGGCCTCCGAGGCGGCCCATGGCGGCGTGACCCCGGAAAAAATGTCTGAACTTCTCTGGCGCACCGTCAATTTTGTGGTGTTCGCCGCTATCCTGATCTACCTGGTGGCCAAACCGGCCAAAAAATTCTTCGCCCAGCGGTCCCAGGATGTGGCTGCGACCCTGGCGGAGATGGAAGCCAAGCAAGCCGAGTCCGAGGCGGCCGTGAAAGCGGCGGAGGCCCGCCTGGCCGAGGTCGCCAAAGAGCGGCAGAAGATTATCGTGCAATTTGTGGCCGAAGGCGAAATGGAAAAGGCCAAGATCCTGGACAAGGCCAACCTGGTGGCGGCGCGCCTCAAAGAGATGGCGGCCATGACCATTGAGCAGGAAACCAAGAAAGCCGCTCAAGGTCTGAAAGAGGAAGTCGTGGGCCTGGCCACCCAGATGGCTACGGACATGATTAAAGAAAAAGCTACCTACGCCGACCAGCAAGGTCTGGTGGAGGAATATTTGAAGAAGGTGGTGGAAACCCATTGATTGACATGACCGTTGCCCGACGCTATGCGAAAGCCTTGCTGACTCTGGGCAAGGAAGATGCTCATTACAAAGAGTATGGGGAGGGGCTCAGTGGGTTCGCCCATCTTTTGGAGCGGGAACCGGAGCTGAAAGATGCCCTGCTCAACCCCATCCACGGCCGGGAGGATCGCAACAAATTGCTCCTTCGCATGATCGAGCTGCTGCGGTTGCCTCCCATGGTGTCGAATCTGCTGCAACTCCTTCTTGACAAACACCGCCTCAACGTGGTGGACGGGGTCGCGTTAGCCTATCAGGAAATGCTGGACGAGGTGGAAAACGTCCGCCGGGCCAAGGTTAAAACGGCCATTTCCCTGGATGACGCCACCCAGGATCGCCTCCGTAAGACGCTGGAGAAGTTGACCGGCAGCACCGTGATCATGGAAGTTGAGGAAGATCCCAGCATCATCGGCGGTCTGATGGCCAAGGTGGGGGATCTGGTGCTGGACGGCAGCGTGCGCACCCAGATTAATACCTTAAGAGAATCCTTAATAAAAGGCGAGGTCTTATAAATGGAAATCAGAGCAGAAGAAATCAGCCAAATTATTCGCTCTCAGATCCGGGACTATGAGAAGAAAGTAGAGGTGGCCGAAACCGGCACCGTGCTGTCCGTGGGTGACGGCATCGCCCGGGTCTATGGCGTGGAGAAATGCATGGCCATGGAGCTCCTGGAATTCCCCGGGGGCATCTTTGGTCTCGCCCTGAACCTGGAAGAGGACAACGTCGGTGTCGCCGTCCTGGGTGAAGACACGCACATCAAAGAGGGCGACATCGTTAAACGCACCGGCCGTATCGCCCAGGTGCCCGTTGGGGACGCGGTTCTCGGCCGGGTCATCGATCCCGTGGGCAACCCCATTGACGGCAAGGGCCCCATCGACACCAAGGAGTTCCGGCTCATCGAGATCAAGGCCCCGGGCGTCATCGAGCGCCAGCCGGTGAATGAGCCCATGTACACGGGCTATAAGGCCATCGACGCCATGACCCCCGTCGGCCGCGGCCAGCGGGAGCTGATCATCGGCGACCGTCAGATCGGCAAAACCGCCCTCTGCGTCGATGCCATCATCAATCAGAAGGACTCCGGCATCCTCTGTGTCTACGTAGCCATCGGTCAGAAGAAATCCACCGTGGCCCAGGTGGTGGACGCCCTGGAGCGCCACGGCGCCATGAAGCACACCATCGTGGTCAACGCCTCGGCCTCCGAGCCCGCCCCCTTGCAGTACGTCGCCGCGTTTGCCGGCTGCGCCATGGGCGAGTATTACCGGGACAAAGGCCGCCACGCCCTGATCATCTATGATGACCTGACCAAGCAGGCCCAGGCCTACCGGCAGATGTCCCTGCTGCTGCGCCGGCCGCCGGGACGTGAAGCCTATCCCGGTGACATCTTCTACAACCATTCCCGGTTGCTGGAGCGGGCCGCCAAGCTGAACGACACCCTGGGAGGCGGTTCTCTCACCGCTCTGCCCATCATCGAAACCCAGCAGGGTGACGTATCGGCCTTCATTCCCACCAACGTCATTTCCATCACCGACGGTCAGGTGTACCTGGAACCGAACCTGTTCTTCTCCGGTATCCGGCCCGCCATCAACGTCGGCCTCTCTGTCTCCCGGGTCGGCGGCGCCGCCCAGGTGAAGGCCATGAAGCAGGTGGCCGGCATGTTGCGGTTGGAGATGGCCCAGTACCGGGAACTGGCGGCCTTCGCCCAGTTCGGCTCCGAGCTGGACAAATCCACCCAGCAGCAGCTCAACCGGGGCGCCCGGCTGGTAGAAGTCCTGAAGCAGCCCCAGTATCAGCCGCTGCCCATGGAGAAGATGGTGTCCATCATCTTTGCCGGCACCCGGGGCTTCCTGGACAAGTATCCCATCGATGTGCTGGGGTCTTATGAGCAACAGCTTTACAGCTTCATGGAGTCGAGATACGCTGACTTGCTGGCCGCCATCAAAGAGAAGAAAGAGTTTACTTCGGAAATCGATGCCAAGATGAAGGTTATCCTGGAAGAGTTTGATTCCGTCTTCCAGCCTGTCGTCAGCGCGTCATAAGAGCGGGGTATAAGCATGGCGACCCTACAAGATATCAAACGCAAAATCGGGGCGGTCAAGAAGACCCAGCAGATTACCAAGGCCATGAACATGGTCTCGGCGGCGAAACTGCGGGGCGCCCAGCTGCGCATGGAAGGGTTCCGGCCTTATGCCGGGGCCTTCGCCATGATGCTGGGCAATATGGCCGGCCGGGTAGAACCGGAGATCCACCCCTTCTTCCAAGCGGCTGCCCCGGTGGAACGGGTCGGTGTGGTGTTGATGACCTCTGACCGGGGTCTGTGCGGCAGCTTCAACGTTAACCTGATCAACACCGCGGTGAAGTTCATCCGGGAAAAAGAGGCCGCGGGTATCGAGGTTTCCCTCATCTGCGTGGGCCGCAAAGGCCGGGATTTCTTCCGGCGGCGCAAACGGGAGATGTTGGCCCAATACGTGGATGTCTGGAATAAGTTCGACTTCTCCAATGCGGTGACGGTGGCCCGGGAGATCATGAGCGCCTTTCTGACCGGAGGGTTGCAAGAGGTTCACCTGATCCATTCCAGGTTTATCAATATGGCGATCCAGCGCCCCAAAATGGTGCAGTTGCTGCCCATCAAGCCCTCCGAGGCGGAGGCGGAAGCCGGGGCCAGCACAGAGTATCTCTTCGAGCCGCCCATGGAGCAGTTCCTGGAGTACCTGCTGCCCAAGTATATCAACGTGCTGGTTTACCATGGCTTCCTGGAAAATTCCGCCAGCGAATACGCTGCCCGGATGACCGCCATGGACAACGCCCAGGCTAACTGTAAGGAAATGATCACCACCTTGAGCCTCATAATGAACAAGGCCCGGCAGGCGGCCATTACCAGAGAACTGATGGATATCGTGGGCGGGGCTGAAGCCCTTAAAGGCTAAGCCGCCCGTATGAGGAGGATTTACAGCATATGAATATCGGAAGAATCGCCCGCGTTATCGGTCCGGTAGTGGACGTGGAATTCGAAGAAGGCAAACTGCCGGCCATTAAAAACGCCCTTTTCATTACCAACCCGGCCATCGACGACATTGAAGACAACCTGGTGGTGGAAGTCGCCCAGCATCTCGGGAACAACATGGTCCGCACCATCGCCATGGACACCACCGACGGTCTGGTACGGGGCATGCCCGTAAAAGACACCGCTAACCCCATCATGGTGCCGGTGGGACACGAGGCCCTGGGCCGGGTGCTCAACGTCGTGGGCCGCCCGGTGGACGGTATGGGTCCGGTGGTTGCCAAGCACTATATGCCGATTCACCGTCTGGCGCCGTCCTTCGTGGAGCAGGACACCACGGTAAAGGTGCTGGAAACCGGGGTTAAGGTTATCGACCTCCTGGTTCCCTTCCCCCGAGGCGGCAAGATGGGGATGTTCGGCGGCGCCGGCGTGGGCAAGACCGTCGTTATGATGGAAATGGTCCACAACATCGCCATGCACCACGGCGGCATTTCGGTGTTCGCCGGCGTGGGTGAGCGCACCCGTGAGGGCAACGACCTGTACCTGGAAATGAAACACTCCGGCGTACTGCCCAAGGCGGCCTTGATCTACGGGCAGATGACCGAGCCCCCCGGGGCCCGGGCCCGGGTAGCCTTGACCGCCTTGACCGCGGCGGAATACTTCCGGGATGAAGAAGGTCAGGACACCCTGCTCTTCATCGACAACATCTTCCGTTTCACCCAGGCGGGCTCCGAGGTATCGGCTCTCTTGGGCCGCATGCCTTCCGCCGTAGGCTACCAGCCCACCCTGGGCACCGACCTCGGTGAATTGCAGGAGCGCATCACCTCCACCAAGAAAGGTTCGGTCACTTCGGTACAGTGCATTTACGTGCCCGCCGATGACTTGACCGACCCGGCCCCGGCCACCACCTTCGCTCACCTGGACGGCACCGTGGTGCTCTCCCGGGCCCTGACGGAGCTGGGCATCTACCCCTCGGTGGACCCCCTGGATTCCACCTCCCGGATCCTGGACCCGCAAGTCGTGGGCGAGGAGCACTACTACGTGGCCCGGAACGTCCAGCAGACCCTCCAGAAGTATAAGGACCTGCAGGACATCATCGCCATTCTGGGCATCGACGAACTCTCCGACGAAGACAAGCTCACCGTGGCCCGGGCCCGGAAGATTCAGCGCTTCCTGTCCCAGCCTTTCTTCGTCGCGTCCCAGTTCACCGGCCAGGAAGGCAAGTTCGTGTCCGTGCCGGACACCGTGCGGGGCTTTAAGGAAATCATCGAGGGCAAGCACGACGATCTGCCGGAGCAGGCCTTCTATATGGTGGGCGGCATCGAAGAAGCGGTGGCCAAGGCCGAACGGCTGGCAGCCGCCTAAAGGCTTACGGAGACCAAGCCTATGGCAGAAAAACAACTCCTGTTGGAGGTGGTTACTCCTGACCGCCTGGTCCTGTCCACCGAGGCCGACGTGGTGGTGTGTCCCGGGGTGGAAGGCCAGTTCGGCGTCTTGCCGGGCCACATCCCCTTTCTGAGCGCCCTGGATATCGGCGAGATGTACTACCGCAAGGGCGGGCAGGTCGAGTACCTGGCGATAAGCGGCGGTTTTGCCGAAGTCACCGGCGAGAAGGTGACCATCGTGGCGGAATCGGCCGAGAAGGGCCGGGAGATCGACGTGGACCGGGCCAAGCGGGCCCTGGAGCGGGCCGAGAAACGCCTGGCCACAACCAAGACCGAGGAGATCGACTGGTCCCGGGCCGAAGCCGCGCTGCGCCGCTCCCTGATGCGCATGAAGGTGGCCGGCCGCTAACCCATCATTCACGTAACCTGTCAAATAAAGGCAAGCCTGGATTCCAGGCTTGCCTTTTCATTTCTGGAAAATGGGAGTATCAATAGGGTTACTGAATATCAGGGTGAGAATTGCATGATGCAGTTTCCAAACACATTCGAAGAACGAGGGAGAAATCCCTATAGCGTTTGCCATAAATTCCTTCCCCTTGGAGGTTCTCAAATCCCCTAAGTCCCACTTTTTCAAAGGGGGACTTTCCCAGCAATTCTTTGTAGTTCCCCCCTTTTCTAAAGGGGGGTTAGGGGGGATTAGAATGATTCCGCTACCGGAAAAAACTTTTGGCAATCGCTATATATTCCCGGTTTGAATTTCCCTTCTCAATGTGATATATAAGGTTATATATCATGGAGGAAGCGGGTATGGCAACCAGACGAATAATCATTAGCCTTCCTGATGCAGACAAGCTTTGGCTCGAAGGCTACAGCAAAGTTCACCAAATCTCGGTGGCTGAGGCCATTCGCCAAGGTATCGGCGAATTGAAGAAAAGCCAGCGCCAGCAAACCTATCAACAACTCGTGGAGCGTACCCGCGGCGTCTGGAAAATGGGCGACGGTCTGGAATATCAAGAAAAAGTGCGGGCTGAGTGGGGATAATCTTGGGCGCAGTTACCAGACTGCTGGATTCGGTGATCTTCATCGATCACCTGAACGGGGTCCAGGAGGCCACGCGGTTTGTCCTTGCCCTGGAGCCGGAGGAAACCGCCATATCCGTCATCGCCAGGGCGGAGATTTTAGTCGGGGTAGAGCTGCAGGATTTGGCGCTGGTCAAGGCCTTGTTGGATCAATTCCATCTCCTGATTATCGACAAACCCATTGCTGATTTGGCGGCAGACCTGAGAAAAAGCCAGGGCTGGAAGCTGCCGGATGCCTTTCAAGCCGCGTTGTGCCTTTATCACAAGATTAAGCTCACTACCCGCAATATCAAAGATTTTGACCCGGTCCGCCATGATTTTGTCGAGATTCCTTATGATTATAGAGGCAGCCACAGGCGCTAGTCTGCGCTTAAATGGCGATGTTGGCATAATTCATGCTTAAAAAGGAAAAGGAACCAGCAATATCGGAGGCTTATTATGAATAGAGAGGAATTGCTGGCCAGAATTTCAATCAATCCCAACGTCTGCTTCGGGAAACCATGTATTCTGGGGCACCGCATCTGGGTTTCTTTGATCTTGGATTTCCTGGCCAGCGGTATGACCATTAAGGAAATTCTCCAGGAATATCCAGGTCTCCAGGAAGCAGACGTTTATGCTTGTATCGCCTATGGCGCAGAGAGACGTAGGGTGCGTTTTACGCACCATTAAAGGAATGCCAATTGCCTGAGTATCGCCGTATTAAGCAGGCGGGCGGCACCTATTTTTTCACCGTGGTGACCCATAAGCGACGCCCGATATTATTTTCCCCGGAAGTCCGTCAGGCTTTGCGGGAAGGCATTTCCCAGGTCCGGCAAGCTATGCCTTTCGGTATTGAGGCCTGGGTATTATTACCCGACCATCTTCATGCCATCTGGACCTTGCCGGAGCATGACGACAGAATTGCGGCGCGTTGGGCCTTGATCAAAAGTTACGTAACCAAAAGGTGTAAAAACTTGTTTGGTCCCGCAGAGAATGTCAGTATATCAAGAAGCCGCCGCAAGGAAGGCGGTGTTTGGCAGCGGCGTTTTTGGGATCATGTCATCCGCGATGAAGCGGATTTTCACCGCCACCTGGATTATCTCCATTGGAACCCGGTTAAACATGGATACGCCAAAACCCCGATGGATTGGCCTTATTCAACCATCCACCAGTTTGTGGCCCAGGGGTTTTATCCGCCCGATTGGGGCGGCGGCGGCGTTGAGGCGTATCCCTCGGATAATTTCGGCGAATGATTATGGTGCGTGAAACGCACCCTACGGACTACGGACTCGGAAACAGTTGAGGTAAGCAATGGATTATGAAGCTGCGGTAATGGGATTCTTAGTAGCAAACTGCAATACGTTCGTATCTCCTCAGTATCCTATCGGATGGACCTGGAGTTGCCCTGATTTTATAGCAATAAGGCCAGCATCAAAGGAGTGCTTTGTAGTTGAAGTTTCTACCGGTTATAATCTCAAGCGCCTCGCAGAAAAGGTGCGCGATCGTGAGAAGCAGTGGCTTTCAATTCTACGCAAACATCTTACAAAGCTCAGTATTTGTGGGTCGGGATGGTCTTTTAAAGTTCTTATTTTTGTGCGTTCCGAGCGGATTAAGTGGTTTGAGTCTTCAATTGATAACGCCGACGATGTTTTTGTCTGGCCATTAGACAAAATATTGATGCCTTGGATATGGCCGGGTGAGATTCGTACTCCTAATTTTTCTTTCAACAAAGATAGCTCAGAAATTAAAAGTTTATTCCAAGTGCCATAGTGCTATCAGATAAAGCTGCCGCCTGCGGCACCGATTGTTTGAGAACATGCTGACGTAATTATCTGGGGAGTAATATTGGTGCGCAAGACGCACGTACCGATAAAATATGGCATAAAGAGTGCAGCAGTATAAGGAATGGATATGCTAACCAATAACATCACCGCCGTCATCCTGGCCGCGGGCCAGGGGACCCGGATGAAGTCGAGCCAGCCCAAGGTGCTGCATGAAATCCTGGGTCGGCCCATGATCGCCTACCTGTTGGATACCTTGAAGGAGGTGGGCGTCACCGATATCGTGGTGGTGGTAGGCCACCAGGCCGAGGCGGTCAAGGAAGCCTTGAATGAGTATGGGGTGCGCTTCGTCATCCAGGAGCCGCAGCTGGGGACCGGGCACGCGGTCCAGGTGGCTATGCCGGCGGTGCCGGCCTTGTCCGGGACCGTCATGGTCCTGTGCGGCGATGCGCCGCTGATTTCCGGGGAGAGTATCGCGGCGCTGCGGCAACTGCACAAAACGACCGGGGCCGCGGTCACCGTCCAGACCATCGAACTGCCGGACGGGGCACATTATGGCCGGGTGGTGCGGGATGAGCAGGGTAGGGTGGCCGCGGTGGTCCAGGCCAAAGATTCCCAAGACCGGCCCGACCTCCTGGCCATCCGGGAGATCAACACCGGGGCTTATTGTTTTGACGCCGCGTTTCTGGCTGATGGCCTTACGAAAATACCGAAAAGCCCGGTCACCGGGGAAATCTATCTCACCGACCTGATCCACATTGCCCGGCAGCAGGGCAGGGGGGTGG
Source organism: Deltaproteobacteria bacterium (assembly GCA_016875015.1). GTDB lineage: Bacteria > Desulfobacterota > Desulfobaccia > Desulfobaccales > 0-14-0-80-60-11 > 0-14-0-80-60-11. Next base: position 24,060 of record VGSJ01000019.1, on the reverse strand, counting down.
AAGCCCTGGTGGACCCGGACTGGGAGGCGCTCTTGGGGATCAACAGCCGGGCCGAGCTGGCCGGGGCCACCCGCACCGTCAAGCGCCGGATCAATGCCCGGCATATGGACCAAGGGGTCACCCTCATGGACCCGGAGGCCACTTATATCGAGTCTTTCGTCACCATCGGCAAAGACACGGTTATTTATCCCAACGTCTATCTCCAGGGCAAGACCGTCATCGGCGAAAATTGCCGCATCGAGGCGTCGGTCAAGATTGCCGATTCCATCCTGGATCACGACGTTTATGTCAAGATGGGCTGCGTCATCACCCAGAGCCGGGTCGGGTCCGGGGTGGATGTCGGCCCCTGGGCGCATCTGCGGCCCTTGAGCGACCTTCGCCAAGGGGTGCACGTGGGCAATTTCGTGGAAGTGAAAAAATCGGTCCTCCACGAAGGCGTTAAGGCCGGCCATCTCACCTACCTGGGAGATGCGGACATCGGGGCCGGGACCAACGTGGGGGCCGGGACCATCACCTGCAACTACGACGGCGAGAAGAAACACCCCACCATCATCGGCGAGGGCGTCTTCATCGGCAGCAACACCGCTTTGGTGGCGCCGGTGACCGTGGGCGCCGGGGCCTACGTCGGCGCCGGGTCCACCATCACCGAAGACGTGCCCCCGGGCAAGTTGGCCATCGCCCGGGGTCGTCAGGTGAACCTGGAGCGCCGGGTGGTCGGTAAAAAGAAAGAAGAGTAAAGAGTGGCGGGCAGCTTTTTAGGTTGCGATCATTCTGCTTTCACCTCATGAGGCGCCCAAACAGAGCTTGGGCCAATAAGTGCGTTCCCAAGCAGGAGCTTGGGAGCGAGAGGAAAAGCTAACAGCTAAAAGAGGCGACTATGTGCGGCATTATCGGATATCTGGGGCCCCAGGAAGCCATGCCCATCATCCTGGACGGGCTGAAACGGCTGGAGTACCGGGGTTATGACTCGGCGGGGATGGCGGTGATCACCGATCACGGCCTGGCCATCCGCCGCAGCCAGGGCAAATTGAAGGAGCTGGAAAACCTGGTGCGGCAGGACCCCCTCTCTGGTCAGGTGGGCATCGGCCACACCCGCTGGGCCACCCACGGGCGGCCTTCCGAGACCAACGCCCATCCCCACCGGGTAGGCGACATTGCGGTGGTGCATAACGGCATCATCGAAAACTACCTGGAACTCAAGGAAGGCTTGATCAAAGAAGGCCACCGCTTTTCCTCCGAGACGGACACGGAAATCGTCTCCCATCTCGTCGTCAAGCACCTGGAAGCCGGGGCGTCTTATCTGGAGGCGGTGCAGCGGACGATAAAGGCAATTAAGGGGTCATACGCCCTGGCCATCATCAACGCCCACGAGCCCCGCATGCTGGTGGCGGCCCGCAAGGAAAGCCCCTTGATTCTGGGGCTGGGTGAGGGCGAATACTTTCTGGCCTCGGACATCCCCGCCATCCTGCCCTACACCCGCCGGGTGATCTTCCTGGAAGACCACGATCTCGTGGTGTTGCGGGATGGGGAGTTCCTCCTGGTGAACCGGGAAGGCGAGCGCATCGAGCGCCCGGAGCACACCATCACCTGGAGCCCGGCCATGGCGGAGAAGGCGGGCCACAAGCATTTTATGCAAAAGGAGATCTTTGAGCAGCCCCGGGCCCTGATTGACACCTTTAGGGGCCGCATCGACCCGGACCTGGGGGAAGTGATGCTCCAGGAGATCGCTCTCTCCATTGATGAGATCAAGGATATCCGCAAGATCTTTCTGGTGGCCTGCGGCACATCTTTTCACGCCGCCATGGTGGGGAAAACCCTGATAGAAAACCTCTGCCGGATCCCGGTGGAGGTGGAGTTGGGCTCCGAGTTCCGCTACCGGGACCCCCTGGTGGACCGGCATACCCTCCTCATCCCCATCTCCCAATCCGGCGAGACCGCCGATACCCGGGCCGGGCTGACGGCCGGCAAGGAGTTGGGGGCCAAGTCCCTGGCCATCGTCAACGCGGTGGGCTCCAGCATCGCCCGGGACGCCGACGCGGTGTTCTATACCCACGCCGGCCCGGAGATCGGGGTGGCCTCCACCAAGGCCTTTACCACCCAGCTGGTGGCCCTGTATCTCATCGCCCTGTTTCTGGCCCAACGGTTAGGCAGGCTCAACCGGGCCGATACCCGGCGCCGGCTGACGGAATTGCTCAAACTGCCCACCTGGGTCCAGGAGACCCTGGACCAGGACCGCGAGATCCGGGAAACCGGCCGGCGCTACATGAACGCCCACAATTTTCTCTACCTGGGGCGGGGCATCCACTACCCTATCGCCCTGGAAGGGGCTCTGAAGCTCAAGGAGATTTCCTATATCCACGCCGAAGGCTATGCCGCCGGGGAGATGAAACACGGACCCATCGCCTTGATCGACGAGAACATGCCAGTACTGGTGCTGGCGTCCCGCAGCCCGGTGCTGGAAAAGGTGCAGGGCAACATCGAAGAGGTGGCGGCCCGGGGGGGGCGGCTCATTGCCGTCACCGAGCTTGACAACGTCCAGGTGAGGGATCGGGTGGAGAGCGTCATTACCGTGCCCTCGGTCCCCCTGGAGCTGTCGCCCATTGTCCTGGTAACGCCGCTGCAACTGCTGGCTTATCATATCGCCGACCTCAGGGGCACCGACGTGGACCAGCCCCGCAACCTGGCCAAGAGCGTGACGGTGGAGTAGTCTTGGCGGCTTTGCGTCTTGGCGAGAGGTATTTCTCACGCCAAGGCGCCAAGAACGCCAAGAAGTTACTTTTCCACCAAGGCGAAGCGCGGGCGGCTGATGGATTCGTGTTGGCAGAGGGGGCAGCGGCTGGGGCGGGTGAGGCGGTCCCGTTTTCGAAAAACAAAGCCGCAGGTTTTGCACACCGCCGGGATGAGGTGAAAACGCCTCCCGGGCCCGGGGGCCCGGGCGAGGTGGGACAGGTGGTCCAGCACCTCTTTTTCCGACTGCGACAGCAGTTGCGACAACTCGAGGCTGGAGCGCGGCTGCTCCGCCAGAAGTTCTTTCATGGCCTGGCGCACGGTGCTCACAGAGAATACCTCCCGGTGATTTCGGGGGGGTTGGATGCAACCATCAATGCGCGGTCAGCTTTCAGCCCAGACCAGCATGGGCAAAACCCTCTGTGCCCGGGCCGGGTTCTTTGAGTCCCGGCTCAAGCATCCTGGCCGGGAGTTCGGGCTTCCGGCTCAAGCTTCGCCGTCTGAAAGGGCTGTAGAGCAATTTGAGGATATCGGAGGTCTTCATGTGGCGGCCAAAGGTGCGCAGCAGCTTATAGGCGCTGAAGGGACGCTGGAAAATGCGGCGGGCAAAAAGCCTGGCGTAGCCTTGCATGCGCACCTGGTTCACCGCCGCACTGGACAGGGCGGTGGGGTCGATGTCCGAGCACTTGAACCATTTGTCCCAATCGCTCTCGTCGTCAATGATCCCGCGGTCGATGTACTCCTGCCATAAGGGGGTGCCCCGGTAGACGCACAAGCGATTGAAACCGAAGGTGTCCAGCTTCAGGCGGGCGGCAAAGCGGAAACTGGCCATGACATCCTTTTTGGTCTCGCCGGGCGAGCCGATGACAAAAAATCCGTGCACCCGTTCGATGCCCTGCCGCTTCGCCTCACTGACGGCGTGCTCAACCTGTTTTAGGGTCTGATGCTTGTGAAGCCGGTCCAGGACCTTTTGAGTGCCCGCCTCCACCCCAAACGCCAGAAAATTGCAGTTGGCCTGTTTCATAATCGGCAACTGATCAACCGCGACCGCATCAACCCGACCTTCGCAGCCCCAGCGGAACTTCAGCCGGCGTTCAATGATGCCGCGGCAAACCTCGCTGATACGCTTGCGGTTAAGGAGAAAGTGATCGTCGGTAAGGTAAATCGAGCGATAGCCCAGATCGTTCAGCTGCTGCATTTCGCCCAAGACATGCTCCGCAGAACGGTAGCGCCATTTGCCTTGCGACAGGGAGGGAATATCGCAGTAGATGCAGGAATAGGGGCAGCCTCGCGAAGTCTGCATGGTACAGAATTTATCCAGGGAGAGGACCGCCGGGACATCCAGGGGCAATGACTCGATGTAATCAATGGGGAGGCTGGTCCGGTCGGGATAAGGAAACTGATTCAGGTCCTGTATGAGTGGACGGGAGGGGTTCCGGACGATCCCGCCGGCGTTGCGCCAGACCAGGCCGGCGACTGAGCCCGGGTCATCAAGGTTGTGCAAGTAGTCCGGCAGAAGCTCTTCGCCCTCCCCGACCCCCACGCAGTCGAGGTCAGGGCAGTCCTCGAGGACGCGGTCCGAATTCATGGTGGCAAAGGCGCCGCCCACGATGATGGGGATTTTCGGCGCGGCCAATTTCAGCCGCCGGGCCAGATCCTTGACCGCGGGATAGGTGGTCGTCGAGAGGCAGGAGAGCGCGATGACACCGGGCGGCTCGGTTGCTGCCGCCTGGGCGATGTGCTCCGCCTGCATCTGCGGGTGACAGGTGTCAAACAGCCGCACCCGGTGTCCATGTTGGCGCAGGACCGGCGCCAGAGTCTGGATCCCCAGGGGAGGAAACGCCATCACTTTGAAGCGTTCAGGGTCAGACGAGGCGCGATTCAGTTCCTTGGGGAGGATCCGGCAAAAGTTTTGGTCCCTGACGTAAGCCATGAAAACCAGCATGGGAAAATCCTTGGCGCCGGTCGAGGTGAACTATCCGGACTGAGTGAGGTTTTTCAAAAGAAAGGCGGCCTCTCCAGCCGCCGATTGTCTGATCCCCGGTTCTAGCGGTAACCGCCGCGGCCGCCGCCTCCAAAGGACCCTTTTTGCTGGGGTTTGGCTTCGTTGACCGCCAGGGGGCGTCCGTCTACACTCCGCCCGTTGAGCATGGAAATGGCCTTCTGGCCTTCCAACTTGGTTTCCATCTCCACAAAACCGAAGCCCCGGGGCTGACCCGTTTGCCGGTCATTAATGATTTTGGCCGAGGCCACGTAGCCGGCTTCGGAAAACAGCGTGTTCAGCTGTTCTTCAGTCATCTGGTGGGACAGGTTGCCCACGTATAATTTCATACTCATGCGTTCTCCTTGTCAGTCTTGCCCTTGCTAAGGCACAAAGTGACAGAACTCCGAGGTCCCAAGACCGCCGGAGTTCTGATCATCAAACTTTAGGGTCTAAAGTTTGAACACGTTTTGGGCCTGGGGACCTTTGGGACCCTGGACCACTTCAAACTCCACCGTCTGTTCTTCGGCCAGAGAGCGAAAGCCTTCGCCCTGGATGGCGCTGTGATGCACAAACACATCCGGACCGGTTTCCCGGGTGATGAAGCCAAAGCCCTTGGAGTCGTTGAACCACTTTACCGTACCAGTTTCCTTCATGGTGAAACCTCCTACAGATACTGCTCATGATATTCCCGCCAAAAAAGCAGGCCGCACAGCAGTCAGGCAAAAAAAAATCGGCGGGAACTAGCATCCCCGTCCGATTCTTGTCCAGGACTTGCGGCCCTGCTTTCAGTCTGACATGCTAAACTTCATTCATTTTACAAGAAAATTACTGAATGTCAAGTAAATAAAAAATTATATCCAGGTCCGGTCCTTTTTGGACGTGAGGACGGCCCGGAAATGGGCCTGTTGGTGTTTGGCCTGGCGGAGCTCCGCCGCCAAGCGGTCCCGCTCCTCCAGGGCGCTGCCCAGCTCCAAGGCAGACAGGGTCTTTTCCAGGTCCTCCACCTTGCGGGTCCAGCGGTAGAGTTCTTCGGCCAGATAGCGAACGGTCATGCTATCCTCAGGGTTTCGGCGTGGACTTAAGGTCAACCGGCAGCGGTCCTTCCGTGGTCACCACCAGAGGCAGCACAAAGTAGAAGTTGTTGCCCCCCGGGGTGGCCTGGTAGCCCACCTCACCCCCATGGGTTTCCACCACGGTGCGCACAAAGAAGAGCCCCCGGCCGGTCCCCACTTCGCCATCAATGTTGGTGCCCCGGTAGCCCTCGTCGAAGATGTGGGGCACATCTTCCGGCGGGAGGTGAGGCCCGGTGGTGAAGACGTTGAACTTGACCCCGTCTTTGCCCGGCCCGAAATAGTTTTGCAGCAGATCCCGGCCGTAAGCCATGTACTTACGCCCTTCATAGTTGCGACGGGCATATTTCACCGCGTTGGAAAAAAGGTTGGCGTAGACCTGGGCCATCAGGCCTTTGTCCACCGACAGGGGCAGGTCTTCATCGGGCATGACCCCGGCGCCCGTATCGATCTCGATGTGGCGCTCACTGAGCTTGTCGATAAAGAGGTTCAGCTGCGGCTCGATGATTTCCTTGGTTACCCGGGTCGTCCGCCGCCGCAGCACGAACTGGCCCTTCTGGAAGTGGGACAGCCGGAACAGGGACTCGATAAAAAGGCTGACCCCTTTATAGTGCTGCTCCAGGTTCTTATAGTCCAACTCCAGATCGTCGATCAGACACCGGAAGGCCTCCTTGGCATCCAGCTGCGTTGGACACTGGTCGCTTCTGATGGTGCAGACGCACTCCAGTTCTTTCAGATTCTTGATCTTGTTCCGCAAATGCCGGAGGTAGAGGCTGAGGCTGATATTGGGGATGATCACATTGTGTTCGATATCGGCCACCAGACTATTGATAAAGCGGATATGCTGGATGTTCTGCCGGGCGACGATTTTGATGTGCAGGTTGTAGCCCAGGCGATTGGCATACTTCTCAAAGAAAAAGCGGTCCGCGGCCGAGATCCGGTCCCCCGGGTACAGTTCCAGCATCCCGATGACCTGGTCTTTGGCGTAGAAGGGCAGCTGGTTGACCAGGAGCAAATTACCCCGGATAGGGAGTATTAACGAACCATTATCGGAGTAAGCCTTATTGGCCAGAGAGATATGGGCGGGGGGGGCGGTCTTGTCGGGATAGATCCCCCGGAGACTGTCGCAGACCAGGTCCAGCCGGCCCTCGGAGCACACCAGGTAAAGGCGCGAGTCCAGATCAAAGAACTCTTTGATGACGCTCACGGTGACCCGGTAAAAGTTTTCTATGGTCTCGTATTCCTGGGCCAGGTCATAGAAAGTCTTTAGGGCGTCATCCTTCAGGGGACCGAAGTTATACTCCTTGAAAATCCCTCTTTTTTCCTTAACCCGGGCCGAAACCTCGGTCAGATCCATGGGGATATCCATATCAGCTTCCTCTGGCCGGGACCAGCCAAAATCCCGGCTCACCCCCGGGGGCCACAGGTCTCAACGAGCGGCGGTGCGCCGGTATTCCCTGACCCCTTGCTCATAGAGATCACGGCCCTGACAGTCATTGATGACAATGGCGGGAAAGTCTTCCACCTCCAGGCGATGGACGGCTTCCGGCCCCAACTCCGGAAAGGCGATTACCTCGGCGGCTTTGATCCGCTGAGAGATGAGGGCCCCCGCGCCGCCGGTGGCCCCCAGGTAGACGGCCTTATAAGCTTTCATGGCGTCGATCACCTCGACCGCGCGCTTCCCTTTGCCGATCATCGCTTTCAAACCCATCTTGATCAGGGTGGGGGCATAGGAGTCCATGCGGTAGCTGGTGGTGGGGCCGGCGGCCCCGATGACCCGGCCGGGTCGCGCCGGGCTGGGGCCCACGTAATACATGATCTGTCCCGCTAAATCCATCGGCAAGGGCTCGCCCTTGGCCAGCAAATCCACCAGACGCTTGTGCGCCGCGTCCCGGGCGGTATAGATCACCCCGCTGACCAGCACCGTATCGCCGATGTTGAGCTGCAACACGTCCTGGTCAGTCAGGGGGGAGGTCAGTTTCACCGTCTTGGCCATGATTCACCTTTTAAATCAGTTTCTCATTCAAATATTACCAGCCAAATCATTAAGTTGTTGACATTTTTATTGCTTCTAACCGAAAACCGAAAACCGTCTTACAGAATCACTTCCTGGTGACGGGAAGCGTGACATTGGATGTTGACAGCCACCGGCAGCGAGGCGATGTGGCAGGGCTGCATCAAGACATGCACCGCCATGGCGGTGATCCTGCCCCCCAGCCCCGAGGGTCCGATGCCCAGACAGTTGACCTCCTCCAAGAGCTGCCGCTCGATGACGGCCACTTCCGGGTCGGGGTTGGCCTGGCCCAATTCCCGCAGCAAGGACTTCTTGGCCAGCAAGGCGGCCCGCTCGAAGTTTCCGCCGATGCCCACCCCCACGATTATGGGCGGACAGGGGTTGGGGCCGGCTTCTTGCACCGCGGTCACCACCTTTTCTTTGATCCCGGCCAGGCCGTCCGCGGGTTTTAGCATATAGAGACGGCTCATGTTTTCGCTGCCCCCGCCCTTGGGAACCACCGTGAGTTTGAGCCGGTCTCCCGGCACAATCTCGGTGTGGATCACTGCCGGCGTGTTGTCCCCGGTATTGGCCCGGGTCAGGGGATGGCAGAGGGATTTTCTCAGAAAACCTTCGCCATATCCCTGGCGGATGCCTTCGTTGATCGCCTGGTCAAAATCCCCGCCCACCAGGCGGACGTCCTGGCCCACCTCGGCGAAGACCACGGCCAGACCGCAGTCCTGGCACATGGGAATGCGCTCCTCTTTGGCGATGCGGGCGTTTTCCAGTAATTGCCGGAAGATTTCCTTGCCGCTGGGGGATTCTTCTGTCTCAGCCCCCCGGGCCAGGGCGGCCAGAAGGTCGGCCCCGGGCTCATAGTTGGCGGCAATGGCCGCGGCTTTCACGGCCTGGGTGACCTGCGCCGCCTCAATCTGTCGCATCGGTGCTCCTTATTGCCGCAGGCGAAGTAAAGGGCCCGACGAGCCGGGGCGCTTTGCCTCCGCCTGAATAATTGGGCCGGCTGAAAGTTGGTTGCTTATGTTGAGTTTACCGGTATGGTCGCCGCCCGGCGCGGCGACTTCGCCGCCAAACTTCTTGAGTGAAACGGCCCCCAAAATCCAATCATCAGCCCGATCAACCCGCGCCGCCCCAGCCGTCGCACCTAATCCAGGTCATTTTTAAAAAATTGCTGGCTGGTGGCCTGGGGGGTCGTGGTTCTTTCCTTCAGCCCCTCGTCCTCGGGGTAGAAGGTCTCCCCGGCTTGCAACGGCACTTCATCATCGGTGGCTTCGCTGTCCCGCTTGGCCAGCACCGTGCTCGTCACCCCCGGGAATTGCTCCACCGGCGCGCCCTTCAAGGCCTCTTTCATGTAGGCGATGAAGATGGGGGCCGCGGCCTGGGAGCCGGTTTCCTTGGGGCCCAGGCTGCGTTCATCATCCATCCCCACCCAGGTCCCGGTAACCAAAGACGGCGTGAAACCGATAAACCAGGCGTCCCGGGTCTTGTTGGTGGTGCCGGTCTTGCCTCCCATGGGCCGTCCCAGGACTCGAACTCGGGTGGCGGTGCCCCCCTCCACCACGCCCATCAAAAGACGGGTCATGATCCCCGCGGTTTGGGGGCTGATCACCTGCTGACTGCGGGGCTGGTTTTCCACCAGGACCCTCCCGTCCCGGTCCTCGATCCGGTCTATTAAAACCGGCTCGATCAACTTGCCCTCATTGGGGAAGGCGGAGAAGGCCCGGGTCAGCTCCATCAGGGTGAGATCGGAAGCTCCCAGGGCTGAGGCATAATTGGGAAAGATGGGGCTGGCGATTCCCAGGGTCTTGGCCATGTTGACCGTGGCCGGAACGCCGATGGCCATCATCAGGCGCACTGCCGGCACGTTGCGGGAATGGGCCAGGGCATAGGCCAGCGGAATCGGTCCATTAAACCGGTGATCGTAATTCTGCGGCTCCCACAGCTGCCCGTGCCGGCCCCCGGGCAGGGATAGGGGGGCGTCCTGCAAAATGGAATCGGCGCGAAAGCCTTTTTCCACCGCGGCGGCGTAAAGAATGGGTTTGAAGGCCGAGCCCGGCTGCCGCCGGGCCTGGGTGGCCCGGTTGAAGGTGCTGTCCCCAAAGTCCTTGCCCCCCATGAGCACCCGGACCTGGCCGGTCTTGAACTCCATGGAGACCAGCGCCGCCTGGACCATGGGCGCGGGGATCAGTTCCCCCGTCCACTTGCCCTGCCGCTCCCGCTCCACCAGACGCACCTGCACCACGTCCCCCGGCCTCAGGGAGGCCACCGAAGTGGTGGCCCGGGACTTGCTGCCGCCGGCCTCCCGCAAGACGCCCCCCTGCTCCCCTAAGCGGAAGTACACTCCGCCGATCCGGCGCCGGTCCGGGGCGCTTACCACCAGGGCGGTTACCGCCACGCCCTTGCGCGGCGGATATTTCCGGTAATACTTCACCTGGCGTTCCTGGAACGCGGCCATTTCCTTGCCCCGGACGTGCTTGAGCGGCCCCCGGTAGCCGTTGCGCTGGATCAGGCCGTCGATGCCTGATTCAATGGCTTCCCGGGCCACCTTGTGAAGGTTGACGTCCGCCGTGGTATAGACCCGCAGCCCCAGGCTGTACACCGATTCCTTGCCGAACCGGTCCTCCAACTGGCTCCGCACCTGCTCGGTGAAGTAGCCGCACTCCTTGATCCATTCCGGCCGGAAGGGCTTGAGCTTGAGGGGCTGCTGTAAGGCGGCCTGTTCCTGCTCCTTGCTGATAAACCCCACCCCGGCCATCCTTTTGAGCACGTAAGCCTGGCGCTCCTTGGCCCGCTGGGGGTTGAGATACGGGTCATAGCGGCTGGGGGCCTTGGGGATGCCCGCCAGGATGGCCGCCTCCGCCAGGCTCAGGTCTTCCACGTGCTTGGAGAAGTACTCCTGGGCCGCCGCCTCCACCCCATAGGCCCCGTGACCCATGAAGATATGGTTCAGATAGACGCTGAGAATCTCTTCCTTGGTCATGTAATTGTCGATGCGGTAGGCCAGCACCGCTTCCCGGATTTTCCGGGCGAAGCTCTTCTCCGAGGTCAGCAGAATGCGCTTCACCACCTGCTGGGTGATGGTGCTGCCGCCCTGGACCACCTCGCCGGCCTCCAGGTTGCGGAAAAAGGCCCGGACGATGCCGGTTACGTCCACCCCCGGGTGCTCGAAGAAACGGGCGTCCTCCGCGGCCACAAAGGCCAGGATCAGGTGCCGGGGCAGCCGGCTGTAGGGCACCTCGATCCGGCGCTCCGAGTAGAATTCCCCGATGCGCTGGCCGTCCCGGGCAAAGACCTGGGTGATCACCGAAGGCCGGAAATCCTTGAGGGAAGTGAAATCCGGCAGGTCCCGCAAGAAATGGTGATAGATGAACACCCCCGCCCCAACCACGCCCAAAAGCCCGGTGAACACCAGGCCGTAGAGTAACCAGGTCAGGCGCCGGGCCCAGCGCCGCCGCTGATGATATTTTTCCAGCCGGTTGGGATTGGGTTCCTTAAAAAACTTCATGGCTGCCTTGGGTGCTCTCTCACCGTCGCCCTGTGCCGATTGGCGGTTTTATAGACAATTTTTTCCGGGGCGCACCTGCGGGTCCGCCGCCTTTGGTGGCACAGGCTTCCAGCCTGTGCGCCGCACCGGCAAGATGCCGGTGCCACCAAAAACTTTTCAATGCAGAACTTATCAATCCCTTAACCCAGCCGTAGGGACACGGCGTGCCGTGCCCTCAACTCAAGGCTCCTGGGTACGAAATTGCTCCGGGGAGTTCGGGGGAGGGAGGGCGCGCCTCTATCTGCCCACTTCTCTACCTTCATCCCGTCTCCATCCTAAGTCCGAACCGGCCTCCCCGCCGGCGCGCCTTTTCCTAAAGACCTGCGATCCGAACTTGTTGTTAAGAATTAATTATAGCTTATTATCACACCTTTTTGAAGTTTTCCAGAAACTGCCCGATCTGCACCCCAGGTGAAGGCATTCGACCCCTCCCATGCATCTGTCCGCGTCCGTTTTGCCGATGCAGGTGGCCAGGTGATGCAGGCCTTTCTTCAACTCCAGGACGTAGGTTCTTTTCGCTTTGTCAAAGATGACCGTGGCGGCCACCCCGTACTGGTCGATTTTCGGGTATATCTGGTGAATCTTTACTTTCAATTCATCGATCGTGTGCTTCCTGACCATCACTCCGGCGCGGCGACATGAGGCGGTTGTCCCCGCCGCCCGGCCCCAACAGGCCTATTCTTTAAAAAATAAGGCCCCCAACCCGCCCCGGCAAGGGACCTCGACATATTCTCAGAAAAATATCATGCCTTTTATTATTCCGGCCGAACCAACCCCCTACCTTCTCCCAATGGCTCCTTGGTCTCCCGTAGGGTGCGTCTTACGCACCAAAAATGGCGCGTGAGACGCGCCCTACGTCACTGCCACCAGCCACGGGGCCTCCAGCCCGTAGGGCGGGAAAGCGTAGCGCATCCCGCCTTTAGCATTATTGCATCTCCCGGCGGCGTTCCAGCAGCGTGCCCGTGAAAAAGAAAATGCCGCCAGGAATGAAGGTGCGAATATATTTAGCGGAAAAAAATTACCATCGCACTTGCCGACGGCGGGATGCGTTTCACTTTCCCGCCCTACCGCGGGCTAATGACCAAAGAGGCGACGAAAAAACCCTTTGGGCTTTTGGTCCTCAGATGCTTCATTTAACTTTATCGCCGCTAATTCAACTTCGCTGTTTAACTTTTCATCAGCCCAAAGAACAGGGACGATAATATTCATAACGTCATCAGGAATGTAGAACTTCTCCTGAATGCGCTCTAATGCAAATAACCTTGCAACCCCTGCATCAGAATATCCCATTTCCTGAATAAGCGATATGTAGCTTGCGACATATGACTTAAATTTATCATTTAGACAAATTACCTTTGCAGCGATGTCTTCCACTAAATCATTTCCCTTTGTCGCGAAAACAAACTTTGCGATAACGGCGTCCATTAGTTCCCTCTGTAGGTCCTGGCGAAGTCGAGCATTTTGTATGTTTGACCAAACACCTGTAACCATAGTCCAATTCATAAAGGAGAAGATTTTAAACACATGGTCTTTCTCAACATCAACATGATGATAAGCTGTAAGTTTGACGAACTTCTGTTGTAATTTAAGAGCATTATCGATAATAATATTTGATAATAAATCACATAGTTGTTTTAGTGAAGCAGACATTTATCTATTCCCTCCCCAATTTTTGTTTTATTCAAAGGTTGGTGCTTTCTGATAGTCTAAGTCAAGAACCCTCTGGTTCTTCCTCCTTGCCGAGATCCCATAGGGCGGGAAAGCGCAGCGCATCCCGCCTTTAGCATTATTCCATCCCCCGGCGGCGTTCCAGCCGCGTGACTGTGAAAAAGACAATGCCTCCAGGAATGAAGGTGCGAATATATTTAGCGGAAAAAAATTACCATCGCACTGGCCGAAGGCGGGATGCGTTTCACTTTCCCGCCCTACGGCCCTTACCCGAACTTCCGATCCATCGTCCGGTACTGGATGGCCTCGGCGACGTGGGCGGGGGTGATGCCGCCCTCCCCTTCCAGGTCGGCGATGGTTCGGGCGATTTTGAGGATGCGGTGGTAGGCCCGGGCGGAGAGGCCCAGGCGCTCCATGGCGGTTTCCAGCAAACGCTGAGCCTCGGGGCCCGGGGCGCAGTGCTGCTTGATGAGCCGGGGCGGCATGTGGGCGTTGGCGTAGATGCGGGTTTTATGAAAGCGCTCCCCCTGGACCTCCCGGGCCTTAACGACCTTCGCCCGCAGCTCGAAAGAGCCCTCCCCCGATTCCTGCGCCGCCATATCCCGGAACGGCACCGCCGGCACCTGGACCTGAATGTCGATCCGGTCCAGAAGCGGTCCGGAGATTCGGGAGCGATAGGTGTTGATCTGGTTGGGGGTGCAGGTGCAGGCCCGCTTGGGGTCCCCAAGAAACCCGCAGGGGCAGGGGTTCATGGCCGCCACCAGCATGAACCGGGCCGGGTAGGTGAGCGAGGTGGCCGCCCGGGAGATGGTGACCTTGCCCTCTTCCAGGGGTTGCCGTAACACCTCCAGGGTGGAGCGGCGGAACTCCGGCAGTTCGTCCAGGAAGAGCACCCCGTGGTGGGCCAGGCTCACCTCCCCGGGCCGGGGGATGCTGCCGCCGCCGATTAGCCCCGCGTCCGAAATGGTGTGGTGCGGCGACCGGAAGGGGCGTCTCGGCACCAGGGCCTGGCCGGGTTTTAAGCGGCCCATGATGCTGTAAATTTTGGAGGTCTCCAGGGCCTCTTCGAAACTCCAGGGGGGCAGCACCGTGCGCAGGCTCCGGGCCAGCATGGTCTTGCCGGCGCCGGGGGGGCCCACCATCAGGACGTTGTGGCTGCCGGCCGCGGCGATGAGCAGGGCCCGTTTCACCGGCTCCTGCCCCCGGACGTCCCGGAAATCCTCGTCATAGGCCGGCGGCGGCGCCACCAGCGCCGGCGGCTCCGGGGTGAGGGCCGTGAGGGGCTCCCGGCCGCTCAAAAACTCCATTACCTGGGAGAGGCGCTCGGCGGGGTAGATGTTGATCCCCTGGACCACCCCGGCTTCTCTGGCGTTGGCCCGGGGGATGATCAGGGCCAGATTCGCCGCCCGGGTGGCCAGGGCCATGGAGAGCACCCCCCGGGTGGGTTTGAGGCGGCCGTCCAGGGAGAGTTCCCCATAGAGGAGATAGGCTTCCGCCGCGGCCGGCGGCAGCAGGCCCTGGGCGGCCAGGATACCCACGGCCACCGGCAGGTCGAAGCCGGTGCCCTCCTTGCGGATGTCGGCGGGGGCCAGGTTGATGGTGACGCGGTTGCCGGGGAACTTATAGCCGGAGTTTTTCACCGCGGCCCTGACCCGGTCTTTGCTCTCTTTGACCGCGGTTTCGGGCAGGCCCACGGTGGTGAAGGCCGGCAGACCCGGGGCCAGGTCCACCTCCACCTCCACGATGTAGGCATCCACCCCCAAGAGGGCCCCGCTTTTCACTTTGGCCAGCATCCGTCTCCCCTGCACTACGCCGCCCGCGTTTTCTCCGCGCCCCGGCGCCGCTTCTCCCCCGGCCGGCCGTCCCCTGAGATCCTATCGCATGAATGGCAGGATGGTCCCTCCGGCTATGGCCAAAATGACCACGAGGATCATGACCAACATGACGACATTTTCCCTGGAGAAGTAGAATTTATCCTCTTTCAGCCGGATATTGGAGTATGGCCAAATTTTTCTGGTGTCATAAAAGACTAAAAACATCCATAGCGCCAACAGCCCGAGCTTATCTAAATAATATAACGGGGCGGTTTTCTTAAATGCAATAACGACATTAGCAATTAACATGATCGTAATGAAAAACACAATAATCTTTTCCATAGTAATAATGGGGCAATACCAGGCAGTCTTATTTTTTAAATAATTGGTTATGCGGTTATACGTGTCGAATACCCACACCGGGTCCGTGCCTTCAACACTGAGTTGGATGGAATATTTGCTAAAATCAAGCAAAATATTTTTATCAAAGCGGGTCTTCTGATCCCATCCCTCGATCCAAAACGACAGGTCGGCCACCCGGTCCCCCAATTCTTCCAGGCTCAGGAGATGCTCCACCGAACTGGAGAAAACCCGGGTGTGACTGAGGACCGTGGAGATGCGAAAATATCTTTCGACTTCCGGCTTTGTGAAGGTTCCCTGGATTATCTTCGCCAACGCCAGGATGTCATCCCGCGTGAGCACGCAGGGCTTTATGCGCCCGTGCTTTTCATATCTCTTCTCAACGCTTTCCTTGGCCATGGCGTCTTATGCACCCAAGGCCAACATATGCCATAACGCGGGGATTTTCAAGCATTATTCTCCCGGGAGACGGAGGCGGGCCCTGACGCCTTGACTTTCCAGGGCGCAGGGTAGCCGGGGAATCTTTAGGGGGAAAACTGGCGCGGCATTGAGGGGAGCCGGGCGCCCCCAAGCGGGGGCGGGGCGGGTCTTGCAGGGGACGGGCCGCTTGCCGTTCCCGCAGTCGCGGGCGCGGGTTCCCGGGGCTGGTCTCTAACCTTCGGGGCGGCGCGGCATGAAAGGCGCGGTTGCCTCTATCAAGAGACGATCAGCGCTGGCCCCCCGCCTCCAGGAGGTCCTCCAAATTCTTACTGGAGAACCCATAGCACAAAACCGGTTTCAATATCTGGGACTGCCGTTCCCCTTTGGCCGACTTGAGGTGTTTCTGGGGTTTGAGCGGTTCCATCTCCGTGGCTATGGGGGATTTACTCTTGATAAAACCGCTCCTCAGGCCATAGATGTCAAAGACCGTACCGTTGTTAAACCAGCCCAGCTGCCTGCCGTTCCAGTCATAGACCCTGTCTTCAGAGACATAGGCCACGGGACGGCCGTCCCACAGATAGATGCTCTCTCCGTCATCCGCGATATAGGCTACCGGCTTGCCATTTTTATTGAACAGGGTAATTTCCATGCAGTCCGACTCCTTACCGGCAAACAGGCGGGCGCCCCACCCGGAATTTTCCCTGCTTAAAGCTGGCGCTGGCCATGTTCGATCTTCATACAACGGTCCATAACCACCCGGAGGCCGGCCTGTTTGGCTTTGCGGGCCGAGTGGGGTTCTTCCAGACCCTGCTGCATCCACACCACTTTGGCCCCCACCGCGATGGCCGCATCCACGATCTCCGGGATGAGATCCACTTTGCGGAAGATGTCCACGATCTCCACCGGGAAGGGGATGTCCTTGAGAGTGGGGTAACATTTTTCCCCCAAGATCTCCTGGCAGCGGGGATTGACCGGGATAATACGGTAGCCGTGCTCCTGAAGGTATTGGGCCACCCGATAACTTGGCCGGTCGGGTTTATGGGAGAGTCCCACCACCGCCACCACCCGGTAGTTTTCCAGGATCTCGGCAATCTCCGCCGCACTGGCCTCGCGCTCTAAGGTTGGGCTCACGTTGTCTCCTGGTCAGGTCCCCGGCGAGATGGTCAGTTCAGCCAAATGCCGGGTTGCGCCAATCTCGAGTCAGTCACTCATGAGTCATCGGCTTAGTCCAAGACGATGAAAAGCCGGGATAATGAGGCTGGCGGGCATTACCCGCCCCACATTTTTTTCTGACCTCTGGCTACTGAAAACTTGTCAAACCGGGGCCGGGCGGGCCAGCTGCCGCCGCGCTCAGAACGTCATGGTGGTGGCCCCGGGGCCCGGACCCAGAGGCTGCTTCACCTCCATGGTGTCCTCGATCTTCAAGACACTCTTGAGGTATTGATACCCGAACTTTAAGAGTTCCTCGTCATCGTCCCAGATCTTCTCCTTGACGCCGTCCTCCACGTGGAAGATGGTCAGGAAGCGGCTCTTGAAGACGAATTTTCGGAATTCGTCCAAATCATACATGACCATGGCGAAGAGCCGGTTGCCCCGCTCATCCGTAACCGGCCCGCCATTTTCGGCCCGGCGCAGCATCATGAGCTTCCACCCCCGGTTCATCTCGTCGTACCTGTCCACCCCCTGGTCTTGCCGCCAGGTGGCCACGGTCCATTCGGCCTCCTCTTCGTAGCCGCGGCAGTGCGGCTCCCGGACGTAGAAATAGAACTCATCCAGGCCCTCTTCGGTGATGAGGCTG
This sequence comes from Deltaproteobacteria bacterium, assembly GCA_016875015.1. Classification (GTDB taxonomy): domain Bacteria; phylum Desulfobacterota; class Desulfobaccia; order Desulfobaccales; family 0-14-0-80-60-11; genus 0-14-0-80-60-11. The sequence goes on along the minus strand of VGSJ01000019.1, from coordinate 6,664 downwards.
CCCTGGCCGATGGGATAATAGCGGCAGGTGGCCGGGCGGTCTTTATAGACCGTGCAGCCGGTGACCGGCCTGACAAAGGGGCAGTGGTCATCGAACCGGGGCATGTCCATGATCACCATGGGCAGCCCCGATTTGTCATGGGCTTCCATCCGGGTATATTGGGCCAGAAAGTCCGCCGCCTTCATGTTGAGGCGGTTTTTCAGGCGCAGGATGTCATAGGGGGTGAGGATGATGGTGGTCTTGCCGCAGCACTCGGTGAAGCACGATACCCCCGGGTGACACCGGAACTTGAAGCGGCTCTCCGTAGTCAGCTTCCGGGGCTCCACCACCTGCATGTTCAATTCGACCATGTTCAACTCCTTAGGTTTTTTCTTGGCTCATGGATATCTTATCAAAACTTAAGCTAAATAAAAATCTCATAATGCGGGATAAAAGCCGGGGCCTGCCCCCGCCCGGCCGGAGGGCCGGCACCTGGGTCGGCCCCGGCAATGCTAAAAAGTATCCGTTAGCAAGTTGCCGTCAAAAAGGTAATTTCCCTTCGTAGCGTGTTATAGCGATTGCCAAAAGTTTTTTCCGATAGCGGAATCATTCTAATCCCCCCTAACCCCCCTTTAGAAAAGGGGGGAACTACAGAGAATTGCTGGGAAAGTCCCCCTTTGAAAAAGGGGGATTTAGGGGGATTTGAGAACCTCCAAGGGAAGGAATTTATGGCAAACGCTATACGCACCAAGAATGGCGCGTGAGACGCACGGATTTTTGTGCCTTGGAAAACCATTCTCCGGATCTGAAAATACTTTTCTGAGGGCAACCTGGTATTAGGGGGATTTTGGGTTTCACGGTAAAAAGCCGGCTGGCACAAAAAAAGCCTTTTGAACACAACTCAGCATGAGGGCACGGCACGCCGCGCCCCGACGCGGTCCCCTGAAAAAACCGGGGCGACCCACCGGGTCGCCCCTTACCAAAAACCAAAAACGAAAAACCAAAAACCGGCTTCTAAGCCGCCTGGTTGATGGCGGACAATTGCCAGGGGTTGTTGCCCACGGACCGGGTAAAGGTCCAGTATTCCTCGAACTTCACCGGGTCCGTTTTGCTCCCTTCCACCACCTGGCCGGTGGTTTCATCCACATTGTAATCCAGCAGGTTGGCGAAGACTCGCACCGTAATGAAGTCGGAGCCCGATTCCTGCCAGGCCTCGGTGATATCCACGGACCGCACCGCGATATTTTCCAGGCGGTTGATCTTCTTCTGGGCTTTCAGCGCCTCAGCATCACCTTGGAAAATCCGGTACATTTCGGCGGTCAGCAGGTTGCGGACGGGGGTCATATCCCGGTTGGCCCAGGCCCCCTGGATCTTAAAGAAGGTATCCGTGCACCCTTCCTGGAATTTGGCCTCGTCGAAAGAGGTGTCGAACTGCTGGATGTTGGCCAGACCCCGCTCCAGATCCTGGTCGCCCCCCGGCGCTGCACCCTGGGGCAAGTCATACGCCGGTGGGTACTGCGGCTGGGGCGGCAGTTCCACGTTGCCGCTGCTCTGGTAATATCCCGGGGTGGCGACGGCTTCCCGGCGCTTCTTTTTGATGTACCAGTAGACCAGGTAGGCAATGCCTCCCAGCAGCAGGATATCCATCAGGCCGATGCCGCCTTTGCCGGTGGCGCCAGTGGCGCCGGCGGTGCTGCTTTGGGCCGAAGAGCCGCCGAACAGGCTATTGAAGAGCATACCGCCGGCCAGGCCGCCCAGGATGCCACCGCCCAAGCTCCGCATGAAGCTTCCCGAGGACGGGGCTGGTTGGGGAGCCGCGGTCGCCCCGGGCGCAGGGGTAGAGGGCCGGGTGGGTGAAGGCGATGGCGTGGTGGGCTGGGGTGCGGTGTAGGGTTTGGGGGCCGACATGGACCGGGAGCCGCGGCTGCCACTGGAGCCGCCGCGTCCCGCCCGGGCCCAGGCATCCAACTGGAAAGCCCAGGCACTCAGGAACAACAGGGCAAAAATGGTCAAAACACCTTTCGTCCGGGTTTTCAACTTCATATGCTTCCTCCGATAAAGGTTGCGGTCAAATTCAACATCTTGCCATTTTGTCTATTATATCAGTTTAGTCATTGCAAATCACCAAAATTTACCGGAGAGGGTTTTTCTCTTTAACCGGTAGGCAAACTGGCTACTGGCTACTGGCTACTGGCTTGACCCCCATCTTTTCCAACTCCCCGCAGCAGAGAGAACTTCCCAGCCGGCAGCCCGCCTGGTAATCGGCGATGGCCTTGTCCCGCTCCCCCAGGTGGTGCTGGTAGATATTGGCCCGGAAAAAATAGGAGATTGCCAGGTCTGGCTGCAGGCGGAGAGCAGTGGTGAAATCATCCACCGCCTTCTGGTATTCGCCCTGGCAGAACCACACCATGCCACGCTTGTTGAATACCCAGGGGTCCCGGCGGGCCAGCCCGGCGGCCCGGTTGAGGTCAGCGATGGCCTCGGCGAACTGGCCTTCCTGGGCCAGGCATTCCCCCCGTTCTTTGCAGGCCTCGGCGTTCCTGGGGTCACTTTGCAGGGCCTGGGTAAAGATCAAAATGGCCTCCGGGCGCCGCTCCAGAGCCACCAGGATATTCCCCTTGGCCAGGAGAAAGTTTGCATTTCCCGGGTTATTCACCAAGGCCTTATCCACATCCTCCAGGGCCTCTTTATTGCGGCCCAGGCCGCTCAGGGCCAGGGCCCGGTAGTACCTGGCCTCCCTCACCTGGGGATAACGGTCCACGTATTCATTGAGCAGTTTCAGGGCCTCCTCGTGGCGCCCCGCTTTCTGGGCCTCCATCCCTTTTACCAGAAGGGCCTGCCCGGACCAAGCCGGAGAAGCCAGGACCACCAGGCAGAAGCAGGACATGACCACAATTCGCCGTGGGACCATTGCCGGTCTCCTTGCCCCCTGCGGGGGGGGGTCTGTATGCTAGGCCCAAGACGTGACGATGAAGGGCCGCCTGCCGGAACAGATGACCCTTTATACCACAAATTGATTCTTTCCTTCCAGTCTTAATAGCTGCGCATGGCCCTCAGACGCGCCACCCGCTCTTCAATGGGCGGGTGGGTGCTGAACAGGTTCATGAGGCTGCTGCCCGTCAGGGGGTTGACGATGAACATGTGGGCCGTGGCCGGGCTGGCGTCCATCGGGGCCCGCTGCACCCCCAGGGAGAGCTTCTCCAGGGCCCGGGCCAGGGATTCGGGGTTGTGGGACAGGCGCGCCCCGGTTTCGTCCGCCAGGTATTCCCGGGACCGGGAGATGGCCATCTGGATGAGCATGGCCGCAATGGGGGCGATGATGGACATCACCAGGATCCCGATAATGCCGGGGCCTTCTTCGTTGTCCCGGTTGCCCATGCCGAAAATGGCGCCGAACCGGGCCATGTCCGCCAGGATCATAATAGCCCCGGCCATGGTGGCGGCGATGGTGGAAATGAGGATGTCCCGGTTCCGCACGTGGCCGATCTCATGGGCCAGCACCCCTTTCAACTCCGTGGGGGTGAGCAGGCGCATGATGCCCTCAGTGGCCGCCACCGCCGCGTGCTCGGGATTGCGGCCCGTGGCGAAGGCGTTGGGGGAGTCGTCCGGAATAATATAGACTTTCGGTTTGGGAATGCCCGCCTCCCGGGCCAGTTCATCCACGATCTGATGCAGTTGGGGGGCGTCCGCGGGCGTCACTTCCTGGGCGCCGTACATCTTCAGCACGATTTTATCCGAGAACCAGTAGCTGAAAAAGTTCATGCCCACGGCCAGGACAAAGGCCAGGTACATGCCGGTACGCCCGCCCAAAAGCTTCCCGATAACAATCAGGAACGCGGTCATGCCGGCCAGCAACAGCACGGTTTTGATGCGGTTTTCCATAGTTTGCTCCCAACCCGACCGGGTTCCGCCCGCGCCGGGAAATTTGTCAGGTTTATCTTTCTCTTTTTAGACTTCGATTATGCTTAAATATTAAATTCAGTCTTCGGGCTTGTCAATAGAATCCGGAACCTGACCCTGACGAATAAGGTGCAGGAAATATTCCTGATTCCCCTTGGGGCCCTTTAAGGGCGAGGGGAACGCCGGGCTCACCTGCAAGCCCAGGGCGGCGGCCGCCGCGGCCACCCGCGCCACCGCCGCCTGCTGCAACTGGGGGTCTCGTACTACCCCGCCCTTGCCCACCTGGCCTTTGCCCACTTCGAACTGGGGTTTCACCAGGGCCACGATCTCCCCCCCGGGCCGGAGCAGTTCCAGGATTTTCGGGAGCACCAGGGTCAGGGAGATGAAGGACAGGTCCAGGGTTGCCAGGTCAATTGGCTCGGGGATGGCTTCGGTGGGCAGGCGCCGGATGTTTACCCGCTCCAGCACCACCACCCGTGGGTCGTTTCTCAGCGTCAAGTCAAGCTGCCCGTAACCCACGTCCACGGCATAGACCTTGCCGGCGCCCCGGGTCAGAAGTACGTGGGTGAAGCCCCCGGTGGAGGCCCCGGTGTCCAGAGCCACCTTGCCGGCGGGGGAGACCTGAAAATGGTTCAGTGCCCCGGCCAGTTTTTCGCCGCCCCGGCTGACAAAGGGGGACGACTCCTTGACGGTGACCCGGGCCGCTTCCGGCAACCAGGCCCCGGCCTTGGGCCGGGCCAACCCTTCCACCGCCACCCGGCCGGCCAGGATCAGGGCCTGGGCCTGGGCCCGGCTCTTGGCCAAACCCCGGGCCACCAGAAGTTGATCAAGCCGGGTTTTCGGATTTCGGATTTCGGTTTTCAGTCTGGAGTTCCCGGTTTTTGGTTTGGTTTTCTCAGCCGGCCGGCCCATGCTTTTTGGTTTATTATACCTCGATTGCCAGACGATCCGGAGAGCAAAATGATCTTCATAAGGTCGAACCTCAATCTCTCTAACAGTCATTCATGAGCCTTTGGCTCACCCCTAAAACATGAAAAGGTTGGTGGGGCGGGCCTCCGTGCCCGCCGCCTTTGGTGGCACATCGCGGCCTATGGCCGCAACCAAACTGAAAAAATGACCTAATTACTTTGTAAAATCATCAGGATACAGGCTAAATCTTGTTGAAAAAACCAGAAACTCAAGTTCAGTAGCACAGGCTTCCAGCCTGTGCGCCCGCACCGGCAAGATGCCGGTGCCACCAAGAACTTTTCAAGGCAGCGGCAATTCTGGCAGCTGAGGACCGGCCGACGGGTCATAATTTCAGGTAGCGGTAGAACTCCTGGGCCAGCCCGGGTTCCAGCTTCTGGAGAAGGTTGTATTCCCGCAAGGAGGCCGGAATGTTGCCCTGTTGGGCGTAGGTCTTGGCCAGCATGTAGTGGCAATCCGCGTTCTCTGGCTTGACCCGGATGGCCTTTTGGAAGGCAGAGGCGGCGTTGTCATAGGAATTGGCCGCAGACATCAGCATCCCCAGATTGAATAGAAAGACGTGATTCTGCGGCTGGAGCTGGATGGCCTGGCCCGCGTGGGTGTCGGTGCGGATGGCGGAGACGATACCATCGCTTACCGTAAGCTCCAGGAGGCGGGGGCTGCCAATGACCACCTCCCGTTCGCCCACCTCGGCATACCAGCCCCGCGCTGTTGACCCAAGCCCGTCCAACCCCTTGACAAACTTCCGGCGTCTGCGTATATAAAATAAGAGCCCTTGGGGGATCGTCTAACGGCAGGACTGCAGCCTCTGGAGTTGCCTATCAAGGTTCGAATCCTTGTCCCCCAGCCAAATTGACTTCACAATCCCCGGTAGCTCAGCTGGTAGAGCGGGTGGCTGTTAACCACCTTGTCGGCGGTTCGAGTCCGTCCCGGGGAGCCAGGAAAAAATAACCCCCTAATATCTCAGGGGGTTTTGTTATTGCTGGTCATTTTTTGAAGGATATGGATAGGTTATTCTGATAACTGCATTGCCTCTTGCGCTTCCCGGGGCAATTGGACAACGATAAAATAGGAATGTGGATAAAGATAATCTTCACCTGATTCATCTATCAGCCTGATATATCCTTCCTTTTCGGCCTCTTCATCGGGGAGCACCTGATAAATCTTGCGTTTTTCCAAATCCTCGCAGTCCTTATTCTCGATGCAAAGGACAAACCTATAATTTTCTTTTGGTTTAGCCATAATCTTAGTCCAAAAACCTCTTGATTTTCATCTTCTTTTTACCGATTCCGTGGGCTTCATACCAGTGTAATTCCGCCTTACGAATATGGCCGCTTTGGAGCCCCACCTTAGCAAATCCTTTGAGTTTTCGCCAGCGGCCGCGTAACCTATAGACCATCCTGGCATAAGGGATTTATTACAGCCACCAATAATCCTGAATATCTAGATTTGTAAGCCCCATATCTTTTGCTCTTTGGACAACCTTTTTATATTCTTTGCCGGTTATTCTCCTAGATATTTCCGGATAATCATACGCTTTATGAGCCGGGGTATATTGTGGCATGATATTGATATAAGTATCTTTGGGCAGATTTTCCGCTATCCACTCCATGATTTTTTCCGAACCGCCTGTATTATTTGGCATAACCAGATGACGAATTATCAGTCCTCTTTGCATAATGCCCTGTCTGGCGAATTTTGCCACGCCAACCTGGCGGTTCATCTCAAGGATTGCCTCTCTGGTAATCTCAGGATAACTCTCTGCCCCGGCAGAAAACTTTGCCGCCATGGCACTATCCCAGTATTTGAAATCGGGGAG
>VGSJ01000018.1 GCA_016875015.1 Deltaproteobacteria bacterium | reverse complement strand
TGACCAACGAGGTGCAGATTTGGCGCCTCCCCAAACCCACGGCCGCCCAAACGGAAATTTTGCAGGCCCTGGCCATCAACCTCCCCGAGGCCGTATGCGTACCCAGTAATAATTGACCCAGCTAATCCTATTTAGTTTGTGTTTTCCATATGATAACCTACTTTTTTATCCTTTCTTAGCTGGAACTTCCGTTGAAAAAACAGATGATAATGGGCTTTTTCAGAGATATTATCAAGATTTCGAGTTGTTATGGCCCCTAAGGGTGACGAAGGATGTTAACTTTAATGAAAAGGGCGAATGGGAAATATCGTAAATGCATTAGAAACATGGGAACCTAACTGTACCCCAAGCTTTGGAAAATAGGGGAAAATAGGGACAGACTCTATTTTCTTCTAAGACTATCCGATAAATATAAAAAATAGTGTTTGTCCCTTTTTTATTTTTTCCCTAAAAATCCTCCTCGTCTTCCAGGATGGCCTTGTTGATGAATTTATAGAGGCTGCCGATCCACTCCAGCTCGTTTTCTAACTCCGAATTGGCGAAGATCCATTCGCCGTCCCGGTCTTTGGCGATGATGACGATCTCTTCGAGGTCATCCAACTCCTGATAGAACTTCTCCACCACCTCCTTGACGGAACGTTGGGCCCTGGCAAAAGGAATAATGTTTTTCGTCATTATGTCTGTGGCGGGCAGCGGCGCCCGTCAGCCTCCCTCACGGTTATTCCCTTCGGTGGAAGGGTGGGTTGTCTCGCTGCACGCATTCTTTAATGAACGGCCCCAAAAATCAATGATAATTTTGTTCACCGCGGCGGGGGCTTCCTCCTGGGGGGCGTGGCCAACCTCGGGGAGGAGGTGAAATTCCGCCTGGGGCAGGTGGCCGGCGATTTCCACGTACCAGTCCCGGGGGTGGATCACCGGTTCTCCCCCTTGGCGGCGGTGGCCGGGAGAGATTCCACCGGGGGCCGGCGGGAGGCCGCCAGCCCCGGCGCGTTTAAGGCCGCAAATCCGGGGCCCATGATGACGCTTTCCGGCAGCAACACCCCCCGGATCGTGATGCCGGAGACCGTGGTCCAGGCCTGGTGCGGCACCAACTGCTTATCCAGGTAAGCAAAAACTTCCCCCCGGGAATCCGGGAAGACCGGGTTGACCAGGGAAACCATGGCCTTGAGGCCGGAATCGGTCGTCGATCCCAGGCGCACCTCCATGGCTTCAGGCCGGGGATAGGGAATGCCCTGGATGACGCCGGTCTCCCCCTCCCGGGTGGGCCCGATAATCCCCAGGCGGATATTGTAGAAGGCGGACAAGGGGTCATAGACCTGGTCGGAGAGGTCGGTTTGCCATTTTTTCGACAAACCCTTGCCTCCGTGCGACTCCCACAATTCCAGCCGGACCTGGGAATAGTTGAAGCGGTATTCCTTCAGGCGGCGTTTCCCCCGGTGGAACGACTCTTCCCGGTAAATGAGGGGCAGGAGGCGGTGGTTGCGCCAGACCATTTCGGTCTGCAGGCGTTCCCGGTGCCTTCCGGACAAGAGTTTGATAAGGCCTTGGGGTTCGCCGATGACTTCCGCCACAAAGCGTCCCGGCCCCAGGCGATTCAAGGTGAGCTTGACCCGGGCCGCATCTTGTAAGGACAGGACCACCAGCCGGTAGTGCAACTCCTCCAGGAGGGCCGGGGCGGCCATGGCCGGAGGCCCCGATAGCCAAAGCCCAATCAGCGGCAGCCAGGCCAGGAAGGGGAGGACGCCGGCCAGGCGGGATCGAGTTCTCAAGCGGCGGCACTCCTCAGGGTTGGGCCTCAGGGACGGGAGAAGCGGAGGAGGGCGGGGTCAGCAGCCCTTCCTTCCTGATCTCGCCGGGGTTCAGTAAGCGCCCGGCGAGCTTGCCGAAACAGGTCACCCGGGTCCAGGCCTGGGTGGGCACCTGCTCCGGACTGAGAAAGAAAAAATATTGGTTCACCGTCTTGGAGTCCGGCCGGTGGTGGTCTAACATCACCTTGCGGCCCATTTCGGTGACGGAACCGATCACGAAGACCATCTCCTGAGGCGCGGGAGTGGGCAGGACATTGACCCGCAGGGTGCTGCCGCCGGGCAACGGCCCGAAAGCCCCCAGCCGGAGGTTGTAAAACAGGGTCAGGAGGTCATAAACCGGGCCTTGCAGCGGCGCTTCCCATTTTTTGACTTTATCGCCGCCCTCGGCCCGGCGCCAGAGCGACACGCGGCCGCGCTCATGGTCAAAGCGGTACTCTTTCAGGATGCGCCGGCCCTTGCTGATAAACTCTTCCCGGTAGACCAGAGGTAACAGCCGCCCTTCCCGTAAGACCATCTCGGTCTGGTAGCGCTCGGGCAGCCACCGGCTCATCAACTGCCACAACCCCTGGGCCGCGCCGGAAAACTCCGCCAGGTAATGTCCCGGTTCCAACTCTTTAAGAACCAGGTGACCCCGGGCCACATCCGACCACGGGCCCAGACTTATTTGATATTCCAGGTCTTCCCGGATGACCGGCGCCGCCGCGGCCGCAACCTGAAGCGGCCCTGGGGCCAGTTGGAGCAAAAGAATCACCAGCAGGAGCACGCGCACCGGCATCAGTCGTCTCCGCCTTCCGGTTCTTTCGGGGGCGGCGGCCCCCACACCCCGGTGGCAAAGCGGTCGGCCCACCACTTCTGGAGGTCCTCGGAGCCGGCGGGCGAAACCAGATCGTAGCGATAGTCTTCGATGAATTGGACTATCAGCTGGTAGGCCGCGTTAATCTGCTGCATCCGAGCCCGGCAGCTTGCCTCGGCGCCGGCCGGGGCCCGGTCCGGATGCCAGCGGCGGGCGGCCCGGCGATAGGCCGCCTTGACCTCCTGCTTGGTGGCCTTGAGACCCAGACTCAAGAGTTCGCGGGCTTCTTCCAGGGTCATGATGGTGTTGGGGGCCTGCATCGGATCATCTAGTGCTGGGAGTGTTGCCCAAAGATAGAGAAATGAAGCAATCTACCGCATGACCTATCTTAAGGTAGCACTCTACTAAAAAGTTTGCTCAGCTTGACCGCGGTGATTCCAGGCCGTTTTTCAACCGCCTGCCAATAGCTTTGTGGATCCCGTAGTCAAATTCGCTTGATTATATACTTGATTCAGCCATCGGCAAACAAGCTATGGCGCGGTGGGCCGGCGCGCCCCCGTGGCCCAGGGCCGCCGGACCGGCGGTGCGGTTTAAGTTGGCGGTCAGGCGCATCCCTTGTTTTATCGGTAGAATCATGGTAACATAAAATAATTCACCTAGTTGCCTTTCGCCAGGGGTGATCCCGTGGTCCTCGGCTTCCTGGGAGCGGGGTTCACCGGCAAAAGGCTCGCAACCCCCCGGGGTTATTATGAGCATAGGGGGACATCATTCGGACCTGCCCCAGAATCTCCCGCCCGGAGAGGCTGTGGCTCCGCAACTGCGATGCGCCGGGTGCGGGAAAGAGGGAGAGTAACCATTCCATGACGCCAAACAAGACCATAGCCATGCCCGCCAGCGAACTGAACCAGACCTTGGAACGGCTTACCGATGACATCATGGCGAACCATCAGAACCTGGACGAACTGGTGCTGGTGGGCATCCGGACCGGCGGCGCCTTTTTGGCCCAGCGGCTGGCCGCCAACATCACCCGGCGGACTTTCCGGCCGGTGCGGGTGGGAGTGCTGGACATCACCCTCTACCGGGACGACTGGACCCAGCTAAGCCACAAGCCCCTGGTGGGCAAGACGGAACTGCCGGGGTCCATTGACGATCAGGAGGTGGTGCTGGTGGACGACGTGCTGTTCACCGGCCGCACCATCCGGGCGGCCCTGGACGCCCTCATCGATTACGGGCGGCCCCGGCGCATCGAATTGGCGGTGCTGGTGGACCGGGGCGGCCGGGAGTTGCCCATCCAGCCGGATTATGTCGGGCGGGCCGGGGAGTTGCCTCCGGGCCAGAGAGTCAACGTCTATCTGACTGAGATGGGACGGCCCGACGAAGTGGCCATCGAATTGGGTCCCCCGGCAAGATCCTGATGGCGGGGCAGAAACGGGCCAAGCCCCGAGGCGCCGCGGATCCGGCCCCCCTGTCCCCGGAGGCCCGGGCCAGGCTGGAAAGCCAGGTGGCCGGGGTGGTTGGGGCTTTAAAGACGGAAGTCGAGCCGGCCGCGCTTCAGGATCAGATCACGGTCGAACCCCAGGACCCCGACTGGGACGCCCACCTCATGGCGGCCTTGGGGGCCATGAGCCATCCGGCCATCCCGCCTCTGCTGGTGGCTCTCTTCGGCGAGGCCCGGGACAAGGTCCGGCGCAAGGCCCTGAAGAAAACCCTGCACCGGCTCAAAACCCGGGGGGTGGCATTTTCGGACGATCTCCTGCCCCGGGAAGAGGCGAGCTTCGGGGCGCCGCGGCCCGGGGCCGCAACGGTCTTCGTCTCCCCCATCTTCGGCAACGGCGAAAGCTACGTCATCCTGGAAGGCCCCCCGGAGATCCTGGGCGGCAACTTCCTGGTGGCCCGGGTCAGCGATCAGGAGGGTTTTCGGGAGTGCGTGCTCCTGTCCCTGAAGCGCCAGCAGCAGGCGGAGGTTTGGGACCGTTTCCGGGAGCAGGGTGTGGACCACTGGCTTTCCCCGCCCCCGGCTTACGCGGTGCGAATGCTCGAGGAGGCCTACACGCAGCATCCCGGGGCCGGGTCTGGGACCTCCCAATATGTTGCTTTGCGGGAGAAAATTTTCCGGCACTGGGGCCGCGCCTCGGCCGCCCCGGACCTGGACCGGGAGTTGCCGGCCCTCTCCCCGGGGGAGATGCCGCGGCTCTTGGATCGCTGCCGTAAGCTGGCCCTGGACCGGCTTTTCCACTCCTTTCCGCCGGGACCGGAGGAAATTGCCCCCTGGCTTACTAAACTTAAGGAGGTGGAGGACAGTCCCCTGGTGTTGTCGGATCAGCAGAAGCAGATCCGCACCGACGGAGTGCTGGATGAAGCCACCCGGGCCCTCTACCCCATCGAGAGCCGGGCCGACTGGCGCCGGCGCCTCCTGACCACGGCCTACTACCTGCACCTGGAAGGAAGGGAGGAGGATGCCCGGGCCGCCCGGGCCGCGGCGGATGACCTGGCCGTCCCGGACCGGAGCGCCCTCCGCGGGGAAAACCCTTTTCTGAAAGCCCTGGTGCAGTATGCCCTGTACCTGGAGTGGAAATTTCAGCAACCCGAGGAACCCGAAACGCCATCCGGCCTGGTGGCCCCGCCCGGTGAGGCGGGGCTCATCCGGAGGTGAGCATGATCCACACGTTCTCCGTGGGCACAAACCGCCGCACCGAGATGGTCGACATAACCGGCCAGGTCCAGGAACTGGTGCGCCAAAGCGGGGTTACGGAAGGCGTCTGTCACATCTTCTCGGCGCACACCACCGCGGGCCTGACCATCAACGAAAACGCCGACCCGAGCGTCCAAGCCGACATCCTCATGGTCCTGAACCGGATCATCAGCGACCAGGAGGCCTATCGCCACCTCGAAGGCAACTCCCCGGCGCACATCAAGGCTTCCCTCATGGGGGCGCAGCTCACCGTGCTGGTGAGCCACGGGAGGTTGCTCCTGGGCGCCTGGCAGGGGGTCTATCTCTCGGAATTCGACGGGCCGCGAACCCGCAAGGTGCACATCAAAATTATGGCAGGCTAAATGGCGCGTTCCCGGGAATTCTTTAGCGACGTAAAACTGGACGGCCTCCCCCTGGAGTCGTACCAGAAAGCCCCGGCCGCCATCCGGGATCGCAACCTGCTCAAGGAATTTCTGGAATACCTCCATATCCGCCTGGGGCTGCTGGCCCCGTATGACGCGTCCTATCCCCTCATCGAGCCGCGGGAAATCCTGCCTTCCTTTGAAAAGAATTTCTCGGAATACAACCATCTGCCCAGCTTCAGCATGGTGGTCTTCAACCGCGTTCTCTCCTACCAGGAGGAAATCTTCCAGTTCGATCTCCTCCATCCCCCGGAAGAAGGGAAACGGCAGTCCGGCCGGGAAAATTTGGATAGAATCGTCCCACACCTGGACCGGGATCTCAGGTCCGCCATCAAGCAGCAATTAGGCGCCCGGGATATCACCGACCTGGCGCACTACCCGGAACTGTTGGAATTTCTCTTCCACATGGACCGGGCCCACGTGGTGGCCCGGGATGAGGCCGGGGATTTTCGCCTCCTGGGGGTCTATGGCTCTTTCCCCTCGGATTTGGACACCGAACTCAAGGCCCTGGGGCGCAAGCTGGGCAAGTTCAAAAAGCTCGACAGCGCCACCTACGAACGGGAACGGGAATTCGTCTACCAGTTTCTCATGGAACTGTACGGGTTCCCCATCGCCTCGGAGCGCCGGACCTCCGGGGCGCTGTTCGCCCGGCGGTTAAGCCGCGGGAAGGAGCAGTATCTCATCAAGGTGCTGGGCGCTTCGGACCGGACCATTACCAGCCTCTGCGGGTTCGAGCAGAAGCGGTATCCGTTGGTGGAAAAGGTGGCGTTGATCCCGCTGTCGCCGTCTCTGGCGGAAGCGAATCCCCATCTCAAAGAGGGCGGCTTTTACGTGGACCCCGAGCGGCGGGTGGTGATCCTCAAGGTGACCTACCAGCAGCACAAGTACCACCGGTACAATGTCCTGGAAGACCGGGCCCTGTCCATCGTGCGCCAGGAAATCATCCACCCGGATCACGGCGGTCGGGAGGCGAACCTCAACATCTTGAAGGACACCAAGCGGACCTTGAAAGAACTCACCGATATCGTCCGGGGTGAGCACACCGGTTCCATCACCTACCGGCGGAGCGACCTCATCACCTCCACCAAGACCCACGAGGAGCGCCTCAAGTTCCTGTCGGCCTGGCTCGCTAAGAATCAGCGGCGGCTGGGGGCCTATGGCCAGGAGACCTTCGGCGGCACGAAGAAGCTGCTGAACAGCTACCTGTCCCAGCGGGACTACCGGGAGGTGTTCGCCAAGCACCGGGAACTGCACCGGGAAGTGGTGCAGCGCCTGGCCTACCTGAACCAGGTGCAGCAGCTCCAGCCCCTGGAAAAGCTGGCCCAGCCCGGGAAGCGCCAGCCGGGGCTGGGCCCCAGCCGCCGCTTGGCCCTGGCCGTGGCCTTCCTGGAGGAAAACCAGCCCCAGCTGCCGTATTTCTATCCCGACCTGTTCCAAAAATGCTGCCATCTCTTCGACCAGATCTTGCAATATCCCTACTTCAAGAAATTGCTGGGCAAAGAGAGCCCCCCGGCCAGTTCCTTCCGGCGCCGGGTCTGGCAGCTGCTGGTGCGGGGCGAGGAACTCCTGGCGGATATGAAGAAGCAGCACTGCTGGATCACGGGGGAGGTCAGCCGGGGGACGCCGTTCCCGGTGGTCGTCTCCGGGCCCCGCCAGCCTTCCTCCCCCCAAAGCGCTTGAGAGCAGTTATAGCGTTTGCCATAAATTCCTTCCCCTTGGAGGTTCTCAAATCCCCCTGAATCCCCCTTTTTCAAAGGGGGACTTTCCCAGCAATTCTATTTAGTTCCCCCCTTTTCTAAAGGGGGGTTAGGGGGGATTAGAATGATTCCGCTATCGGAAAAAACTTTTGGCAATCGCTATATCATTGGGGCTGACTTGAAAAGTTCTTAAAATTCGGTGGCACAGGTTTTCAACCTGTGCGGTGCAGAAAAAGGTGGTGGGCGGGGACGCCCGCCCTGACTTTTCATGCTTTACGGGTGGACCGAAGGCCCATGAGGAACTGATCTGAAAAGTTCCTTGAAGCTGGCCTAGGCCACCCGCTTCCGGCTGTCCCGGCCCAGGCTGGAAAGCCTGTGCCGCCCATGATGTCGGGTGAGCCAAAAACTCAGGCGCAACTGCGGCGCGAAAGGGGTTTACCGTTGTCGGGAGAAAATCCTGCGCTGTTCCCCCACGTTCTTATTTTCCCAAAGATTGACAAATACCTAACACTATTTTAATATAATATCTTTAATAATCTAAACTATATGGCCAGGGGCGAAAAATGGAGAAACAGGACCTGGAACTCATAGAACAGTTGATGGATCGGGACCCGGAGTTGAAACTGTATGTTGAAAAACACCGGGAATATGAGAAGCAGTTGGAGATCTTCAACCGCCGGCCTTACCTGACCACCGCCGAGACCATCGAGCGGAAACGGCTGCAAAAATTGAAGCTGGTCGGCCGCGACCGGATTGAACTGATCCTGGCCCAGCATCGCCAGAAGGAAAACCTGCAATGAAACTGACCGGCGCCCAAATTTTAATGAAATGTCTGGAGCGGGAGGGAGTCAAACACATCTTCGGGTACCCCGGCGGGGTGGTCCTCGATATCTATGACGAACTGGCCCGCACCCCCAGCATCAGGCATATCCTGGTACGCCACGAACAGGCTGCGGTCCACGCCGCGGACGGCTATGCCCGGGCCTCTGCCCAGGTGGGGGTGGCCCTGGTCACCTCGGGCCCCGGCGCTACCAACACGGTGACGGGCATTGCCTCGGCCTACCTGGACTCCATCCCCATCGTGGTGTTCACCGGCCAGGTGCCCACCGGTCTGATCGGCAACGATGCCTTTCAGGAAGTGGACATCGTGGGCATCACCCGGCCCTGCACCAAGCACAATTATCTGGTCAAGGACGTCAAGGATCTGGCCCGGACGATACACGAGGCCTTTCATATCGCCCGGTCCGGGCGGCCGGGGCCGGTGCTGGTGGACCTGCCCAAGGATGTGAGCCAGGGCAGCACGGCGCCCAAGTTTCCCGAGGTCGTTAAGATCAAGAGCTACAACCCCACGTACCATGCCAATCCCCGGCAGGTGGCCCGGGCTCTCGACATGATCCTCCGCGCCCAAAGGCCGGTGCTATATACCGGGGGCGGCATCGTGCTGTCGGACAGCTCAGAGGATCTCTACAAGTTCGCCACGAGCTTGCAGATCCCGGTGACCAGCACTCTCATGGGCCTGGGGGGATTCCCCGGCGACCACCCCCTGTGGATGGGGATGTTGGGCATGCACGGCACGTACTGCGCCAATATGGCCGTATCCCAGGCCGACGTCCTGATCGCGGTGGGGGCCCGGTTCGACGACCGGGTGACCGGCAAGCTGTCGGAGTTCGCCCCCCACGCCAAGATCGTGCATATCGACATTGACCCCAGTTCCATCAGTAAGAACGTGCAGGTGGATATCCCCATCGTGGGCGACTGCAAGGATACCCTGGGGCAGCTCAACGAACTGCTGAAGGACAAGCCCGTCCGGGATTGGACGGAACTGCGCCGGCCCTGGCTCGACACCGTCAACGGCTGGAGCGCGACCCATCCCCTGACCTACGTCTGGGACGACAAGGTCATCAAGCCCCAATTTGTGGTGGAAAAGCTCTATGAGCTCACTCAGGGGGAGGCCTACATCACCACCGAGGTGGGGCAGAACCAGATGTGGGCGGCCCAGTTCTACAAGTTCAGGCACCCGCGGCGTCTGATGACCTCCGGGGGGCTGGGGGTTATGGGCTACGGTCTTCCCGCGGCCATGGGGGTGCAGATGGCCAAACCCGACGCCTGCGTCATCGATATTGCCGGCGACGGCAGCATCCAGATGAATATCCAGGAGTTGATCACGGTGGTGGATAACGACCTGCCGGTGAAGATCGCCATCCTGAACAACTCCTTCCTGGGCATGGTGCGGCAGTGGCAGCAGTTGTTCTACGATCGGCGCTATAGCGCCACGCCCATGACGGCTCCCGATTTTGTCAAGCTGGCCGAAGCCTATGGCGCGGTGGGGCTTAGGGCTACCAAGCCCGAGGAAGTGGAACCGGTGATCCGAGAAGCCCTCAACACCCGCCGCCCGGTGATCATGGACTTCAAAGTGGAACCCGAAGAGTGCGTCATGCCCATGGTCCCCGCGGGCAAGGCCATGCACGAAATGCTACTGGCGTAGGAGAAGACGATGGATCCGAAGATGGAGCCGCGACATACCATAGCAATTTGGGTGGATAATACTCCCGGGGTGCTCTCCCGGGTTACCGGCCTGTTCAGCGGCCGGGGCTTCAATATCGAAAGCCTGTGCGTAGCCGAAACCATGGACCCGGAAGTGTCCCGGATCACCATCGTGTCCACCGGGGATGAGCAGATCACCGAGCAGATCATCAAACAGCTCCACAAGCTTATCAACATCATCAAGGTTGTGGACCTGAGTGAATTGGAGCACGTGGAACGGGAGATGGTCCTGGTCCGGGTGAAGGCCGAGGACAAGTCCCGGGCCGAGGTCCTGCGCATTGCCGATATTTTCCGCTGCCGGGTGGTGGACGTCAGCGCCAGCACCTATACCCTGGAGATCACCGGCAACCACGACAAAATCCGGGCGGTGCTGGATCTCCTGAAAAACCACGGGATCCAGGAAGTCGCCCGGACCGGCACCCTGGCCATCCAGCGGAGCAAGAAGGAATAGAAGCAGCTTTCAGCTTTCAGCTATCAGCTTTCAGCTTTGGGTTTTCATATGTTTTATCTATGGATCGTAGGGCGCGTCTCACGCGCCATCCTTGGTGCGTAATCTTTTAAAATGTAGGGCGGGCACTGCCCGCCATGTTTTAGGTTTTCCAGATTACTGATGGCGGGCAGTGCCCGCCCTGATATGGGGAAAAATTTAGCCATGAAAATGTACTACGATGCGGATGCGGATTTGGGTCTGTTAAAAGGCAAGAAAGTGGCCATCATCGGGTTCGGCTCCCAGGGCCACGCCCAGGCCCTGAATCTGAGGGATTCCGGCGTGGACGTGCTGGTGTCCGACGTCCCGGGCTCCCCTAATTATGACCTGGCGGTGAAGTACGGCTTCAAGCCGGTCTCCGCCGCCAAGGCCGCGGCCGCGGCCCAGGTGGTCCAGATCCTGACCCAGGACCACGTCCAGGCCACCCTGTACGAAAACGACCTGCGGCCCCACATGGGCGCGGGCAAGACCCTGCTCTTTTCCCACGGCTTCAACATTCATTACGGCCAGATTATGCCGGACCCCAAGGTGGACGTGATCATGGTGGCCCCCAAGGGCCCCGGCCACCTGGTGAGGAGCGAATACGAGAAAGGCGCCGGCGTCCCATGCCTGGTGGCGGTGGAGCAGGATGCCTCGGGTAAGGCCCTGGCCACCGCCCTGGCCTACGCCAAGGGCATCGGGGCCACCCGGGCCGGGGTCCTGGAGACCACCTTCAGGGAAGAGACCGAAACCGACCTCTTCGGCGAGCAGGCCGTGCTCTGCGGCGGCGTCTCCGAACTGGTCAAGGCCGGCTTCGACACCCTGGTGGAGGCGGGTTACGCCCCGGAGATCGCTTATTTCGAATGCTTCCATGAACTGAAGCTGATCGTGGACCTGTTCTATCAGGGCGGCCTCGAATACATGCGCTATTCCGTGTCCGACACCGCGGAGTACGGCGACTACACCCGGGGGCCGCGCATCATCACCGAGGAGACCCGGGACGAGATGCGCCAGATCCTCTATGAGGTGCAGACCGGCGAGTTCGCCAAGGAGTGGATCCTGGAAAACCAGGCCCGGCGCCCGGTGTTCAACGCGTTAAGGCGCCAGGAGGCGGAGCATCCCATCGAGGAAGTGGGGAAGAAGCTCCGGGCCATGATGGGGTGGTTGAAAAAATAAAAAGCTGGGCGAAAAGGGGAAAAGGCGAAGAGGGAAAAAAACCATGAGAGAACCTGGATTCTTTAACCTTTTAACCTTTTCGCCTTTTCGCCTTTTCGCCCCAATTCTTTTCCCCTTTCAGGCGGACGACTGTTAACTATGCCTTCGTCTTCCTCCAAAGGCCGGGGATTCATCGCGGCTCAGGGGTATCCCTTTATCCTGGCCGGGGTGGTCCTGGTCCTCCTGGGGGTGATGGGGGGCTGGCCCTGGATCACCGGCTTGGGGCTGGTGTCCGGCGGGTTTTTCGCCTATTTTTTCCGGGACCCGGAAAGGGCTATCCCTTCGGAGCCGGGGGTAATCGTCTCCCCGGCGGACGGTTTGGTGGTCCGGGTGGACGAGGTGCAGGAAAACGAGTTTCTCAAAGGCCCGGCCCGGTACGTGGCCATCTTCATGAATGTCTTTGACGTGCACGTGAACCGGTCCCCGGTGGCGGCCGTGGTCAAGGAAATGCGCCACCGGCCGGGGGAGTACAAGGCGGCGTCCCGGGATGACGCGGCCAGCCGCAACGAACAGCAGGCCCTCATGCTGGAAAATGAAGCGGGGCGGCGGGTCCTGGTGGTCCAGATCGCCGGGCTGTTGGCCCGGCGCATTATTACGTTGGTCAAACCCGGACAGCCTCTGGCCCGGGGTGAGCGGCTGGGCCTGATCTGTTTCGGCTCCCGGGTGGATATCTACCTGCCCAGGGACAGCCAGGTTCAGGTGAAGACCGGTGACCGGGTGAAAGCCGGGAGCAGCATCATCGGGAGGTGGCATGAGATTCCGCCGGAGACGTAAAAAGAAGGACAGGCGCCGCTTTCGGGGCGTTTACCTACTGCCCAACTTGATCACCACCGGGAGCCTGTTCGCCGGGTTCTACGCCATTGTGGCCGCCATGGACGGCCGGTTTTACGCCGCGGCCTGGGCCATTCTGATAGCATTGATCCTGGATGGGTTGGACGGGCGCGTCGCCCGGATGACCAAGAGCACCTCCGGCTTCGGGGTGCAGTACGATTCCCTGGCCGACCTGGTGGCCTTTGGGGTGGCCCCGGCCATCCTGGTCTATCTCTGGGCCTTGAAGGATTTCAAGCAGTTCGGCTGGGCCGCGGCCTTTCTCTTCGTGGTCTGCGGGGCCCTGCGATTGGCCCGCTTTAATGTGCAGACGGGCTCCATTGACCCCCGCTACTTTAACGGCTTGCCCATCCCGGCAGCCGCCGTGATGGTGGCCAGCGTAGTGGCGTTTTACACTGAACTGGGCGAATTCGCGCCGGAACGCTCCAAGTTCATCCTGGCAATAATGTACGTCCTCTCCTTCCTCATGGTGAGCAATATCAAGTACATCAGCTTCAAAAAGGTGGAACTCTTCCGGCGGCACCCCTTCCATACCCTGGTAGGCCTGGTCTTGATCTTTGTGGTGGTGGCCACCGCCCCAAACATCATGGGGTTTTTGCTCATGGCGGCTTATGTGGCCTCGGGGCCCATCAGCACCATTATTTATCATCGCCGGGCCGCGTTGGCGCCTAAAGGAGAAACTGAGACCCCCGCCCCCGAAGCTTAGCGGTTCTCAGGGTTTGGACCTGGGGGGCGGGGGAGAGGCCTGAAAGCCGGCCTGCTTGACCGCACCTCCACTACCTGTCCCAGAACGGTTTTTCCACCTAGGTTTGAGAAGATCGGTGAAAACCGGGGGGCGGCGGCCTAAGGGTCAACCGCCGCGCCCGGCGGTTCTTGGGCAGGCGAGGGCGCCTGCCTTACATTTTATTTCCCTGGCGCGCGGGTGCTGACCCAGCAGGCAAATCGGTCTTGATGGTATGCGGTGGTGAAGCAACTGCTTTTTATAATTATCGGCGTGCTCCTGGGTCTTCTGGTGGCCCTGGCCGTGGCCGAAGTGGCCGTGAGGTTCTTTAGCCCCCAGGAGGTGGGGCCGGTGAGATTCGCCTGCCACCCGGAACTGGGGGATATTCCCGTACCCGGTCAACAGGGAGAGCGCCGGTTCCCCGGGGTATTTACTTTCCGGTACAGCAACAATTCTCTCGGATGGCGAGGCCGCCGGGAATACCGGGAGGCGAAGCCGACCGATTACCGGGTGCTGATGCTGGGCGACTCTTTTACCTACGGACTCGGCGTCAATGATGACCAGACCTTTCCCGCCCGGGTAGAGGAATACTTGAGCGCGGACCACTTGTCCGTGGAAGTGATGAACGCCGGCTGTCCCGGCAAAGGCACCGATTATGGGTTGAAGTCTTTCCAAACGGTGGGGCGTAAATTTCACCCCGACCTCACGGTTCTGGGCTTTTTTGGCAACGATTTCCAGGACAACGCCCGGGGTGAGTATTATAGTATCGGCAACCGGGGGGAACTCCAGGTTAAACCCCTGAACTGCAACCCGCGCGGTATAAAAACCCTGCTTAACCGTCTGCCCGGGTACAACTGGCTGATTTCCTGGTCCCAGGCGGCCAATTTAGTAAAGCAGGCCGGGGTGGATTTCATCGTTAACCGGGCCTCTAAAACCGACCCTGACGCCACCAAGGGCTTGGTGGTCTCATATACCAGGAGTGCCAGCGGCAATGCCACCGCGGCCAATAAGCAATTAACCCGGATCTATGTACAGCAATTGAACGCCGCAGTGAAACATGCCGGTGGTGAACTGATGATGTTTTATATCCCCGTCTCCCAGGAAGTGCTCGAGTATCGCCAGACCCGGACAACCTCTCCGGATGAGCGGGCGATTCAGCATATCGCCGCGGAAAACGGCATGATGCTGTGGTCCTTGACCCCCTTATTGGCCCACTCGGGCCAACCTATCGATCGCTTATACTACAAAGAAGGTCATTGGACCGCCGCGGCCCATGCAATGGCGGCCGGGTTCATGAGCCGGCTCATCCAGGGCCGGTTGGTTTCGCGCCGCCAGTTGATTAATAATACCCTGGAATAAATTGCCCAACCGTAGGGGCGGGGCGCGAACCGCCCCTCCAAGAAATAAAAAGGTTTACATATGGCACACAAAATTTTTATCTTCGATACGACCCTGAGGGACGGGGAACAGACCCCCGGCGCCAATCTCAACGTGGACGAAAAACTGCAGATCGCCCGGCACCTGGAACTCCTCAACGTGGATGTCATCGAGGCCGGTTTCCCCTTTTCTTCCCAGGGGGATTTTGAGGCGGTGCGGGCGGTGGCCCGGGAAATCCGGGGACCGCAGATCGCCGGGCTGGCCCGGGCTTTTGAGAAAGACATCGACGCCTGCTGGGAGGCCGTCAAGGAGGCCACCAATCCCCGGATTCACACCTTTATCTCCACCTCAGACATCCATCTGAAGCACCAGATGCGCAAGTCCCGGGAAGAGGTGCTGGAGATGGCGGTGGCCGCGGTGAAGTACGCCTGCCGCTACACCTCCAACGTGGAGTTTTCGGCCATGGACGCCTCCCGGAGCGACCTTTCTTACGTGGCCCGGGTTTTTGCCGCGGTCATCGACGCGGGGGCCGCCACCCTGAATTTCCCGGATACGGTGGGCTACTCCATCCCCGAGGAGTTCGGGGCCAAGATCAAGTACCTGGTGGAGCACATCCCCAACCTCCACAGGGCCACGCTCTCGGTCCACTGCCACAACGACCTGGGGCTGGCCGTGGCCAACACTCTGGCCGCGGTCATGAACGGCGTGCGCCAGGTGGAGGTGACCATTAACGGCCTGGGCGAACGCGCCGGCAACGCCTCCCTGGAGGAGGTGGTGATGGCCCTGTCCACCCGGCGCGACCTGCTGAACTATTACACGGACATCGTCACCCAGTACATCTATCCCACCAGCCGCCTGACCAGCAAGCTGTCCGGCGTGCCGGTGCAGCCCAACAAGGCCATCGTGGGGGCCAACGCCTTTGCCCATGAGTCCGGGATTCACCAGGACGGGGTGCTCAAGGATGCCAGCACCTTTGAAATCATGACCCCCTCCACCGTGGGCATCAAGAAGAGCACGCTGCCCCTGGGCAAGCTCTCGGGCCGCCACGCCTTCAAGGACAAGCTCCGGGAGATGGGCTACTACCTGAACGATGAAGAGCTGAACCGGGTTTTTACCCGCTTCAAGAGCCTGGCGGACCGCAAAAAGACCGTGTTCGACGAGGACCTGATCAGCCTGGTGGAGACCGAGGTTATCTATAAGTCGGTGCCGGAACACTTCAAGCTGGTGGAACTCGTGGTGCTCGCCGGGACCATGGCCAGGCCCTCGGCCAACGTCAAAATGGAGGTGGGCGGCCACCTGGTCGGCCCCTACTCCGTGCTCGGGGACGGCCCCATAGACGCCACCTACAAGGCCATCACCCACCTGGCCGGGTCCAAGTGCACGCTGCTCAAGTTTGCGGTGAGTTCCATCACCGGCGGCACCGATGCCCAGGGCGAGGTGGCGGTGCGCCTGGAGGAGGGCGGCCACGTGGTCACCGGCCAGGGGGTGGACCCGGACGTGATCACCGCCAGCGCCCGGGCCTTTATCAACGGGCTCAACCGCCTCCACTTCCTGAAGGAGACGGGGGTGGGCAAGGGGCCTAAACCCGAAGAACTGTAAAATGAGTCACTCAGCTATAGGGCGGGCCATGGCCGCCATTTAACGGCGTGCACGGCACGTCCTATAAACTGGTTACCATTTTGCATGGAGATAAGATCAATGCCCAAACCTCAAACCATTACCCAAAAAATCCTGGCGGCGCACTGCGGCAAAGACTACGTCGAACCCGGCGAACTCATCATGGCCCGGGTGGATATCGCCCTGGGCAACGACATCACCGCGCCCCTGGCCATCCAGGATTTTCATAAGGTGGGGGCTAAAAAGGTCTTTGACCGGTCCCGGGTGGTGCTGGTCTGCGACCACTTCGCCCCCAACAAGGATATCCCTTCGGCCATTCAGTGCCAGCAATTGCGGAACTTTGCCCGGGAGCAGGACCTGACCCATTTTTACGACGGCGGCGACATGGGGGTGGAGCATGCCCTGCTCCCGGAACAGGGGATTGTGGGTCCCGGGGACGTAATCATCGGCGCCGACAGCCACACCTGCACCTATGGGGCCCTGGGGGCCTTTGCCACCGGGGTGGGGTCCACCGACCTGGCCGCGGTCATGGCCACCGGCGAATGCTGGTTCAAGGCGCCGGAGTCCATCCGGCTAGTTTATACCGGCGCTCTGCCGGAATGGCTCACCGGCAAGGACTTGATCCTCCACACCATCGGCGATATCGGGGTGGACGGCGCCCGTTACCTGGCCATGGAGTTCACCGGCGAGGCCATCGCCAGGCTCCCCATGGCGGACCGATTTTCCATGGCCAACATGGCCGTGGAAGCTGGGGCCAAGAACGGCATCATGGCCCCGGATGAGATAACCCTGGCTTATGTCAAGGGCCGGACCTTGAGACCCTACACCACCTATGAGAGCGACCCGGGGGCGCCGTACCTCTTCGAGAAGACCTACGCGGTCGGCGGCCTCGAGCCCCAGGTGGCCTGCCCGTCCTCGCCCGGCAACGTCGTGCCGGTTTCCCGGGTGGGGGACGTACCCATCGATCAGGCGGTCATCGGCTCCTGCACCAACGGGCGGATCGACGACCTGCGTCTGGCCGCCAAGGTCCTCAAAGGCCGCCGGGCGGCCAAAGGCGTGCGCCTCATCGTCATCCCCGCCACGCCCCTGGTCTATCGCCAGGCCATGGACGAGGGCCTGATGGCCATCTTCATGGACGCCGGGGCGGTGATCAGTCCGCCCACCTGCGGGCCCTGCCTGGGCGGGCACATGGGCATCCTGGCCCCGGGAGAGACGGCCATTGCCACCACTAACCGCAATTTTGTGGGCCGCATGGGACATACGCAATCCAAGGTTTACCTGGCCAGCCCGGCCGTAGCCGCGGCCTCCGCGGTGGCCGGGCGCATCATGAGTCCCAAAGACTTGTGAGGGGAGGTCCGGCCCGGGGCGCATGCATGACGGGCGAGGGCGGCGGGGAGCCAGCCGCGCTATCAGGTGAGAAAAGCCTCGACTTACTTGAGAAATTATGCCATTATCCCCTCAAGCAGCAATGGCAGTAAATCCTGAAGCTCTGCGAGGGCGCGGGCTTGAATGCCAAGGTCAGGAAACATTGGGCGGCGTGGGTGCTGGCAGCGATGGTGCTGGTATCAGGCTGCTCTGGCGTCCTGATGGAGCAGAAGGACAGCCGGGGCCAGGTGCAGCGGGTCAAGATCGACGGCGGGGAAGGCTGGGAAAGCTACGATGCCCGTCCGCGCTACCCCTATTCCAAAACCAGAAGCAATGATGAAATGATCATCATGCTGAAGAGTTTAAAGACCTTTTAGCCGGCTGCCTCACGGCGCCGGGCTCGGACCACCCGCTCCATGCCGCTGAAATCCTTGATCGACTCCAGCCGGTCATAGGCGCCGGTTTGCTGGAATAACGCCACAACCAGCGGCGCCTGCCGGTCCCCCACTTCCAGGAGCACCCATCCTCCCGCCTTGACATACTGCGGCGCCTGCCGGATCAAAGGCCGGATCAGGTCCAACCCGTCTTCGCCCCCCAACAAGGCCCCGGGGGGTTCGAACGCCTTGATCTCCCGGGGGAGCCGTTCCCACTCCGCCCGGGGCACATAAGGCAGATTGGCCACGAGCAAGGAAAAAACCGCATAGGGCTTGAGCGCGGTCAGCAGGTCGGACTTAAGGAAGTGGACCCGGTCAAGGGCCCCGTGCCGCCGGGCATTGCCCCGGGCCACCGCCAGGGCGGCCCCGGAAGTGTCCAGGCCCACCCAGGCCATCCGGGTCAACTCCTTCGCCAAGGCAATGACCACCGCGCCGCTGCCTACACCCAGTTCTAATCCCCAAATAGAGGGGGGTTTCGGTTTTCGGCTTCCGGTTTTCGGTTGGTCTTCCCCCTGGCCTCCTCTCTCAACTTCATTTTCCTCATAAAATTGCGCCGCCTCCAGGGCTGCGGCCACCAGCGTCTCGGTTTCGGGGCGGGGAATCAGCACTGCCGGGGTCACCTGGATATCCAGGGACCAGAACTCCCGGTGTCCGGTGAGATAGGCCACGGGTTCCCCGGCCCGGCGCCGGACCACCAGGGCCTTGAAGCGGGCCAGTTCTTCCGGGTTGAGGGGTTGGTCGTAGCGGAGGTAGAGGTCCAGGCGGCTGACGCTCAGGGTGTGGGCCAGGAGAATTTCGGCTGCGGCCCGGGGTTCCGAGACCCCTTTGGTGCGGAAATAGTCGGCGGTCCACCTGAGGGTTGCCAGGATGGTCCAGGATGCTTGGGGGCCGGACATTTACGCCGGTGCCAGGGCCCGGGTCCGGTGGTCGGCGATCAAACCCTGGAGGAGTTCGTCCAGATCCCCGTCCAGCATGGCCTCCAGCCGGTAGAGGGTCAAGCCGATACGGTGGTCGGTGATCCGACCCTGGGGGAAATTGTAGGTGCGGATGCGCTCACTCCGGTCCCCCGTGCCCACCTGGCTCTTGCGCTCCTGGGCGATCTGCTGCTGCTGCTCCTGCTGCTTCAGGTCGAAAAGCCGGGACCGGAGCACCTTGAGCCCCTTGGCTTTGTTTTTGTGCTGGGATTTTTCATCCTGACAGGAGACCACCAGGCCCGTGGGCAGGTGGGTGATGCGCACCGCGGAATCCGTGGTGTTGACGCTCTGCCCCCCGGGACCGGAGGACCGGAAGACATCGATGCGCAACTCTTCGGGGTTGATCTGGACGTCCACCTCTTCGGCCTCCGGCAGGACCGCCACCGTCACCGCGGAGGTGTGGATCCGCCCCTGGGATTCCGTTGCCGGGACCCGCTGGACCCGGTGCACGCCGCTTTCGTATTTGAGCTGGCTGTACACCTGGTTACCGGAGATGGAGGCGATGATTTCCTTGAGCCCGCCGATGCCGGTGGCGGAGTGGCTGAGGATTTCCAGCTTCCAGCCTTTGCGTTCCGCCAGGCGGGTGTACATCCGGAAAAGGTCGGCGGCGAAGAGGCCGGCTTCCTCGCCCCCGGTGCCGGCCCGGATCTCCAGGATGACGTTTTTTTCATCCAGGGGGTCTTTGGGCAGCAGCAGAATGCGGAGTTCTTCTTCCAAATTGTCGGCCTGATCTTTGAGGACATGGATCTCCTCCCGGGCATAGGCCTTCAATTCCTCGTCCGTCTCTTCCTTCACCAGAGTCTGGTTTTCCGCCAGTTCTTTGTCCACCTGCTGATAGCGACGGAAGATCAGGATCACCGGCGCCAGGTCGGCGTGTTCCTTGCGATACTTATGGTACAGGTCCTGGTTCTTGATGACCGCGGGGTCGGTCAGGGCGTCTTCCAGTTCCTGGTAGCGATTTTCCAGGGATTCCAAACGGTCGGTAATCATAGGGATATATCATTGCGCCAGGGCGCCGGGCCCCGGCTGGCGGTTTTAGAGTTGGTGGGAAATTATCTCAGCATTTAAATATATTATAGATTAATGCCTGGCCCCCGGCAAGGGCACGTGGCGGTTATCCCTCCGCCCGGCACCGGCTCTATCCCGGCCGTAACTTGCCGAACCGGAAGTTATTTATAGGTGAGGCGGTTGCGCCCCGCCGCTTTGCTCTGGTACATCAGCTCATCAGCCCGGTGGATCAAAGTTTCCGGGGTATCCTGAATCCGGGCCAGGGTTGCTCCCAGGGAAATGGTCACGTGAAGGGAGGAATCCGCCAGAGAAACCCAAGCGCTTTCCACCAGGACGCGCAACCGATCTGCAATGTCTATGATCTGGTCCGCATCTTTTAACTTACTTACAACACAAACAAATTCTTCTCCACCCCACCTGCCTACCAGGTCGAAGGAACGACAATTTTTCAAGAGGGTCTTGGCCACCATTTTCAGGACTACATCTCCCGCCTGGTGGCCAAAGGTGTCGTTCACCAGTTTAAATCGGTCCACGTCTAAGAAAATAACCCCAAAGGACCAGCCCAGGCGCTGCAATTCATTGAATTTGCCGACCACAAAGGTTTCCAGATAGGCGCGGTTGGCGATGCGGGTGAGACCATCCAGGTAGGCCAGGTCTTCCAGTTCCTTGAGGTGCTCCAGGGCGGCGATGGTGGCGGAATCGTCCCGGAAGATCTCCACCGCTCCAATAATGTTCTGTCCGCTGTCGGTAATGGGGGAGACCCCGATGGCTACGGGCAACCGGTGCCCCTGCTTGTGATGGAGAAAGACCGAGGCTGACCGGAGCACACCATCACGCAAGGTATGGGATAGGGGGCAGGCCCCTTCGCACAGGGGATTACCCCGGTCGTCCACGTGGCGCAGCAGGTTGTCGGCGCACCGTTTGCCCAGCACTTCCGCTTTGGTGAACCCGGTGATTCTTTCCGCGGCCTTATTCCAAAAAGTGATCTGCCTCTCCCGGTCAACGAAATAGACCCCGTCATACAGATTGTCCAGCAGAGTCTCATGGAAATTTGGGCTGATGTCGTCCATCGGCCTCTCTCAGCCCGCCAGGCGGCGGATGATTTCCGGGATGGTGGCGGTGGCCAGGTGGGACATGGAGCCCCCCGCCAGGACCACCATCAGGGGGACACCCATCTCGGCGGCGGCGGCGAGCATCAGGTCGCAGATGGCGAAATAGGCCGCCTCGGTGAGCCCCAGGGAGCCGTAGTCATCCCGGTGGGTGTCGAAGCCGTAATACCAGATGAGCAGGTCCGGTTTGAACTTCGGGATCAAGGGGAGGTTTTGGCGCACTAGGTCCACGTACTGGGCATCGGGGTCGGCGTGCGGATTCAGACGATAGGCGTTGACATCCACCTTGGCGCCGTCGTCGCTGGTGAAGTTGAGGCCGCAGAAGCACAGGTGGAAGACCTCGGGGTCGTCCCGCACCAGCTGGCGGGTGCCGTCGCCGTGGTGGGCGTCGGTGTCCACAACGGCAAAGCGGCGCCAGGGGCTGATTTCCCGGGTGTGAGTCAGGGCGATGACCACATCGTTGAAGCAGCAGGCCCCCCAGAACTGGCGGTAGCCCGCGTGGTGGCCGCCGGCGCCGATGAAGCAGAAGGCCCGGTCGATTTCGCCTTTGGCCAAATCCGCCATGCCGGCCACCACCCCGCCCACGGACTCGTACGCGGTGGAGCAGAAGCCGTCATGCGCTACCATAGTGAGCATCTCCGGGGCGTGGACCTTGAGGACGAGCTCCTCGGACACCCGGGGCGACTCAATGAGGCGCACGTTGGGCCGGGCCAGGAGCGGCTCCAAAGCCTCGGGAAAGTCCCGGAGCCGGTTGCCCACGGTCATGTAGCTCTTGCGGCTGAAGGAGGGGTGGTAGTAGATGCCGAGGTTTTTCATGACCGCTCTTTTATGCGGCAAAGCGCAGGATTTCCAATTCGGCTCCGCTTTGTACCGCGGCTTCGGCCCTGGTCAACAACTGGTTGGTGACAGATTCGGAGAGATAATATTCCCCACAGTTTGAACACACTTGCGCAGGTACGTTTTTAAAAATAATGGTGCTCTCACCGCGCTGCAAGGTTACGGTAGCCTGGCCCGACGCGGTTTGACCTTCGCGACAAATGACGCATTTCATAGCAACCTCTTGGTTCTAAAATCTGGATGCCAAATATCCAAATCTGGAACGTATGCAGTGATAATATAACATGTTTGGCTGATAGCATCTATGGCGACTACCACATGGATAGGTCTCCCTTCCAGCCAACCAATGGCTAGACAACTTGGGAAAGGGTGATCGTCCGGGTAATCCCCAATAACTTCTCCTGATTCGATTACGGCTCTTATGGCGTTTGTCTGAATACCGCGTTCAAACATGCGTTGCACGGCGTGCTGGCTGAAAATGATTTGTTGGCAATTCATTTCACTGCCCCACTAATGCCGCGGAGGCGATGGTCGCCGGTCATGTAACTCTTGCGGCTGAAAGAGGGGTGGTAGTAAATGGCGATTTTTATCATAAATGTTGAATGTTCTTTGATCCTCTACGCAAATATTTTAAATAATCTATGAGTGAATCAAGCTCACGCGATATCTCCTTAATTTCCTCATCAGAATATGATGGATTACCTTTATAAATACCAAATAATCTTTGTATACTATCTAAAGCCTGTGGGTTAATAAATTTAAATCGCTCTAACTTTTTAAAATCCGATATGATTGCTAATAAATGAACTCCTTTGGCGAAGAAAACTTGAAAATCATCTGCTATACCCCTTAATTCCTCTTCAATGATAATAAATTTTTGTGATATCCTTTCACGTTCTAACAACTGTCTAGTTCGTTCAGTGCTTTTTCCTACTAAACTTTGAACCTTTTCAACTAATTCATTTAATGTTTTCTTTTGTAATCCTGCATCCTTCATTAATTCAGTAGTCTCTTTTCGTGCCTCTTCAATTATCTGTCTTTTTAACTCTTCTTCTTTCTTAAAATTTTCTTCAGTGGTTTTTGATGAGGAACCATAGGGTAATCCAGTGAAATAATCCCAAGCTTTATCAATTTGGTGAGTCGTCCTTTCCACAACTACTTAAACTTTTTGGGAAATTTGAGAAAGAATTTCCTGCGCTTGAATTTGCAATTTTGTGGCGTTTCTATAAGAAGCCCAGCTAAATATAAATGCGGCTATAGCTAACGTAGTTGAAGCTACAGCAAGAAAAATTGACCACATAGTTAAATAATTTTCCATGATTATCTCCTGCCTGCAATGTTGGATTTAATCCGCTTTTCCCACTGCTCGTATTTGGGGAAAAACAGGTAGAAAAATCCCAGGGAAATCACCATAAAAACATAGAAATCCAGGGCATTGCCGGCCAGGAGAAAAAGCGCCAAACCCAGGATCGCCACGGATTCGCACAGGGCGAAGGTGATAATCGCACCTTGGGACAAATGCTCCACCGAAGGGTTCGGCAGGATTTTCGGCAGTAACTTGATGATCCCAAACTGAACTGCGGCCAGGGCTAGAAAGCTATACTTGAGGAGGCTGACCTTTGGGGGAGGAAGTTTGGCGAACCCGGCGAAGGGCGCCATCTGCCACTTGATCACCTCCACCACTCCGGCATAGACAAAGACCGCGGCGATCATGGCCAGGCCGATGAAGTTGGCCGCCAGGTAGCGGGCCTTTAGGGCAACATCTTGCTTCAAATTTTTTGCCATGTCGTCTGGGGTCGAGATAAGTCATGGTTCGCTTTGTAGGGGCGGGTTTAAAACCCGCCCCTACAGTTGAATCACCCGGCGGGGCTGTCTTAGATCAACAGCACCGCATGACCGCAGGCGCCCCGAACCGGTCGCCGGGGCGGGGTTGTTTCGCCTCGATAAACTCCGGGGCCTTGACCTTGCCCAGGTCCTTGGTGCGAAAACGGGTAATCAAGAGGGCGGCCCCGGATACGGCCACCTTGATCCCCTTGTCCGTGACTTCCAGTATCTCCCCGGGCGGGGCGATGTGGTCGTCCATGAGGAAGGAGGCATTATAGAGCTTTACCTGCTCCCCCCTGAAGGTGGTGGTGGCGCCGGGCTGGGGGTCGCAGCCCCGGATGAAGTTGAAAACCTGGCGGCCCGGCTGGTTCCAGTTGAGCGCGGCCACCTTCTCGTCGCACGGGGGGTCGTAGGCGCCCAGGGAGTGGTCTTGGGGAATCCGGGGGGCCTTTCCCTGGGCCACGAGAGCCACCGCCTCCAGACAGGCTTCCACTCCCAACTGATAAAGCTTATTGAAGTAAACCTCCCCGGTGGTCTCGCTGGGGCCGATCTCCACCTTCTTCTGGAGGAGGATGTCGCCGGTGTCGATGCCTTCATCCACCCAGAAGATGGTGAGCCCGGACTCCCGCTCGCCGTTGATCACCGCCCAGTTGATGGCCGAGGCGCCCCGGTATTTGGGGAGGATGGAGGGGTGATAGCAGATGGCCCCCAGTTTGGGGACGCCCAGGACCTGGCCGGGCACAATGTCGGTGACGAAGGCCAGGACCGCCAGGTCGGGGTTGAGAGAAACCATCTGATCGTAGGCCTGGGGGTCCTTCATTCGGGGCGGTTGCCACGCGGGAATTCCCGCGGCCAGGGCCGCGTCTTTGAGGGGGTCGGTCTTGCCGCCCCGATCCGGGGGGCAGAAGACGCCCACGACCTCTTGCCCCTGCTTGATTAAACCTTTCAGGACGTCCGCGCCAAAGGCCGCCTGGCCAATCAAGGCGATACGCATAAGGCCCTCCTTCTGGTTGGGAAGCGGATGGGGGAGGCGCGGAGAAAGACAGGATTACCGCTGGCCCCGATCCCCCGCCCCCCGGTTATTGAACCTGGCAGGGGGCGCCCCCTCCACCCGTAACCGGTTGATTAATGATGGTGTTCTTCAGGCTTTTTCTCCGGCTCCAGGGTGGAGGCATAGAAGCAGAAGCCGCAGGCCGCCAGGATGGCGACCACGGCCACCGGGGCGCTCTGCCCCCAAATGGCGAGTCCTAGGCAGGCAAACACCAAGAGCACCAGGTAAACCTGCTTTTTTCGATACGATTGATCCTGTTCAGCCATGACTAACCTCCTTCAGAAGTGGCAAGAAGTACGGCCGGTTGGCCAATTCAATTCAGTAACGTGGTGCGCAGGGCGCACCCTGCATTAACTCCAGCACTTACGCGGTCCCCGGTTCGGCAAACTCAATGGCCCGGCTGATCCGCCGCAAGGCCTCCTCCCGGCCCAGGATATGGATGATTTCATAGAGGCCGGGGCTGGCGGTCTTGCCCGTCAAGGCCACCCGCACCGGCTGGGCCAGGCTGGCCATCTTCTGCTCGGTGGTCTGGGCCAGGTCGGAGAACAACCGATTCAAGGCCTCTTCCGAGGGATCGGGCAGGATAGCCAGACGCGCCGCAATCTCCCTCAGCGTGGGGACGGCGGCCGGGGTGAGGAACTTTTCCGCGGCCTTAACCTCATAGGGCCGGGGGTCCAGGAAATAGAAGCGGGCGGCTGCCGCCATCTCCACCAGGGTTTTACACCGGGCGCTCAGGGTGGGCGCCACCCGGGTCAGATAAGCCTGATCCGGGTCAGTGATCCCCTGGGCGGCCAGAAAGGGGGTCAGTTCCCTGGCCAACTCCGGGGCCGGCATCTCCTTGAGATAATGGCTGTTGAGCCACAGGAGCTTTTCCTCGTCATAGACCCCCGGGGATTTGGTCACATGATTCAGGGTGAAATATTTGACGAGTTCCTCCCGGGAAAAGATCTCCTGGTCGCCGTGGGACCAGCCCAGCCGGGCCAGGTAGTTCACCAGAGACTGCGGCAGAAAGCCTTGATCCCGGTAGGCCAGGGCGGACAGGGCGCCGTGGCGTTTGGAGAGCTTGGCCCGGTCTTTGCCCAGCATCAGGGGCATGTGGGCGAAGAAGGGCGGGGTGACTTTAAGGGCCTCATAGATGAGAAGCTGCCGGGGGGTGTTGGGGATGTGGTCTTCCCCCCGGATGACGTGGGTGACTGCCATGGTGATGTCATCCACCACCACCGCGAAATTATAGGTGGGATTGCCGTCGGCCCGTTGGAGCACCAGGTCGTCGAGCTCCTGGTTGTCAAAGGCGATGGGGCCTTTAATTTGGTCATCCCAGTGGGTGACGCCGGTATGGTGGGTCTTGAAGCGGACCGCGGTTTCAGGCCCGGCCGGGAGGTTAATCTCCCGGCAGTGGCCGTGGTATTTGGGCTTCTCACCCCGGGCCAGGGCGGCCTGGCGGGCCTTGGCATCCTGGGGCGGGCAGTTGCAGTTATAGGCCGCGCCGCTCGCCAGCAAGCGGTTGATGTAGTCTTGATATATGGGCAGGCGTTCCATCTGGCGATAGGGGCCTTCATCCCAGTCCAGGCCCAGCCAGGTCATGGCCTCCAGAATTTCGGCGACGAACTTCTCCTGGGACCGCTCCTGGTCGGTGTCCTCGATCCGGAGAAGGAAAGTCCCCTGATAATGTCGGGCAATGAGCCAGTTGAACAGCGCCGTGTGGGCGCCGCCCAGGTGGAGGGCGCCGGTGGGACTGGGGGAAAATCGGGTGCGCACTTCTGACATGATACCTTCCTTTAAGACTATCAGCCTTTTTACCATAATTTTGCGGCCATGGCCAGGGAATTTCCCGGGCTGAAATATCGTGCGCCAGGGAATTACCTGATTTAATTATGCACCAATGATTGTTAAAGATGGGAGCCGGGGTTGGCGAAAAAATGGAGACCGCATGACGTCAGGGAAAGGTCAAGCATCGGGGGCCGGATCGAGCTGCGGCTGCGGTTCCGATCCCGGGTTCAACCGTGGTCGGGTTGGCTTAATGAAAGGTGAAAGTTTTTTCAGATACGAGCCTCAAACAGGCGTTGACCACCTCGGGGTCGTAGAGAACCCCCTGCTGCTGGGAAATTTCCGCCATGGCTTGGTTCAAACCCAGGGCCGGGCGATAAGGACGGTGAGAAGCCATGGCTTCGACAACATCCGCCACCGCTAAGATTTTGGCCTCCATGATAATATCATGGCCTGAAAGTCCGTAAGGATAACCTGAGCCATCGAGCCGCTCATGGTGTTGGACCACCGCCAGGGCTACCGGCCAGGGAAAATCTATTTCCTTTAAGATGTCGTAGCCTGCCTGGGGATGAATTTTTATCAGGTCAAATTCGTATTCGCTCAATCGGCTCGGTTTGCTGAGAATCTCCCCGGGAACGGCGATCTTCCCCAGGTCATGGAGAAATCCCATGACGCGCATCCCCTCGATATAATGGGGTGATTCCCCCAACTCTTGAGCCAGGGCGCAGGCGAGTTGCACCACCCGCCTTTGGTGGCCGGCCGTATACGGATCTTTCGATTCCAAAGTGTTGGCCAGGGCCTTGACCGTCCCGTTCAAGGCCTTCTGTAAATTTATGAGACTTTCCTCTACGGTTTGCTCGGCGTTCACGCGGCAGGTGATATCCCGGATGTACTTGATAACCCCCCTCATTTTCCCCGTGGTTTTACTCATCCAGGGGAAAGCATGTACATCTGACCAGTCCACGCTTCGGCCATCGGCGCCTTTACGGGGTATGGTGTCGAAATGCGGTTCACCGGTGAGCATGGTGCGATACGCGGGACAAGGCTGACAGGGTTCGGACCTGCCCTGATAGACCTCATAGCACTTATTCCCAACCAGAGGGAGCGCCTGTTGGTACCACTTCTCCATGGTGGCATTGACCTGCACAATATTAAAATTTAAGTCGATGACGCTAATGCCATCAAGAATACTGCTAAAAATGCTGGAAAGAAATCTTTCCCCCTCTTGCCGGGCCTCTTCGGCTTGTTTTGGCGACGTAATATCGAAGAATATGCCGCTCACATATTGAATCTTTCCACTCTGATCGCAAACTATCTGGCTTCTTTCCTGAATCCAAATAAAATTATTTTGCCGGTTTCTTATTCTATATTCCCTCACATATGACTTGTCGGTTTTTAGTCCCTGGACAAATGCCAGTTTGACTTCTTCAACGTCTTCTTCAAAAACTAATTCAGTCCATTTACGCTGCCTGGATTCGAAATCCTTTCTTGCGTATCCGGTCATCTCTTCGATTTTATGGTCAAAGAAATCCACGGTCCCGTCGATATATCCCTTAAATACCACGGCCGGGATATTGTTTAAGAGTAACTTGAAATCCTGGTCGCTTTCCAGCAGCGCCTCGATGGTCGGCCGGCAAGCCTGGTGTGCTTCCATGAGACCTTCCACTGGTTTGGAGGGCTGTTGCCCATTTCCGGACTGCCGTGGCGGTTTTTTAGACCGGCGAAAGAACTGGTGTATTTTATGTATCACCCGGCTACCCCCATTCTGCTGCGCGGCCTTTGGCCCGTCAGAAGATGACCTTCCTGGTCCAGCGGGTTGTACCTGCAGAGACTCTCCCAGATTAAACGAGGAGATTCCGGTTCACCATAGGAGAATCCCTAATACTGGGGTGATAAATTCCTGATTCGGGCTGTGCAAAATGGAGTGAAGCGCATGGTGGGTGGCGTCTTGAAGAAAAACTGGCGCAGGGTAATCCCGCGGCGCAGAACGTTCGGTCCCGGAGTCCGGCCAGGGCGGCGAAGGTCCGGTTGCCTCCTATCCCCGGCTGATCCGTGCCGCCAGCGCCTGGATGGCCGTCATGTACGCCGCGCCGCCCTGGAAGAGGATGTCGTTGTGGTTGGCGTGGGGGATTTTGAGCAGGGTCTTGTCCGGGGCCGCGGCGGCGTCATACAGGGCCTGGCCGTCGCTCACGGGAATGATGTGGTCGTGCTCGGCGTGGATGATCAGGGTGGGGCCGGGGTAGGCCCGGATCTTGTCGACGTTGCGGAAACCGGCCGTTTCCTTAAACCCGATGGCGGCCAGGTTGACGCCCAAAAGCTGCAACAGGGGTCCGGCATAGGCAAAGCCGCTCTCCACGATGAGAGCCGCGACCTCTCCCGGGTAGGCGACTGCCAGTTCCAGGGCCGAGGCGCTTCCCAGGGACCGGCCCATGACCATCAAGGGGCCCCGGTAGCCCATCTCCGGCAGCCACTGCCGGGCGAAGGTGAAAACGGCATGGCAGTCCCGCATCATGGCGCTCACCGTGGGGGCGCCGGTGGAGCGGCCGTAACCCCGGTAATCCACCGGTAAAAAGTTGACGCCCTGACGCCGGTAGAAGGGCGCCAACTCGTCATAATCGGCCACGATCTCGCCGTTGCCGTGGAAGAAGAGGATGGTGGGGGCGGTGGCCGCGGCCGGATGAAAGCGGGCCCCCACCACCGCGTGGTCATCCACCGGCACGAGGAGGTCCCGGGCGGGGGGCTGGGCGGAGGCTAAGCTTAATTCGGGACGGGGGTGGAACAACCGCAGCAGCACCTCAGGCACGTCCAGGGGAGAATAATCCACGGCGTTCAGGTCAATCATGGGTGCGGCTCTCCTTCCGGTGGCACAATTACGATGATAACTTTCACTATATGGTCAAACCTCTTAACGGTAAAGAGGAAAGTGGGCGTAGGCGGTGGTAGAGGCAACCTTATCCCGGGGCGGGCCTGGGCAACTCAAAAACTCGCTGGCTTTGGCGCCCGGGATCAGGTACAATTCCCCCCACCTGAAGCTCTGGAAAAAACACCGGGATGGCCGCATCTGCCGGGACGAATTTCTGGGAGAGGATCAGTCGATTTCAGGAGGGAAAGGGCATAATGATGAGAAAAACCGTCTTCATGGGGGTAATGATCGCCTGGGCCATGATCCTGTTGTCGGCCATGAGCCTGCCGGCCCAAGACAAGATGTTCACCTATGACTATTCGTTCAAGCCCGGTTCGGAGCCGGATGGGTTCAGGGGCCTCAAGTGGCAGACGAACATCGCCACCCTGGACCCGCTGCACACTATGGAACTTATTGAGATACTCGGGCCATTTACCTATTATAAGAAAAAACAGGAAGACTTATATCTCGTGACGGTCAAACTCGACGATATCACCTACGAGTTCTGGAACGGCAAGTTTTCCGGAGTCATAATTAAAGTAAGAGGTCACAACCAATTCCAAATCTTAAAAGAGTATGTTTTTGCCAGGTTTGGTCCGGGACAAAGGTCAAAAGTCTTGGAACAATTAAATGCCCAGGATTTTTACTATAACGGGATTAAAACGAGAATGTATTTGAAATTCAGCGACATTGATCGAACCGGAGAGCTCAGTTCGTATTCCATTGCGCTCCTCAGCAAGCAGGAGAAACTGGACGCGTTGTATCTGAGGGAAAGGGCCAAAGAAAAAATCGAGGCGTGGGAAAAGGCTAAGAAAAAGTAGGGCAGTCTAGTGCTAGGTTCCGTAATTTATATGACAAATATATTGCTGTGATTTCCCTAACACCTTTTTAAAGTCCCCCTTTTTAAAGGGGGATTTATGGGGATTATTAAGCACTTATTTAATCCCCCCTGACCCCCCTTTAGAAAAGGGGGGGTAAAAACCATTCTTTAATTGCCGTATTACTTGTGGAACGTCACACTAGTGTAGTGTTTCAGAAGTAGCTTTAATAAGTTATGGTCTTAAAATTCCCCCTCCCCTGGTGGAAGGGGGGTAGGTGGAGTGGGATAAGGCTTTGTATCTGTTCATGGTTTTGTCACCCCCACCCTAACCCTCCCCCATCAAGGGGGAGGGAACAAGAAGTTTTTCTTTTTAAAGGTTTTCCTGAAACGCAATACTAGTGGGGGCGAATGCGGCTGCTGACGCAGGCCCGGCAGGTTCCCGAGCGGAAACGGGTGGCGTCGGACAGGGAGAACACGCCCACGATGTGCCCGGGAGAGTCCCGGAAGACAAAAAGCCGGGAAACATCGGAAAAAATCATCCGGCGCAGGGCGTTGATCAGGATGTCATGGTAATCGCAGGCGGCCACCTCCTTGGTCATCACGGTCTTGGCCGGGGCCTCGGGGGGTACGCCATGCAAATAGGCGACGATGAGGTCGGTCTTGGAGATCACCCCCGCCGGCGCCCCATCCTCCCCGGTAATCAGGAGGGCGCCGAATTTATGGGCCGCCAGCCCTTCCATTACCTGGAGCAGGCTGTCGTCGGCCCCCAGGGCGAAGACCCCCGGGGTCATCACTTCCCGGAGACGCACCCGGTCGGCCAAAAGGTGCTCCGCCTCCTCCGTATCCCGGCGCAGGTTCCTGTCGCACTGATGGCAATAGCGGTAGAGCAAACCCACGATGTCCGGGTAGGCCAGGACGCCCACGGCCTGCGGGGCGGCCGCCTCCCGGACATAGAGCCGGTGGATTTTGTGGGTCCGCATGCGGTCCAGGGCCGCGTCCAGGGAGTCGTCCAGGTGGCAAAACAGGGGCGGCCCCACCATGATTGAGGCCGCCGGGGTAGAAAGGGGGAGTCCGGCATAATAGGCCCCCATGAGATCGGTTTTGGTGACCACCCCCACCGCTACCTGGTTGGGGTCGGTAATCAGGATGGCGTTCACCTTATACTTGATGGCATAACGGATGGCCTCCTCCAGGGTGGCCTCCGCGGCGAGGTTAATGATCAACCGGCGCATGGCCTCTTTGACCGTCAAATCCTTCATGACGTTCTGGCGATTACTGACCTGCATGGCGTTCCCTCAGGCGGCGGCGCCGGCCTCATTCTGAACCTCTTTCCAGGAGATGCTGGAAGACCTGGGACAGATACACCATGCCGACCATTTTCCCATCTTCCAGGACCGGCAGCCGGCGGACATGCTTTTTGATCATAATGTCGATGATCCGCAGCAGGTGCATGTCAGGGGTGATGGTGAGGAGGTCGGTGGTCATGATATCCGAAACCAGCATGGATCTGGCCCGGGTCAAGGCTGCATCGAGGATGCCCGAGACGTCCACGTCCTTGATCTCACCCCAGATGTGAATATGCTTGGGCCGGATGAGCAGCAGGATGTCATACATGGAAAGCATGCCCAGCAATTGCCCCGCTTGATCGGTGACCACCATGCCGAAGACGATCTGTTGGTGCTCCTCCCCGGCTTTCTGAAAGACCCGGCAGGCCTCCCCGATGGTCATCCGGGGTGACAGGGTGGAGAACCGGGTAGCCATTACCTCACGAGCGGTTATATCCATAGGAATTCCTGGTGGTTGGAGACCTGGTCAACGCGCCCGGGTGGGCTGGGGGTGAGCCCATTGCTCCGGCATCCCCGGACGCCACTGACTTTATTTTATCACAGAAACGGGATTTCCCAACCGGCGCCGGCGGCTCGGGGTTACGCCCAAGCCCCCGTTGGCCTGAAGGCCATCTCATACCAAGTTGCGCTCAAAAGGCTATTTTCTGTAGCCGCAGGCTTTAGCCTGCGCCTGCACAGGCTGGAAAGCCTGTGCCACCTTTTGACTGCAATCTGGTATCAGGTGACGGCGGCGACTCCGGCTGGGGCGCCATTCCCGGAAACCCAATCTAGACTTACGCCTCCTGGCCCGCGTGGCAATATGTCAACAAATGTGGCAATTTTACCCATTAATTGTAACGAATTGAAATTACAATTATATGCCTTGACAATCGCCTTGCCCCTGGTCCAAAACCCCCCGCGGCTTCCCCTGACAGCTTGAACTTTTTTTCCTAAGGATGAGCCCGGGCGCGGGTTTTCCTCCGGTTGACTTCAAGGCACAGGCCTTGCATTGCTGGATTGGGAATCAATCACCGTGGCAGTAGCTCGGTTCGGGAAATCCGGGGCGCTGAAGATGACGGAAAAGGGCGGCACACTGTTGATCGCAGAACGCGGCGGGGCCTTGTCGCAGAACCTGGATTTCTGGATCACCGAACAAGGGCACCGGCTCAAAGCCGTGGACAACATCAAAGCCCTGCTCATGACCCTGCAGAATGAAAAGATCAACGTACTGGTCATGGATGTCCGCCTGCCGGAAGATTTGGGTTATGAGGCCATCTCCATCATCAGAGGACTGGACCGCAAGCTCCCCATCATCATTACTGCCGATGAAAACAATCCGGAACAGGAAAGCCGCATCCGGCAGCAGGGGATTTTTTACTATCATGTCAATTCCTTCGGCATGGATGACCTCATCTTAGCCATCTCCAACGCCATGGTGCGATCATCCCAATAACCTGAGAGAGGGACCGCGATGCCATTACAAGAGAAATTGACTTCCGGCGAATTCGTCATTCTGGCGGAGATGGAACCGCCCAAAGGCACGGATGTTTCCAGTATGGTGGCCAGCGCCACCGGCGTCAAGCGGATGGTGGACGCCTTTGTGGTCCCGGAGATGAACAACGCCGTGATGCGGTTGAGTTCTCTGGGCGGCGCGCTCCTTTTGCAAACCAAGGGACTGGAAACGGTGATGCAGGTATGCTGCCGGGACCGCAACCGCTTGGCGCTGCAAGGCGACCTGTTGGCGGCGCAGGCCCTGGGCATCCCCAATGTCATGGCGGTGGCTGGAGACGAGATCACCCACGGCGACCATCATCAGGCCAAGGCGGTTAACGACCTCAATCTCCTGGAACTGCTCGCGGCCATCCAGACCCTGAAGACCGGCCGGGACCTGGCCGGGGTGGATCTCAAAGGCGCGCCGCAATTCCTGGTGGGCGCAACCGTCAAGGTGACCGGCGATGCCGGAGCCCTGAAGCAGGAACTGGCGGACCTGGACAAAAAAATTGCCGCGGGGGCCAGGTTTTTCACCACCCAGCCGGTTTTCGACGTGGAAGTCCTGGAGAAATTCCGGCGTCAGGTGGGCAAGCGCCCGGCGGCCATCATTCCCACGGTCATGCTCTTGAAGAGTGTGGGCATGGCCCGCTACATCAACACCCACATGGAGATGAAAATCCCGGAGGCTTTCGTCACCCGGATTCAGAAAAGCTCCGACCGGGTGCGGGAGTGTGTGCAGATCGCCGCAGAATTCGTGGCTGCCGTAAAAAAGCAGGGGTTCCCGGGAGTGCTGGTTTCCACCATCGGGTGGGAGGACAAACTGCCGTCGATCCTGGCGGCGGCCGGTTTATAGCTGACTCCAGAGAATTTTATCAGGGTTATAAGGGATAGGATTATGCCCCAAGAAAAAGACGTGACGGCTCAAGAATCAGCCCAACGTTCCGGCAATGTAGGCGCGGTGATGGTGGTGGGTGGCGGCGTCGCCGGAATCCAAGCGGCCCTGGATATGGCCAACTCGGGCTTTTATGTGTATCTGGTGGAAAACAAGCCGGCCATCGGCGGGGTTATGGCCCAGTTGGACAAGACCTTCCCCACCAACGACTGCTCCATGTGTATCCTTTCCCCCAAGCTGGTGGAGTGCGGCCGCCACCTGAACATCGAAATTCTGGCTCCGGCAACGGTGCAGGGCATCAACGGAGTCCCGGGACACTTTACCGTCAAAATAACCCAACCGGCTCGCTATATCGACCTGGCCAAGTGTATCGGCTGCGGCGTCTGCGCCGAGAAATGTCCCAAAAAGGTGCCGGACGAATTCAACCAGGGACTGGGCACCCGCAAGTCGGCCTACGTCATGTATCCCCAGGCGGTGCCCCTTAAATACGCCATTGATAAGGCCAGCTGCATCTATTTTAAGAAAGGTGGAAAATGCAAGGCCTGCGAAAAGTTCTGTCCCACCGGGGCGGTGGACTTGGAACAAAAGGATCAGGTAAGGGACCTAGAAGTGGGCGCGGTGATCCTGACCCCGGGTTTCAGGACCTTCGATCCCAGCCAGTATCCGACGTACCATTACGCCCATTTCCCCAATGTCGTGACCTCGCTGGAGTTCGAGCGGATTCTCTCGGCCTCGGGGCCTTTCGGCGGCCACCTGGTCCGGCCCTCGGACCACGCCGAGCCCAAGAAGATCGCCTGGCTCCAGTGCGTGGGCTCCCGGGATGTTAAATATCACACCTACTGCTCCTCGGTCTGTTGCATGTACGCCATCAAGGAGGCGGTGATCTCCAAGGAGCATGCTTCCTATCCGCTGGATACCGCCATATTTTTCATGGACATGCGCACCTTCGGCAAAGACTTTGAACTCTACTATAACCGCGCCAAAGACGAGCACGGCGTGCGGTTCGTCCGTTCCCGCATCCACAGCATCGATCCCTTGGCCGAC
Source organism: Deltaproteobacteria bacterium (assembly GCA_016875015.1). GTDB lineage: Bacteria > Desulfobacterota > Desulfobaccia > Desulfobaccales > 0-14-0-80-60-11 > 0-14-0-80-60-11. The sequence continues at coordinate 8,279 of VGSJ01000018.1, read as the reverse complement.
GGCGATTTGCAGGTCCGGTATGCGGATGAAAGCGGCGAAGAGAAGATCGAGACCTTTAACCTGATCGTGCTGTCCGTGGGCATGGAGGTGAGCCAGGCGAGCCGTGAGTTGTCCTCTACTCTGGGGGTGGACGCCAACTCCCACGATTTTGTGGCCACCTCGCCGTTCGCGCCCGTGTCGGCAAGCCGTCCGGGCATCTATGTCAGCGGGGCCATGCAGGGCCCCAAAGATATTCCCGAATCGGTCATGCAGGCGTCGGCCGCAGCCGGGGCGGTGAGCGCCTCTTTGGGGGATGTCCGTTGGACCGAAACCAGGCTCAAGAAGACGCCCGAACCCAAGGCCATCCGGCCGGAAGACGCCCCCCGTATCGGGGTGTTCGTCTGCAACTGCGGCATCAACATCGGCGGCATCGTTAACGTGCCGGACCTGGCGGAATATGTCAAGACGCTGCCCAATGTAGCGTACGTGGAAGAAAACCTGTTCACCTGTTCCCAGGACACCCAGGTCCAGATGACCAAAATCATCGAGGAACACAACCTCAACCGGGTGGTGGTGGCGGCTTGCACCCCCATCACCCACGAGTCCCTGTTCCGGGAGACGTTGACCGACGCCGGTTTGAACAAGTATCTGTTTGAGATGGCCAACATCCGCAACCAGGACTCCTGGGTGCACATGAAGGAGCAAGACAAGGCCACGGACAAGGCCAAGGACCTGGTCCGGATGGCGGTGGCCCGGGCTTCCCTGCTCAAGCCGTTGATGGAAAAGCCCCTGAGCATCAACCAGCGGGCCCTGGTCATCGGCGGCGGCATCGCCGGCCTCAACGCGGCCCTCAATCTGGGCGACCAGGGATTTGAGACCATCCTCCTGGAAAAAGAACCGCAACTGGGCGGCAACGCCCGCCGGGTCCACAAAACCATCGAGGGCCTGGACGTCCAGGCCTACCTGGACGGGCTCATCGAGCAAGTGAAGGCCCACAACAAGATTCAGGTGCTCACGAGCGCCCTGGTGGTGGGTTTCATCGGCTACAAAGGCAACTTCACCACGGAAGTGTTGGTGGGGCCCGGCATGTACGAGCGGAAAATCGATCACGGGATCACCGTGGTGGCCACCGGCGCCCATGAGTACCATCCCAAGGAATTTCTCTACGGGGAACACGAGCGGGTCATGACCCAGCTGGAACTGGGCGATTTTCTCCACCGGGAGAAGGACTCGGCCGCCAAGTGGGACCGGGTGGTTATGGTGCAGTGCGTGGGCTCCCGGAACGACGAGAGCCCCAACTGCAGCCGCCTCTGCTGCCAGGGGGCGGTGAAGTACGCCCTGCAGCTCAAGGGCCTCAACCCCGACATGGACGTGGTGATCCTCTACCGGGATATGCGCACCTACGGGTTCCTGGAGGATTACTACCGGGAGGCCCGGGAGAAAGGGGTGCTCTTTTCCCGGTTCGAGCCGGACCGGTTGCCCCAGGTCAATAACGACAACGGTCAGTTGAGCGTCACCTTTGTGGACCACGTGCTGGGCCGCCCCATCAACATGGCCGTGGACGCGGTGGTGTTGAGCGCCGGGGCCCGGGCCGCCGATACCGAGGAATTGGCGTCGCTCCTGAAAATCCCCCGGAACGCCGGCGGGTTTTTCATCGAGGCCCACGCCAAGCTGCGGCCGGTGGATTTTGCCTCGGAAGGCATCTTCCTCTGCGGCATGGCGCATTCCCCCAAGCTCATCAATGAGAGCATCGCCCAGGCTATGGCCGCGGCCTCCCGGGCCGGGGCGTTCCTGGCGGACGTCAACCAGACCATCAGCGGGATCACCGCCCACGTGGAACCGGACCGCTGCGCCGCCTGCTTGGTGTGCGTCCGGACCTGCCCCTACGGTATTCCGCAGATCAGCCGGGACAACGTCTCGGAGATCAACGAGGCCCTGTGCCAGGGCTGCGGCACCTGCGCCTCGGAATGTCCGGCCAAGATCATCCAGGTGGCCCATTTTGAAGACGACCAGATCAGCGCCAAGATCAAAACTTTATATTGAGGAGTCCGATGATGGAATCGTTTGAGCCGAAGATTGTCGGGTTTTGCTGCCACTACTGAGCTTATTCCGCCGCGGACCTGGCAGGTTCGATGCGATTGCAGTACCCGCCCAGCGTGCGGATTATCGAGGTCCCCTGCACCGGCAAGGTGGACATCATGCACCTGCTGATGGCCTTTGAGTACGGGGCCGACGGGGTCATCGTGATGGGCTGCCTGGAGGGGGACTGCCACTATGGCGCCGGCAATCTTTACGCCAAAAAACGGGGCAACCGGGTGAAGGAGATCCTGGACAAAGTCGGCGTCGGCGGCGAACGGCTGGCGATGTACAATCTGACTTCCGGGATGGGCGGGCGGTTCGCCGAGATCATCCGGGAGATCACCGAAAAAGTGATGGAACTGGGTCCCAGTCCCATCAGAGTTGCGACAGGAAAGGCCGTCAGGCCCATTGCGGAGGTAACCACATGATCAAGGCAGTGCCCAAACCCCTGGAAGAAGTCCTCGACCTGGTCAAAGACTTCACCAAAGTGCTGATTGTCGGCTGCGACGGTTGCGTCACCGTGTGCGAAGCCGGCGGCTCGAAAGAAGCCAAGGTGCTGGCCTCGGCCCTGAGGCTCTACTTTACCCAGGCAGGCAAGCAGGCCCAGATTGACGAAACCAGCCTGACCCGGCAGTGCGAAAAGGAATACCTGGCGCAACTCTCCGACAAGATGGACGCTTACGACGCCGTGGTCTCCCTGGCGTGCGGCTGCGGGGTCCAGTACATGGCGGAGATGTACAACAACAAGATCATCTACCCCGGGGTGGACACCTGCTTTTTGGGGGTCAACGAGGAGCGGGGGCTCTACGCCGAGCGCTGCCAGGCTTGCGGACGCTGCATCCTGGCCGAAACCGGCGGGGTCTGTCCCATCGCCCGATGTTCCAAGCGCATGCTCAACGGCCCCTGCGGCGGCTCCGACCAGGGCAAGTGCGAAATCAGCAAGGACGTCCCCTGCGGCTGGGAGCTGATCTACGAGCGGCTAAAAACCCTGGGACAGCTGGACCGCTTTGAGAAACCCGTGGATCCCAAGGACTGGACCACTTCCCGGGACGGCGGACCGCGCACGATCGTCAGAGAGGATTTACGGATATGAGTGTGACTACTCCCAGCAAACTGCAGAAGATGATCGCCTCGGGCAACTTTGCGGTTACTTCCGAGGTCGGTCCGCCCCGGAGCGCCGATGGCGCCGTGATCGAGCACAAGGGCAACCTGATCAAGGATTACGTCGATGCCATCAACGTCACGGACAACCAGACGTCGGTCTGCCGGGTCTGTAGCCTGGCGTGCTGCATCCGCCTCAAGCTCATGGGGCTGGAGCCGTGTCTCCAGATGGTGACCAGGGACAGAAACTGCATCGCCCTCCAGAGCGATATTCTGGGGGCCGCCTCCTTCGGCATCCACAACATCCTCTGCCTTACCGGGGACCACCAGCACTTCGGGGACCACCCCAAGTGCGCCAACGTCTTTGACCTGGATTCCATCCAGCTCATCCAGACCGTGAAGATGATGCGGGATGAGGGCAAACTGTTGGGCGGCCACGAATTTGCGGTGCGCCCCCAGATGTTCATCGGCGCCGCGGCCAACCCCTTCGCGGGGCCCAACGTGGCCATGCGGGTGTCGCGCCTGGCCAAGAAAGTGGCGGCCGGGGTGCAGTTCATCCAGACCCAGTGCATCTACAACCTGGACAAGTTCAAAGAGTTCATGAAACTGATGGTGGACCGGGGGTTGCATGAAAAAGTGGCCATCCTGGCGGGGATCACCCCCATGAAGAACGTGGGCATGGCCAAATACATGCAAAAACGGGTGCCGGGCATGGATGTCCCCGACGACATCATCAGGCGCATCGGCGGCGTCCCCAAGGAAAAGCAGGCCGAGGAAGGCATCACCCTGGCAGTGGAACAGATCCAGGAACTGAAAGAAGTGGAAGGCGTCCGGGGTTTCCACATCATGGCCATCGAGTGGGAGGAGAAAGTCCAGGAAATCGTGGAACGGGGCGGCCTCTATCCCAGACCCCAGTTGGCGTAAGACCGGGGGGGAGCCAGAAAAATTCGCCAAATCCACAAGAGGTCTCATGAGCCTTGTAATTTATCCATTTTGCGTTCATAATGGCAGGACGATCATCATGAAAGGGGAGGTCTCATGTCTGGAAAGTACATACTGATCGTCGACGACGATCCGGATCTGGTGGAAACCGTATCCATGATGCTGGAGTCCAAGGGCTTTGAAGTGGGGAAGGCTTATGACGGGATCGAAGGGGAGGAAGCCATCAAAAAGCGCCGTCCGGACGTTTTGATTCTGGACGTGATGATGCCCAGAAAGAATGGCTACGAGCTTTGCAAGGAATTGAAATCCAACAAGTGGACCCAGGAAATCCCCGTCATCCTGCTCACCGCGGTGGGCGAGGCCGTGCCCACCACCAGCTATAGCCATGCCGATGGGATGAGCGTGGAAGCCGAAGATTTTATTCCCAAACCCGTGGATGCGGCCACTCTGGTGGAAGCGGTGCAAAGATTACTTTAACCCTAGGGCATGACTCCAACGAGCTTTGGAAAAATTCGACCGGATCCGGATAGGTGGCCTTAAAGTCCTGGAGGAGGGCGCCTGCGTGGAGTCCTCCTCTCCGTTGGAAGATAACCGTCTAGGGCCGTCGGTGTGTGCGCCGTTGGCCCAGCAGCGCCTCAACCTGACCTTTTTTACCCACGTGGCCGGTGATCGCGAGGTGTTGTGCACGGCCAGCCACAACGGGGAAGCCGCTTTAACCCTGCTGCAGTCCCAGGCCGACCCCGCCGCCTCGCTGGCCTTGCAGCCGGGCACTTCGATCCTGGCCGTTTACCCCCACGACAAACGCCCCGAAGTCATCGGCACGTTCATCCGGAGCCTCGCCCGGGCCCGGGTGGTGATCCACGGCCTGGCCAGTTCCCCCTCCGCCATCACCGCGGTGCTGTCGTCTTCCCGCATCAAGCCCGCGGTGGAGCAACTGTTCGAGCATTTCACCTTCCCGGGCTATGCCTCCCCCCAGGAATTTTTTTCGGCCCAGGCCCCTCCCAAGGAATACCTGGAGAAGGTGGTGGCCACCTACCAGGAAAAGGTTACCAAGGTGTATTGGATTATCCCGCAGTCGGACCTGGACCTCTGGGGCATTCACATCGCCACCGCCGACATCCTGGCAGGCTTTGCCGCCGCCCTGATGGAGATGGGCGAACTAGGCCTGGCCATACCGTTCTTGGTGGCCCTGCCGGGGCTCGGGGGCCAAGAATTCATCCTGTCGTTTTCCACGGCCCGGCGCCAACCCGGCGGCGCCGACCAAGGCAAGGAAATCCGGCGGGTTTTGAAAAGCCACCTGCCTGATCTCCAGCCCATGCGCCTCACCCCGGTGGCGGGTATTTTTCTCCATGGGCCCCATTTCGGCGACCGCTACGGCATCGCCCACACCTTGGTTACGGCCCTGGCGCAGGCCCATATCTCCCTGTTGGCCCTGAGCTGCACCATCTCCACCATCTCGCTGATCATTCGCCAGCACGAACTGGCGGCGGCCCAGGTAATCCTGGGGAACACCTTTGCGGCCCCGGTGGAATGCGCCCCAGCCGCGGCAAGGGGCTGAGGTGAGCTTTTTTCTGGTTCCCAAGCAGAAGTTTGGGAACGAGTTTATCTCTCGCTCCATGCCGGCGGGAAGGAACAGGCCATGAAATCAGAGCACGACGCCCCCCCGAGCCGACCTGAGGCGCCGCCGGCGTTGACCGGGGCCGCCGCCGTGCCGGTGGAGTTTCTGGGTCCGCTCCTGGCGAAGTTCCCCGATGCGGTGGTGGTCACCAACTGTGACCGGGAGGTGATCTTTCTCAACTGCGCCGCGCAAAAACTCTTCGGGGAATCCCTGCGTCCGGGAGACCCCTGTCCCCTCTGTGCGGAAAACGCCATCGTGGAAGGAATCGGCGAGGACGCGTCCCGGTCCTGGTCCTGCCCCCAGCCCGGGGAAAGCTACCGGCAGGTCCCCGTGCTGCTGAAGCCGCTCTGGCCCCTGGGCGCCCCCCTCTCCCTCAGCGCCACTGCCATCCGGGAGGCCGAGAACCGGAAGGCCGGCTGTTTCATCCTCATCCGGGAGCACGCCGATTTGCTGGCCCACCCGGTGATGGAGCAGCAGTTGGCTATCCTCTCCAGCATCCTGGAAAATTTTCCCATGCCCTTCTTCCTGGTGGACCCGTCTTTGAGGGTCACTCACCTCAACGACCGCATGGAAAAGCTCACGGGTTACACCCTGCGCGAAGTGGTGGGCCGGATGACCTGCGGGGATCTGCTCAACACCGAGCAGTGCGGCACCTGCGAGTGCGTGCTCAAGCAGGTCATGGAGCAAAAACGCGCCATCTCTGGAATTCGTCGGGTCGTAAGGACTCGGGATGGCCGGAAGGTGCAGGTGACCGTCTCCGCCTCCATCATCACCGACCACGAGGGCCGGGTCATCGGCGGGTTCGAGGCGGTGCGCGACATCACCCCCGTGGTGGAGGCTGAACAAAAGATTGACCTGCTCACTGATCTCACCGAAGAAGGGCTCTTGATGGCGGATGAGGACCATCGCATCGTCTTCGCCAATTCCCGGATGGCCAAAATCCTGAACTCCTCCAGGCTGGAGCTCATCGGCAAGAACCTCGGGGAGGTGCTCACCTCCCAGCACCTCCACATGGCCCAAGAACTGATGGGACTGGTGGACCAGGGCCAGCGGCAGGAGTCCCGCTTCTGCAGTATTTTGGACAAACCCCATGATGAGTTCCACATCCCCCGGGTCTTCGAAACCTGCATGGCGATATCGCGCCTGGGGGATAAGGTCATCACCTGTTTGTACCTGCGGGACCTCACCAGCCGCATACTCATCGAACGGGAGCTCCGGAAGACCAACGCCTTTTTCACCAACATCATTCGGAACTCGGTGGACGGCATCGTGGTGGTGGACACCAAGGGGGTGCCCCTGATCTTCAACGAAGGGGCGGAACGGATTCTGGGCTACAAGGCTGAGGATATGATCGGCAATGCGGAGAACTTCCGCCGGTTCTATCCGGTCGAGGTAGCCGCCGAGATGATGCGGCGGATGCGCAGCGATGAATACGGGCCGCCGGACAAGCTGAACACCACCCGGATGACCTTTATCAATAAACAGGGCGAGGAGGTGCCGGTCAACTTTTCCGCCACTATTATCCGGGAGCGGGGTGAAGAGGTCGCCAGCGTGGGCATTTTTTCCGACCTGCGGGAAATCCTCAAAGTCCACCGGGAATTGGAGGCGGCCCAGGCGCAACTGGTGCATAGCGAAAAGATCGCCTCCTTGGGAAGGATGTCCGCGGGGGTGGCCCATGAAATCAACAATCCCCTGGCCGGCATCCTGATCTACGCCGAACTCTTGCAGCGGGACCTGGCAGCCGATGCCGTCCACCGGGAAAATGTCGAGGTGATCATCACCCAGACGATGCGGTGCCAGCAGATCGTGCACCGGCTGCTGGATTTTAGCCGCCAGTCCCTGGGGGAGCAAAAACTCTTTGACGCCAATGACGTCATCCAGCGCTGCGTGGATCTCCTCAGCCACCAGGCCTTTTTCCACAACATCACGGTCATCCAGCAACTGGATTCCTTTCTGCCTCAGATCGTCGGGGACCCGGGCCAGTTGCAGCAGGTCTTTACCAACCTGCTCCTCAATGCCGCGGACGCCATGAATGGGCAGGGGCAGATCACCATCGCCAGCCAGCCCACCCCCCAGAGGGACGGGATCATTTTGACCTTTACCGACACCGGCGGTGGGATTGCCCCGGAGATCCGGGACAAGATCTTCGAACCATTTTTTACCACCAAACCCCCGGGCAAAGGCACGGGCCTGGGGCTCTCCATTGTTTACGGGGTGATTCAGCGGCACGGCGGGACGATTACCGCGGACAGCCCCCGGGGAGGCGGGACCGCGTTTACCATCCGGCTGCCCCTGGAAGCTAGGGACCAGGGGGCCGGCATGGAGTTCGAAGAGGCGTGATGCTTAAAACTGAGGCTCAGTGTAATGATCCATGATCGGTATGGTATAAAACAAGCTATATCTTGAAGACCGGGTGTTTTAAGTCCAATGCTGTTCACTTAGCACCCGAGCTTTCAAAAAATACGGGAACGCATTTATCAACGACAGGGAGAAAGTGATTAATTCCCCCTCACCCTAACCCTCTCCCCCATTGGGGGAGAGGGAATAAAGAAGGATATCC
>VGSJ01000017.1 GCA_016875015.1 Deltaproteobacteria bacterium | reverse complement strand
GAGGCAGCAAGACCGAAATATCGTGGAATATGTGGTGGCGGCTATCCAAGCTCATCGGACCGGTCAACTTGCTCCGTCTCTATTGCCCTTGAAATTACAACTCGCAGATGTGGCCTGAACGATTACCAGGAGTTTCCACAAAGGCGTAGCCAGCCCGTAAGGATAACTTCTCACTTACTTTATATTCCCCCCCAAATTTTATCTGCCACGAATCTTCCCAGCGAAAATCCAGGGGGATATTGAAAAAGCGGGCTTGTGGAACCTGTCTTTTCAAATTCAGCATTGTCTGGTCGAAACTCGACCACCGAACCCACTCCACATCGGCCGCCAAAGTTAATTTGGCGGTTGGCCGGAAGGCTACGCCCCAGCTGAAGATCTCAGGGAAATGCACCACCATGGAGGCATCGGTTCGAAACACCCCGCCCCCGAAGGCTGGCTGCAAGGGAGGGGCAATCCTTTCAAAGGCCAGGGTTCCTTTCTGTTTGACTCTGATAGCGTCCCTATAGGCAAAACCAAAACTGACCTTTCCCCCTGGGAAAACAAGCAGGCCGAAATTATAGCCCCAACCCAAGCCGTCGCCCTTGAAGCTGAGCCTGCCATCCCCACCCCCCGGCAAAGGTTGGTCCACCATCTTCACCATGCGGTTGAACGCATACAGAATATCCACCCCAGCTGCCACCGCTACCTGGGGCAGAACCCGCCACACAACGGTAGGATTGGCGGAAACGGTTCCAATGGTGCCTTCTGTAGAAGCAAACCGGGGCAGACCGGGTTCGCTCCATTTTCGCCCGCCGATTCCGAAGGGCGAATACAGACCCAGACCCAGCACCAGAGAATTTGTCCCCAGGTCTGACGAGACATAGAAGTGAGGCGGGAGAAATACCTGGAAGCCGGTTCTTTCTCTACCACCTTCCGGGCTCTTAAACTCGCTGGAGAGAATGACGGCGGTTCCACCACCGTACAAGTTGGTTCCCTTCAAGTTGGCAAGGCCGGCGGGGTTGTGGAGTATGGCCGACGGGTCGTCCGCCACAGCCACAAAGGCGGTTCCCATACCCGCGGCTTTGGCTCCATGAATGGGGCCGCCGGCCGTGGAAGTGGTTGGGCCTATTACCACCAGGCTCAATAACGCTGCGATGCGAAATTCTCTCCGGATAGATAAGGACCATCGCCTTGCCTTCTGTCCGATTTTTTGCCGAGCTTCGGGTTTAGCAAAAGAAGAAATAGGGATGAGGAAATCATTGGGACGGGTGAATTCTGGGCTTACGGAACCTTGCTGCTTGCCAAGTTCGGGGCTTGCCCGGGATTTCCCCATTGTTGTTAGCCTTGGTTTGAGTTGATATTTATTTATTAGTTTCACAATATTATTGGATAGTCAAGGTATTTTTATAAAAACAATATGTTATTCGATTGTAGCGGGGAGGAGAATAGTGCACCATTGCGTTTTCTTCACAGAACCGGACCTGAGAACGGCAAGCAAGACGATTGAAGATTTTTCAGTGGCTAAGAAGGAGTAAGGGAAATAGCAGACCGCTTGCCACTGTCAAAACTTATCGAAATTCCTTAGAAATTTGTGATATTGTCTGTATATCTCGTATCCCCCCATTTAATTTCCGATTGGACACCACTCACTTCAACGCAAGATCTCCCTCCTGATACCCCGTTAAAAAAGCTTCATTTTACCAGGAGCAAAGTCTCTCAGAAAACCTGGGAGAGCTCTGCAAAATTCCCAGCCAGCTGGCGATGATCTACGAGATGTTTGACTGTCTCGGGCACGTTGCTTAGAGTCAGACCGGCGTTACTGGTTTGTACGTTTGTAATTCCGTGCAATTACTTGTACTTTGCCATGCCACGGGTTAAGCAAACTGTACCATGTAACTTTAACTACGTATTACACAAAAGGTTGTTACGAATAAAAGAGTTATGGTGGGTATAAAATACTGTATCGTCAGTGCATTACGGCGCAATCTGTAAGCAATACTATAAAACAACATGCGTAACTTATTAACCGTACTAAGTTTTAAAGGCGCTATTATATACGTTATTTCGAGTGCTTAGGCATACTGAGTGCATCCCCTATAAGTATCAATACATTATTACTTATGGAGGCTGCAATGAAAGACAAAGTCGACATCACCGGGATGACCTGGCAAGAAGTCGTGGCACTGGTAAACTGCTCCAAGACCACAGCCAAGAACGCCCTGAAGCGTGGCTATTACGTGGTGAATTACAAAAAACGGACCTGCGTCCCCGGGCCCATCGATGCGGAGGGCTGCTACAAAATGGCTTGGTTTACCTTTGAGCGCTTTTTTCGGCACCATTGCCCATGGAACATTGCCCCTGAAGATTGCGTGCAGGAGGCGGTCCTGCGGCTGGTGGAGCTTGGCGGCCATCCCCGGGCCGGTGAGCGCCGGTTCCAGTTTTACACATGCAAACATGCCATGCGGGCATACATCACGAAGTACGGCCGGTCAAATGACCTGGGAGACTGGCGCACAAACCGGCAACGGTACAATGATGAGCGCAATGCCGAGCAACGGGCGTCAGGATCCAGCAGCCCCGACACCTGGCGCCGGTCGAAGCAGGCGACCGAAAAAATAGTCCGGGCGATTTACGAGATGGGTGAGGGAGTGAACCAGGCTCAACTGAGACGGCATCTTGATATCAGTTCAGGAGGCGTCTCTAAGCGGGTGTCCATAGCGATTAAGGAAGGACTGATAGAAAACGGCGGCGGCATCACTGGCTGCAAGGGTCACGCTCTGAGGATTACGGCAAGGGGGCGGGCCATTATCGGCGCGATGCAGGAGGCGGCATAATCCACTACCGGGGGCCTTCGGGCCCCCTCTTCTTTAGGAGGCAAGGCGATGACCTCTTTGGCGGCTGAGAAAATTGGAACCCTCCCCGGGCTGCATTCCTGTTTCACCTGCGCCGACAACCTGGGCTGCAACCTGGAGCCCCGGTGCGAGTCCATGGCCGGCTGCCTTAAATGGCGGTGCCAGGTTTGCCGGGCCCCGTGGTGGGTAGTAGGATATGACCATGAACGCTGCAATGCCACGGGGATTCCCAACGGCGTGACTTACCATGACGACACTCACATGGCCCCGCTGCCGGATGCCTCCGGGCACCATTACGAGGGCGCCGGTTATTGCACCGTCCACAAGAGATGGCGGTGCGGGCTGTTGAGATAGGGATCTGGTGGTACGCTTTCATCAATCCCCGGAGATAGTCGGAGATAGGGGAATTGGCCCCCACAACCGATAATGGTGTTCTCTTTTTGGGGAACATTTGTGGTATGGTGGGAGTGTCCCAAACTTGGGAAGAAAGCTGGCAATCATGAATAAAGGTGGTTTTTCCTGGAAAAGGTTCCTGGGAATCTCCCAGGCCAAGGCGAGGCTCAGCCGGCAAATCGGCATCCCTTTGACCAGGTCGGGGCGGCAGCGCAAAATTGGGGCGGCCATGGGTTGCCTCATTCCCGTCCTGGCTCTGATCCTTATCGCAGGATTCCTGTTTTGGATCAAATAAGCCCAGATCTAACCGGCGTCCCAGGCAGACCCAGTTTGCCCACCAGGGTGTTGGTCCCGTGAGCCCGCCTCCTCAAAGATCGATCCCAATCCGATTTACAACCCGTCCCCCTGTTTTTCTCTTGATATAGTCCTTACACTTGCAATAACATATGCTATCTATGTGGTGCAGTTTCCCATGGCGGCCCACCGCCAGAAAGGCTTTGGACTATGAAAGAAAACCGAGACTACCCAGCCCTGGTAAAGGACGTGCGCCGGCAGCTGGCCCTGAGTCAAGAGGACTTGGCCCGGGCTTTGGGGGTCAGCTATGCCACGATTAACCGGTGGGAAAACGGGCAAGTTCGACCCTCAAAACTGGGCAAGGCCCAATTCGACGCCTTCTGCGCTGGCATGATTCAACAAGGAAAGCTGAACCTGTCCCAGGGCATTCCTGACTGAATCTGCCTGGCCTGAGGACAGACCCGCCCATGAACAACTTCAGCGATAAAGTCAGCTTCATCTGGTCGGTGGCCGACCTGCTGCGCGGGCCGTACCGGCCCAACCAATATAAAGATGTCATGCTCCCCCTGACCGTCCTGCGGCGGCTCGACTGTGTGCTGGAGCCCACCAAGGACAAAGTCCTCGCTGAACTCAAGCGCCGCCAGGGCGGCAAGATCAAGGACTTGGAACCGATCCTGTGCCGGGTCTCCGGTGTCCCCTTCTACAACACCAGCCGCTATACCTTTGAGAAACTCAAGGGCGATCCCAACCACATCGCCGCCAATCTCACCTACTACATCAAGGGCTTCTCCACCCGGGCCCGGGAAATTATTGACCACTTCGGCTTTGAGGAGCACATCGGCAAGCTGGACAAGGCCAACCGTCTTTACCTCATCGTCTTAAAATTCGCCGAGATCGACCTGCACCCCGACACGGTGACCAACATCGAGATGGGCTATATCTTCGAGGAACTCATCCGGCGGTTTAATGAGGCCTCGAATGAAGAGGCGGGCGACCACTTCACCCCCCGGGAAGTCATCCGTCTGATGGTGAACCTCCTTTTCCTGCCGGACACCGACGTGCTGACCACCAAGGGCATCGTCAAGACCCTCTACGATCCGGCCTGCGGCACGGGCGGGATGCTCTCGGTCTCTGAGGAGTACGTCCGCAAGCTCAACCCCGACGCCCGCTTAGAGGTTTTCGGCCAGGACTACAACGCCCAGGCCTATGCCATCTGCGGCTCGGATATGATGATCAAGGGCCAGGAGATCGAGCACATCGCTTTCGGCAATAGCTTCACCGACGACCATTTCCCCCGGTACAAGTTCGATTACATGCTGGCCAATCCGCCCTTCGGGGTGGAGTGGAAGCCCGAGGAGCAGTTCATCCGCCGCGAGCACGAGGAGCAGGGTTTTGGCGGCCGCTTTGGCGCCGGGCTGCCCCGCATTAACGACGGCTCGCTGATCTTCCTCCAGCACATGATCAGCAAGATGAAGGACCCCAGGGAGGGCGGGACGCGTCTGGCGATTGTCTTCAACGGCTCGCCGTTGTTCACGGGCGCGGCGGGCTCCGGCGAGAGCGAAATTCGGCGCTGGATCATCGAAAAGGACTGGCTGGAGGCCATCGTGGCGCTGCCGGATCAATTGTTTTACAACACCGGCATCTATACCTACCTGTGGATTGTCACCAACCGCAAGGTGCGGGGCCGGCGCGGCAAGATTCAGCTGGTGGACGGCACCAGCTTTTTCAAAAAGATGCGCAAAAGCCTGGGCAACAAGCGCAACGAGGTCTGCGAGGATCAGGGCGCGGAGATTACCCGTCTCTACGGGGCGCATCAGGATAACCGGTACGTCCGCATCTTCGACAACCAGGACTTCGGCTACCGGCGGCTCACCGTGGAACGCCCCTTGAAACTCAACTTCGCGGCGACCCCGGATCGTCTGGCGCGACTGGAACAGACTCCGGCCTTCGAGCGGCTCGCCATCAGTAAAAAACGGGTGGACTCCAAGGCAGCCCGGGCCGAAATCGCCGCGGGGCTGGAACTCCAGAAGGCCATACTCGCAGCCCTCGCTACCCTCGACCCTCAGGGGGTGCTCAAGAACCGGGAGGAGTTCACGGCACTGGTAAAGGCGGCCTTCCGGAAGGCCGGGGTTGTGGTCCCGGCCCCGCTGTTCAAGGCGATCCTGGCGGCGCTGTCCGAGCGGGATGAGACCGCGGACGTCTGCACCGCGGCCTCCGGCCACCCCGAGCCTGCCCCCGAGCTGCGGGATTACGAAAACGTGCCCCTCAAAGAGGACGTGATTGAGTATCTGCGGCGGGAGGTCCTGCCCCACGTGCCGGATGCCTGGGTGGACGAGTCCAAGACCAGGGTGGGCTACGAGATCAATTTCAACCGCCACTTTTATCAATACACCCCGCCCCGGCCCCTGGCGGAGATCGAGGCCGACCTCAAGAGCATCGAGCAGGACATCGCCGGGATGCTGGCGGAGGTGACGGCTTGAGAGGGAAGACGCAGAAGAAGAGATTTCTCGCCAAGACGCTAAGAACGCCAAGAGAAAAAACTTTGCGAGCTTTGCGCCTTGGCGAGAAACTTCTTTTTCACGCCAAGGCGCCAAGGACGCAAAGAAAAGATTAAAGATTATTAAATTATGAAGCATAATGGGTTCATGACGGTGCAACCTTCGGCACCTCACCACCGCCGGCTGCGCCCCTACCCGGCTTACAAGCCCTCCGGCGTCGAGTGGCTGGGGGAGGTGCCGGAGCATTGGGCGATCATGCGCTTGAAGAATCTATGTCGGCGCTCGGCGTTGTACGGAGCAAACGAACCAGCAACCTCATACGTTGACGGCGGGGTTCGTTTTCTTCGTACTACTGACATTACTGACCACGGAAATCTTCTCGAAGAAGGTGTGTACCTGGAGCGTGAAGTTGTACGAGATTACATCCTATCGAATGGTGACTTACTTATTTCGCGCAGCGGAACCATTGGCCGAGCTTTCCAATACGAGGCTGAGCGACACGGTCCTTGCGCGTATGCCGGATATCTGGTGCGATTCGTACCGGGATCATCTGTCATTCCACGCTTTCTATGGTACTTTACGAAATCGAATAGCTTTGAGCAGTGGCTTAGTCTCTCTGTGATTGCTTCAACGATCGGAAATGTTAATGGCCAGAAGTACGCAAATATGCACCTCATTCATCCGCCCCTTGATGAGCAACGTGCCATTGCCGACTTTCTGGACCGGGAGACGGGGCGGATCGACGCCCTGATGGAGAAGAAGCAGCGGCAGATTGAGTTATTGCAAGAAAAGCGCACCGCCCTCATCAGCCACGCCGTCACCAAGGGCCTGGGCCCCAAAATCAAGATGAAGGACTCCGGGGTGGAGTGGCTCGGCAAAATACCGATGCATTGGGAGGTTAAGAAGGTCAAATTCCTTGCAGAAATTCTTCGCGGGAAATTTTCTCACCGACCGCGTAATGATCCGCAACTATATGATGGGCCTTACCCATTTATCCAAACTGGTGATATTGTAAGGGCCAATAAATATATCAATGACTATCAGCAAACCTTGAACGAATTAGGTTTTGCCGTTAGCAAGGAATTTCCCAGGGGTACACTGGTCATGTCCATTGCCGCTAATATTGGTGACCTTGCAATTTTGGAATTTCCCGCATGCTTTCCTGACAGCATCGTTGGGTTTTTCCCAAAAACGCAGGTCGATCTTAATTACCTTTATTACAACCTCGAATCCATGAAGCAAGAACTCAAGATAACGGCTCCATTGAACACCCAACAAAACCTAAACATAGAACGCATCGGGCCTCTTAAAACCGTGTCTCCTCCGATTAATGAACAGCGCCAGATTGCGGTTTTCTTAGACCAGGAAACCGCAAAAATGGAAGACCTCATCGCCAAGATTCAGGAGAGCATCGACAAACTCAAAGAATACCGCACCGCCCTCATCTCGGCGGCGGTGACGGGCCGGATCGACGTCCGGGAGGAGGTTTCACGCCAAGGCGCAAAGTTCGCTAAGAAATAAATACCTTGGCGATCTTGGCGCCTTTGCGAGAAACAAGAGGTAACCACATGCACGAGAACGACCTTGCCAGAGAGATAGTGGACTCGGCCTTCAAGGTGCATACCAGTTTAGGCCCCGGCCTGTTGGAATCGGTGTATGAAGCGGCCCTCTTCCACGAATTGCGGAAGCGGGGACTGCCAGTGGAACGCCAGGCCCCCATCCCGGTAGTGTATGAAGAGGTGCGTTTGGAAGAAGGCTTCCGAGCCGACCTGGTGGTGGGCGGCAAAGTCATGGTAGAGTTGAAGTCGGTGGAGAAAGTGGCTCCGGTGCATAAAAAGCAGCTTTTGACCTATCTCAGGCTGGCGAATATGAAATTGGGACTGCTGATCAATTTTGGAGAGGCATTGATTAAGGATGGCATTACCAGGGTGGTGAACGGGTTATGATCTTGATGTCACGCAAAGGCGCCAAGGGCGCAAAGAAAAAATATGCTTGGCGTTCTTGGCGTCTTGGCGTGAGACCCGGGTCAGCCCTGGGCCTGCAATTCCTCCCGGATCACCTTACGGATGGTCTCTTCCAGGGTCTGATCCTGCTGCCGGATATAGGCCCGCAAGGCCTCATTCATCAGGGTCTGGTAGTTGCCGCCGCCCCGGGCGTTCACCTGCTCCCGGAACCAGTTCAGGAGATCGGTGTCGATCCGGATAGTTATGCGGGTCTTGCCGGGCGGCGCCGGGACCACCGGGCCGCGCTGGCCCTGGCTGAAATCATATTCCTTTCTCATAAACGCTGATCTCCTTCCGGGTGGCTTTTCTGGCCGAAATCAGGCGCAGATCATCACCCCGATACGTATAGGCCACGACGATGAGGCGCCCCAAGACATCCAGACCGATGGATAAAAACCGCTGCTCCCCCTGGGAGTCCGGGTCTTCAATGGTGATGGCGCCGGGGTCGTCAAAGACCCCCACGGCGTCGGCAAACTCCACGCCATGTTTCTTGAGGTTGGCGGTGGCCTTGGCCGGGTCCCATTGGTAATTCATGTGCATTTATTGTATGCACATGAGGTCTTCTTGTCAAGCCGTAAAACCGGGGAGACGCCCGGTTGTGTAAAGCAATTGATTATTTACTTGACACAAAGTATGTTGCGGCAAACTGACTTGATGCAAAAACCCAAGTTTAGGTAGCGCGATGTAACTGGCGGGCTTGCCGCTCTCTGCAAATAAAGACTTAATTGTTATAAAATTAATAGGTTATGTCTATTGACCTCATGTATTAATGGGGGGGGAAAGGAATTACTTCCCCCTCACCCTGACCCTCTCCCCCATCGGGGGAGAGGGGAAAAAGCTGCAACTGCTTTTGTGCTTTTCTTAATAAGTGCAGAGGGTCCACCCCATGCCGGGACAACACACCGAAAAGGCCTTTGAAACCGCGATCGAGTACCATCTGACCACCGCGGGCGGCTACGGGAAAGGAGAGCGTGAAACCTACGATCCCTTCCGGGGTTTATTCGCCCCAGAGGTCCTGGCCTTCATCAAAGAGACGCAGCCCCAAGAGTGGGAGTATCTGGCCAATCTTCAGAGAGGCAAAGCCGAGGAGACCCTGCTGGACGATCTCTGCCGGGCGCTGAATTCCTCCCAGGAAGGGTGTTTGTCCGTACTGCGTCATGGATTCAAGTGCTTCGGCCGGCTGTTCCGAGCCGCCTACTTCGCCCCGGCGAGCCACCTCAACCCGGACACGCAGAAGCTCTATGCCGCCAACCGCCTCACCGTAACCCGCCAGCTCCGCTACTCGGCTAAGCACGGCAATACTCTCGACGTGACCTTGGCTCTAAACGGCATCCCGGTGGCCACGGTGGAACTCAAGAACCCCATGACCGCCCAGACCTGGCGGCACGCCGTGACCCAGTACAAGCATGATCGCGACCCCACGGACCTGATCTTTCAGTTCAAGAAGCGCACCCTGGTCCATTTCGCCGTCGATACCGACGAGGTCTACATGGCCACACGCCTTTCGGGGCGTAGCACCTATTTCCTACCCTTCAACAAGGGCTGCGGAGGTGGCGCGGGCAACCCGGACAATCCCGGCGGCTACAAGACCGCCTACCTGTGGCAAGAGGTCCTGGAGCGGCATAGCTTTCTGGATATTCTGGCGCGGTTCATTCACCTGCAGGTCGAGGAGAGGAAGATAGGCGGCAAGAGGGTAAGGCGCGAGACGATGATCTTCCCGCGTTATCACCAGCTTGATTGCGTGCGCCAACTGGTGGCCGACGCCCGGGAGAGCGGCGCCGGAACCAACTACCTGGTCCAGCACTCGGCCGGCAGCGGCAAGTCGAACTCCATTGCCTGGCTGGCGCACCGCCTCGCCAGCCTCTACGATGATAAGGACGAAAAGGTTTATGATTCGATCATAGTGGTGACCGACCGGGTAGTCCTGGACCAGCAGCTGCAGAACACCATCTATCAGTTCGAGCATAAGCAGGGTGTGGTGCAAAAGATCGAAATCAACTCGACCCAACTGGCCGAGGCCCTCGGTTCCGGTGTGCCGGTCGTTATCACCACGCTCCAAAAGTTCCCCTTTGTGACGGAAAAGATTGGCGACCTGCCCATGCACCGGTATGCGGTCATTGTCGATGAGGCGCACAGCTCCCAGGGCGGCGAGAAGGCGACTGAGCTCAAGGGCGTGCTTGCCGGTGCGGCTATTAAGGAAGAGGCCAAGGCGAAAGCCGAGGAAGAAGGGTTGCCCGACTACGAGGAAGAAATCCTCAAGACCATGGCCAAGCGCGGTCATCAGCCCAACATCAGCTTTTTCGCCTTCACGGCCACGCCGAAATACAAGACGCTGGAGGTCTTCGGCCGGCCGGGGGCGGATGGCAAGCCGCAACCTTTCCATCTCTACAGCATGCGGCAGGCCATCGAGGAAGGTTTCATTCTTGACGTTCTCCTGAACTATACGACGTACAACACGTACTACCGGCTGATCAAATCCATCGAGGACGATCCCAAAGTGGACAAGCGCAAGGCCGGCCTGGCCCTGGCGCGCTTTATGAGCCTGCATCCGTACAACATCGCGCAGAAGACGGAAGTCATGGTAGAGCACTTTCGCCATTTCACCATGCACAAGATCGGCGGCAAGGCCAAGGCCATGGTGACAACCTCCAGCCGGCTCCACGCCGTCCGGTACAAACAGGCCTTCGATAAGTATATCGCCGAGAAAGGCTACAGGGGCATTAAGACCCTGGTGGCCTTCTCCGGCACGGTGGTGGATCCCGACGCGCCGGGCGTGGAATATACCGAAGTCGGCATGAACCAGGGTATCCGGGAAAAGGAGCTGCCCGAGCGGTTCGGGACGGAACAATACCAGGTGTTGCTCGTGGCCGAGAAGTACCAGACCGGCTTTGACCAGCCGCTGCTGCATACGATGTATGTGGATAAACGCCTGTCCGGCATCCAGGCGGTGCAAACGCTCTCGCGCCTTAACCGCACCCACTCCGGCAAAGAAGATACCTTCGTTCTGGACTTCGTGAATGAGCCGGAGGAGATTTTGGCGGCGTTTCAACCCTATTACGAGCAGACGCTCATCGGCGAGCGGGCCGACCCGAAGCAGCTTTATGAGCTACAGGCGAAGCTGGAAGCGCAGCAGGTCTATTACACGGCGGAGGTGGCAGAGTTTTGCCGGGTCTTCTACAAGCCTAAGCCCCACCAGACTACTGCCGACCATGCGCAAATGAATGCCTGCATTGACCCGGCAGTAAGCCGTTACCGTGAGCTTGAGGACGAGGACCGGGAGGAATTCCGCAAGACCCTGGTGGCCTACCGGAACCTTTACGCTTTCCTCTCACAGATCATCCCCTTCCAGGATTCGGACCTGGAGAAGTTGTATTCCTACATCCGTTTCTTGCTGACCAAGTTGCCCCGGGGCGACCGGGGGCCGGTCTATAACTTTGACGATGACGTGGCGCTCAAGTTCTACCGGCTGCAGAAAATCAGCGAGGGATCTATCAGCCTGGAGCCAGGCAAGCAGGAGCCGGTATCGGGACCGACAGCCGTGGGTACCGGGATTGCCCGAGGCGTGGAGATAGAGCTTTCCAAGCTGATCGACATCCTCAACGAGCGGTTTGGCACGGAATTCAAGCCTGGGGACCAGCTTTTCTTCGATTCGATCTGCGAGGATGCCGTGGCCGATACGAACCTGCGCCAGGCGGCGATCGCCAACACCATGGAAAACTTCGGTTACGTTTTCCGCAAGGCGCTGGAAGGGCTTTTCATCGACCGCATGGAGCAAAATGAGGAGATCACGGCCAAATTTATGAACGAAAAGGATTTCCAGGATGCGGTTACTAAACACCTCCTGGAGCAGGTCTATAGCCAAATTAGAGACGCAGATGCACAGGATTCTCGGCCGTAGGTTGTGAATCGAAAGACAATTGGGGACTGATGGCCATGCAAAAGGGATACACCCCTTTATCCTTTACAGGGGCGGGGCGGATTGCGAATTCCTATCCGTGGCGAAGGAGGCTTTCATGGAGGTAACGGTAAGGCAAAAAGAGAATGGCAAGGGCAAGCCTTGGTGGGTTTTCATTAAGGTACAGGGAGGCTGACTATGGCTAACATCAAGAAGAAGGTCAACAAGGGAGGCACGGTCTGGCGGGTTGATTATTACGACCCGGACGGCCGGCGAATCCGCAAGGATTTCCCCCTCAAAAAGGATGCTGAGGCATACCTGGGCAAAGTCATGGCGGCCAAGAAGGAAGACCGCTATTTCGATGTGTTTGATGTGAAGAAGGAAACCCGCATAACCTTCAATGAATTGGCAGAAAGGCATGTGGAGAATTTCGGCAAACAACGATCTTTTGTGGGATTCAAGCGCCACGTGGTGAAAGATTTACAGGAAGTATTTGGCGAACAGCGCCTTTCTGAAATCTCTTATCTTGATTTGGAGACTTACCGCAACCGGCGGAAAGCCACCCCCACCAAAGCAGGCAAACCCAGGACAGACGCGAGCGTCAACCGAGACATGGCAATCTTGGGGCATATGTTAAGCAAGGCGGTTGAGTGGGACATGCTGGAAAGCTCTCCCTTCAAGAAGGGTAAACGTCTGATGTTCAAAGAAAACAATCACCGACTCCGGTTTCTCTCAGAGGAAGAGATTAACCGAATCCTTGGCGCCTGTAGCCCACACCTCAAGCCCATTGTGGCAACGGCCCTCTTGACCGGCATGAGGCGGGGGGAACTGCTTAGCTTGAAATGGGAGCAAATCAGGAACGACTTCATATATCTTGAGGCTGCGATGACAAAAAGCGGCAAGGCCCGGCAAATCCCCATTAATGACCGGCTGGCCGAAGTTTTGCGGGAAGTTCGCCGGGGCAATCAGCTTAAATCCCCTTATGTGTTCTGTGATTCTCAGGGAAGGAGATTCCATGAGGTTAAACGGTCTTTTGTCTCAGCTTGCAGGAGAGCAGGGTTAGAAGATTTCCGCTTTCATGATCTGAGACACACCTTTGCTTCGCACCTGGTAATGAACGGCGTGGGATTGAAGGCGGTGCAGGAGCTCCTGGGCCATGCTGATTTAAAAATGACCATGAGGTATGCCCACCTTTCCCAAGCCCATCTCCAGGAGGCTGTGGCCGTGCTCAATGATTTGGGTACTGGACACCAAATGGACACCAAGCCCCAAAAAATTAAAAAGGCTGACAACCCTTCGATTGCCAACCCTTTGTAATTCCTGCTTATTGCTGGTCGGGACGAGAGGATTTGAACCTCCGACCCCCTGAACCCTATTCAGTTTCATTAAATATTAATAAATATAGTGATATCAATAAGTTAGTGATATCAAATAAATTAGAAATTTAAATAAGATAGTTATCTCAATAAGTTCTGGATTTAGGGATTGCAAAGATATTCCCCCCTTCTCCCAATATTTCCCAATCACCTAAAAATGCTTGACAAACAATAAGTTATTTGCAATTATTTTCTCTGAAAGCAGGGTTTAACCGCAAAAAACCGGGGGTTGATTGCAATATATTGCCCGTTCAGGGGGGGTAACCAGGGGGGTAATTCAGCCGGGGGTAATATTTGGAGGTGGTAAAAATGGATGAGCCAAACGAACCGAAAGCTAAACTCAAGTGGCATAATGCAGGTGGGGGTATAAGGTATTTGGAGCATCATTCCCGGATGTATCGCGGCGAGCCGGATAAATCATTTTATATCCGGTACAAAGTGAACGGAAAAATTATTCAAGAGCGCGTGGGTTGGGCGTCTGAGGGAATGAATGTCACTCAGGCCAAAACAAAACGTGATGAATGTCGCCTGGACCACTTACATGGAAAAAAAATCATTACCTTGAAGCAAAAGCGGGAACTGGCAGAGAAAGAGCGCCAAGAGGAAGAAGCCGAAAAAGAGCGCCTTCGCAAGGAAAGCTTAACGCTTGGCGAAGTCTTCGAGAAGTATCTCGAATCGGCCAAGACGGATAAAAAGACCTGGGATGATGATCTGTTGAACTATAAAAAACACTTGGCCCCCAGGTTTGGCGCGAAGCGCCTGGATGCTATCTCCGCAATGGACGTGAACCGCCTAAAGCAAGACATGACCAAAGGGAAGACTAAAGACGGCAAGCCTTATCTGAGCAAGCGGGGCAAAGTGTTTACTGCGGCCACTATCAAACATCAGCTTGTCTTATTGCATCGGCTTTACAAATTCGCTCAAGGCCCGGACTTCAAATATACAGGGCCAACCCCCTTTGACCATAAGCAGGTTGTTATGCCTCACCTGGATAATGAGCTTCCCAGGTTTTTGACTGAGGAACAGTTAGCGGCCCTATGGGACGCTATGGAGACGTGGCCGGATAAGGCGAGCGTGGGTTTTATCAAGGTTGCCTTATTCTGCGGAGTGCGTCGGGGAACACTGTTTACCTTGAAGTGGGAGCACATAGATTTTGAAAGGGAAATGATAACCCTGCTGATCTCACACCGGCGCAAGGGAACCGAAACGGTGATTAAGCGAGTCCCCCCGGAAGCGATTGAGGCTCTTAAAGCTGTACCTAAGACGGAATCACCCTATGTCTTTCCAGGCAAGAACGGCGGCGAGCGAGTTGATTTTAAAGGTCCCTGGCGGCGGATTAGGAAAGCGGCGGGGTTGTCCGATACCATCCGCTTCCATGATCTGAGGCACACCTTCGGAAGCTACCACGCCATGAATGGAACCGACTTGCAGGTTATCCAACAGTTAATGAACCATCGGGATTTCAGAACGACCTTAAAATATGCGAGCCTGGCCCCCAGTGTAGTCAATGCGGCAGCGGCCCGGAGTGGTGAATTGCTCTCGCCCAAAATTAAGAAAGAAGAAGCGATGGCGGAAAACGGGGGGTAGTTCGAAAATGAAACCTAAAATCCTGACTGCCATGCTATTGCTCTGTATTAGCCTTTGCGGCTGCGCGACCGGCCCCACGGTTCACCAGGCCGGGAAGTATATGTGGGCGGAAGGGGTGCCCGGCATGTTCAAGAATGAGGCTGACCTACAGGCCGCCCGACAAGAATACAGTTCGAGCGGCTTGGGCGGCCCCCCGGTCGTGTGGCAGTGGTCACCGGAAGGCATGGCGGTTTCCGCGGCGATTGCTAACGGAATCAGGGCCGCAAAATGCAGATGATCCCCTAAAACAAAGACTCTGTTACCCATGGCCCGGCGTTTCCCGCGTCCGGGCCATTTTTATTTTGTGCGACTAATGTCATTAGGTAATTTTGCAGAAATAATTAAATAATGCAATCAATTAGGTGATATGGGAAGAATGAACACGTATCCTATAATATGTATCATGTATAAGTAACATTCTTTGTCAACTAAAAAACAACTCAAAAGCAACTTGCAATCTTGATAATGTGATGTATTCTAACTAATAATTAAATTGCGGGAGGTCATGAGAATGCCACGGAAGCCTACAGTACAAGAGGTTATGTCGAAATTATATTTGTCTCCCGGTGATTTGGAAATTATGGGAGTGGTGGGATCGGCGAAGACTGTTTATAACTGGGTTTCTTCCGGCAAGAGTCTCATTCCTCATTACAAGTTCGGCCACAGGCGCTTATTTAAATTGAGCGATGTACTGGAATACTTGGAAAGGAAGAAAGTGACACCGGAAGAATAAATGAGCGGAGTCCCACTGGTGGGACTGGGGGTACTGCCAAATTGGCAGTACCATACTGCCATAATGGCAGTATCCCCCATGTAAGGTACTGCCAATTTGGCAGTCTATAAGAATATACCCTTACGGGTATATTTAAAGAAATTATAGAAGAAAAGCTAAGAAAGTATAATGGCAGCCGCCAGGCGGCATCTGCATCAAAAAAAACAGCAGAGCAAATTACAGGCAGAAATGAGCAAAATTCCATATCACCTTGGAACTGAGATTTCCGCCGCAATGAACCTGCTACCCCCGTTTTACCGGAAGTGTTTCAAAGCCCTGATTGAGGGCGGCGGCCTTGATATGTTAATTGGCAGCCTGGCCGCCGATGGCGGCGACAGGAAGTCCTTTTCATGGGAAGCCGCCGCGGTTGTTCTCAGGCATGTGATTTACCGGACGCTGGTTTTTGAAAAGCCGGTGGAATTCATCCGCGTCCTGGACATTGTGAGGGGTAAACCCGCCATCGGTATTGGAGGTTGTGGGCTGGGAGAGCGCACAATCGCCCGGATACTTGCTTCTCTTTCTGAGTATCACTACCTCATAAAGGTCCGCCTTGACCCGAAAGTTGCCATCACGCCGTTGTACGGGATCAATTTGCCAGGATTTCTTCAGCTAACCAAAATGCGGTGGGAAGAAGCCGTAGTGTCGGAATTGGAAGCCAAGGACTCATCCTGGAACGCCCTGGACGGGGTAGAGTTCAAAACCAGAGACGATTTTGGGGGGTACCTCCCACTTACAAAAGAGTTCAAATCAAAATTAGCAAGATTTGGGTATGGCCTGATAGAAGACTGTGTGAATTTTCTTGAATTTTATAAACCGGCGTTCGACTTCCTTCGACGCCAGGGACCGGTTAAGGACTTTGAGGGTTTCTTAAAAGAGCTTCATGAACTGCTTCCTAAAGGGCGGCACTTGCAGGAAGTGCATGGACTGATTGTTATGAACCCCCACAGGTGGTAATCAAGTGCAAGCAGTTATAAATTGGGATAAATCGGGCAACATATCGAAACTGCTTGCAAAATAAAATAAGGGGGGAAAGCAAAATGGTTGTCGTTCCAAGTACGGGAGCAGAGTTGCGGGAAGAGCGGCCAATGGTGGTCAAAATCTTGACCCCGGAAGAGCGGGCGGTCTGGCAAAAATTACGGGCCAATTCCAGGCGCGGGCCTGGTGGTTGTCGGCTGTGGACTGGCCACACAGATCAGCGCGGGTACCCGCTTGTGAGTCTGGACGGCCAGACTCATCGGGCCGCCCGTGTCGCGTATGAGCTTCACCGTGGGCCGATCCCCGAAGGTTACGACGCGCACCATGTATGCGGCTGTAGGAGCTGCGTTAACCCCCGGCACATAGAGCCTATGGCCCATGGCCCTCATTTGAGGTTGCACGCCGCCTCGGGCGCATGGGCGGGGGAGCGCAACAGCCAGGCTAAATTAAGGGAAGAAGAAGTTCTGCATATTAAGATGGTGAAGGGAATGCTCCCCGCCTCTACAGTGGCCGATTATTTCTTTGTGGCGGAGAGCACCATACGTGCCATTTGGGAGGGGCGGAGTTGGCGTCATGTCATTTTGGGGGGCTGCTGCGAAGTGATGGAAGAAACCCTGGACTTATTAGAGGACATTCAACAGGAACTTCGTGAGCGGGGATTAAAACAACCGCCCCAAATTGAATACTATATCACCCTGGCCAGGGCGTGCGCCGGTCTTTGATGAAGCGGGGCGGCGGGAGGGAGGATAACCGGATCATAGCGTACACCCGGCGGGGAGGGGGAGAAGCAATGAGAGCTAATCCAGACCGTTATAACAGAGAGGGGAGAGACAGACTCGCTATGAACCTGGGAACCCAGGCCCCAAGGCGGTAAACCGGGCCAAAGGCCAGGTTGACAGCGTAGAGACAAATTGGGAATATCAACCGTATAAGGGCCGAACAGGCACAGAATATCAGTACCACTTTTTTCCAGGGGAGGAAGGTCTTTTTAAACCCCAATCTGAATAGAGCAACTGATTCATATTCAGGGGGTCTATGAAAGAGAAAGTGGCTAATTTTCGGCTTAATCTGGTAGTAGGTATCATGGATATGCAGATATTACCCACTTAATTAGCCCCCCAAAGGGCAAAACAACTTGACAGGCCATGCTCTTTAGTAGTATAGCCTGACCATATAGCGCCGGGAGTGCGGCAGTCAACAGGACCTAAAATCTTCCTTCCTGGGTTCCTGTCATAGACCCGATTAAGGCTCACATCGCCTGAAATCCCCACTGAGTTTTCATCATTGCCACAGGGCAACTTTGCCTTTGTGGCGGGGGTTTATTGTGGGCCGTACCAGGTGGAAAGACCGCGATCCCGATTGGAAAGACCCTAACACCGGCCAGCCGATCTATGACCGGAAGGCACGGGTCTGTATTTGGGCTGAAAAACTCAAAGCTGAGTTCTTCCCCGCCCGGAAGCCTACCCAGACGCAACGCCTGCAAATCGCCGCCGCGGTTGTGCTTATCCTTGAGCTATCAGCCGCCCATGAGGGCTTCATTTCCGGGAAGCCTATCCCTAAAGACTACCTCCCCAAGCTCCATGCCCTACGCCACATCCTGGTGGGCTTCCGCCCCAAGGTCGCGAAGGGCAAGGCCGTCCCAAAAGACGCCCCAAGCCTGGCCGCAATCCTGGGGGGCGAAGCATGATCCCTTATCAGCCCCTCTTTTTGGCCCCTGACCCGGCTTCCCGCCAATTCCAACCCGGCAACCCCGGCGGCCCTGGCCGTGGCAACCGGCGCGACCGGGACGGGGAGATTCTGGCCAGGTGGAACGCCCCCGGCCCCTATGGATTTTGGAACTGGGTTGCAGACGTTCAGCCTTGTGTCTTGCAGCGCAATAACCAATATGCGCCATGGGAGCCTACCCAGGAGCAAAGGGGGGCCATTGATGAAATCCTGGCCACAGACGAAAGCGGGCGGTTTCTGCATAGCCTATCCCTGCTTATTGAACCCAGGAGACACGGAAAAAGTACAACCTTCGCCCTGGTGGTCTTATGGCTCACGACTTCCCGGCAAAATCACGTAACCCAGCTTTTAGGCAACACGGCTGACCACTCCCGCCGCACTCAGTTCAGGACCCTAAAACGGATCATCGCCAACACCCCGCGTCTGGCCCGGCTGATCCCGGAAGAGTTTATTTTTGTCAATGAAATCACCTTCCCGCCCCTGCAATCGGCTATTCAGCTTGGGGAGGGGTTGAGCCTGTCATCGGCATTCGGGGACCGGCTTAACTGCCTGTGGGTTTCCGATTTCCACGCCTCCCCCGATCTTGGCCCCTTTAACGCTTTGCAGGCCAGCTTATTAGACAGTGAAAATTCTCTGATCCTCCTGGACAGCAACGTTGACGTTGACGGCGGGCCTGTCCATTCCCTCCAGAAAGAAGCGGAAGCAGACCCCACCATTTTTTGCCGCCATGTCTGTTATCGGGATTGGAGAGAATTTGAAGCCAAGGCCCCGGCCTGGATTGACCGAAACCGAGCTAAGAGGCTGATGAAAACGGGCCTGGAGCCGGATTGGAAAAGAGACCTGCTGGGTTTGCGGTCACAGGCCCGCAACAGCTTGTTCACTCTTGCCGATATTCAGGCGGCGAAAGAACCATACAAAATCCCTGTGGCCGATTTACAGGCGCTTACAAACGGCAGAGCACACCGTGTCGGGGCGGGCCTGGACCGGGCTAAAAATCTATCCCCGGTTTTGGGCGGTGATAGCTCAGTGCTGGTGACGGTTGCAAAAATTGCCTCACTGGAGACAGGCGAGCCGATTTATTACGTTCTGGACATGACCGTTTTCACCCTCAACACCGGGAGGGCCATTAAGAAGGCAATTCTCCAGGCCCATGAACGATACAAATTGACGAATATCATCTGTGAAAACTATGAAATCGTCGATGTTTTACCATTTCTGGACAGCCAGGGGATACCTCACGAGGTTTTGACAGCATCTGAGCGGGCGCAACATTCGAGTTTCGTAGAATTGGCGAGAATTTTCCGGGAAGGTCGAATCAAATTCAGCCATGAATTGAAGGTCCTGGAGAACGAACTCAAGAACTTTACCTTCACGAGTGGCAGGGCCGGGCGATATTCCTTCGGCGCAGCCTCAAGCAAGCTGCACGATGACTGCGTATACGCTTTGAACTGGGCAGTCTATTCACTCCGTGAGCAAATCCTACACGCTTATGTCCTGGGAAGCTTCCAGTGCAAGAACAAGAGTCCCCGCCGTCAACTCTGCTACCTCATGGGCGGATCAAAACAACTTTTATGCGCCGATTACTGCCAGGCCCATAAGCAGGTGGAAGCATTCTTTCAAGAGTTCAAGAAAATCCGCTTAGACGATGATCTGAACTTGCAGGAATTCTTTGAAAGCAAGGTCAGATTTGACGGGGCCAGGATTTACCAGGCCGCATAAGGGAAAAACCATGCTCTTTGCCAGCCAAGTCCCCATAGTTTTTAGCCGCCTGAACCTACAGGCCGACAGCGCGACTTCCTTGGCGCGCAAGACAGAAACGGCCAAGCGGCTTGATTATTTTCACGATAGCCAGCTTGACCACCTGGAAACCCGGCTTAATCAGCTTTTCTCCGATCCTTCCGCCATGGTCAAGGTGTGCCTGAACGTGGTTCGAAAGGTGATTGTTAATCTTGCCCAGGTTTACCGGGAAGCCCCCACCAGGCTAATTGACGGGACCGATAGCGATAAGGAGCTTTACACCGGGATTGTTGAATCAATGGCCCTGGACGTGAAGCTGAAGCTGGCCAGCCGGTACGCCAAGCTCTTAAAGACGATCCTGCTCCGCCCGGTTTGGCGCAACGAGCGGCTGGACCTGGACATATTGACCGGCAATATCCTGGACGTGGAAACCGGGGAAAGCCCGGAAATCTTGTCTAAGGTCCTGGTTACTGATTTCGGTACCTCTGACAAGATTGAAGAGGTTGAGTATTCCTACTGGACGCCGGAAACCTGGGAAAGATTGAATTACAGGGGCCAGACGATTGAGGAAGCCGCGAACCCTTACGGCGTCCTGCCCTTCCTTTCGGTTTTCGATTATCCGCCGCCCTCTTCAAACTTTTGGCTTCCGGGTGGAGACGATCTTATCTCCATGCAGGAAGCCGTTAACCTGAAGCTGACTGATCTTCTCTATCTCTTGTCAACCCAGTCCTTCGGCGTCGGCTACATCAAGGGCGGTCAAGGCGGCGGGTCCTTGAAGGTTGACCCCGGCTCCCTGGTGGAACTCCCTGAAAATGGAGAAATAGGGTTTGCGAATCAACAGGCCCGGATTGAAGAAGTGGTGGGGGCCATTGACAAGCTCATCAAGTGGGGTTGTGTCAGCCATGGCCTATCCGCCGCGTCCATGTCAACCGATCCCCAGGAAGCAAGCGGCCTGAGCAAAATTGTTGACACCCGCGAGCTGGCGGAAATGCGGGCTGAAGACGTGGCCCTGTGGCGCTCCTATGAAAAGCGGCTTTTCTCGCTTATCCGCACGGTATGGAACGCCCATTCGCCAAGCCGGAAACTCTCAGAATCGGCCACGCTCAACATTGACTTCGCCGATCCGCGCCCCGAAGTTGACCCGAAATCCCAGGCGGAAGCTTGGGAGAAGCTGTTAGGGTTCGGCGTTATCAGCCCCGTAGATATAGCCATGCAACAAAACCCGGACCTGAAGACCCGTGAAGAAGCCCTGGCGTATCTCCTTCAGGTTCAGGAAGAAAGCCGGGAACTGAACTCCGGCAAAAGCGTTTTGTAACCGAAAAATCCGCCCTCCCAGGCGTTAAATGGAGGTTCAAGAAATGGCCGATACCCCGAATGACCAAAATACCCAGGATCAGCCCGCCGGGAACGCACCCGATAAAGGCGATGGTAAGGACCGGGCGGATCAAAACCAGGAAAAGACCGTCCCCTATGCCCGCTTTCAACAGGTGAATGAGGCCAAGAAACAGGCGGAAACCGAGCTTCAGGCCGTGGCGGACGGTCTGAAAGAAGAAGTGCCGGAAGAATTCCGGGATTTAATCCCCGACATGCCGCCCGGCCAGCAAATCAAGTGGATTCGCCAGGCCCAGGCCAAGGGGATTTTCAACCCGCCCAAGGCGGACGCCTTGGATTCCAAACGGCCCGGTGACAAAAAAGTGGCGGACCTTAACGCCATGACCCCCCACCAAATGCGCGTGTCGGGGTACAAAACTTAAACGAGGTGAATCATGTCTCTGACTTTGCTTGAAGCTGCGAAACTCTCACAGACCCCGTTGCAGCGCGGGGTGATTGAAGTCTTCCCCCGGACTTCCCCGATCCTGGAACGGTTGCCCTTCCGGGACGTGGCGTCCGACTCCTATAAGTACAATCAGGAAGAGGCCCTTCCGGGTATCGCCTTCCGCGGGATCGGCGAAGGCTACACGGAATCAACCGGGGTAATCAACCCCATTACCGAAACCCTGGCCATTATGGGCGGCGTCTCCGATGTTGACCGGGCCTTGGTTAAGACTCAGGGAAACATCAATGACCTTCGGGCCATTCATGACGGACTGAAGGCCAAGGCCGCGGCCCTGTTCCACTGCAAAAATTTTTTCAAGGGCGACACGGACGAGGACCCCAAGGGGTTTGACGGCCTACAAAAACGCTTGACCGGCGGCCAGGTGATTAACATGGGTTCGACTTCCGGGGGAGACGTCTTGAGCCTACCTAAACTGGACGAACTCATTGACGCCGTGGCGGGCGGCCCGGACGTGCTTTTCATGAACAAGACCATGCGCCGGAAAATCTCCACCTTGGTCAGGGCGGCTAACCAGGCCATTGAAACCGTTTCGGACGCCTTTGGCCGTCTGCTTACGGCTTATGCGGGCGTGCCTATCGCCGTTATCGAAAACGATGAAGCCGATAACCCGATCCTGGCCTTTGATGAAG
This sequence comes from Deltaproteobacteria bacterium, assembly GCA_016875015.1. Lineage (GTDB taxonomy): Bacteria > Desulfobacterota > Desulfobaccia > Desulfobaccales > 0-14-0-80-60-11 > 0-14-0-80-60-11. The sequence goes on along the minus strand of VGSJ01000017.1, from coordinate 21,728 downwards.
CGGCCCCTGGCGGCGGGTCTTCCGTTTGTACCAGCATTTACGCCGTCCGCTTCGGCGCGAAGGAATACGTCTCCGGCCTGCAATGCGGCAAAATGGACGTAATTGACATGGGCCTATACTCAGGAGGGACGGCCTACCGGACCCTGATTGAGTGGATTTGCGGCCTGGCCGTCTTTCATCCCCGCGCCGCCGCCCGTCTCCGCGGCGTGAAGAACGCTTAGGCGGAAGGAAGGTGAGCCATGTTTGACGTACAACATGAACTGAAAGAAGCGGGCCTGGTGGCTTCCAATTTGGCCGGGGCCATGGGCGGTCAAGCCAAGGTGGTCAACCTGGGGCGTGAACTGGTAGAAGGGAAGCTGGTTATTGACGTGGCGGCCTTGGAGATTGACTCTGGCGATGAGCTTTACCGGGTCAAGCTTCAAGGTTCCGCCGCCCATGACTTCAGCGCCTATGTGGAAGACCTGGCCATTCTGGAAATCGGGGCCAAAGAAGTCCTTGGCGGGGATCAGGATTCCTTGACGGGCCGGTACGTGTTGCCCTTCTCTAATGTGAAGGGGCTTTACGTCTGGCCTTACGTGCGGCTCTATACTGAGGTTTCCGGGTCCGTGGCCACGGGGATTAATTTTTCCGCCCACCTAACGCGGGAAGTCAGCACGCGGCCTTTTACCGGCTTAACGACTACCACAACCACCACCAGCACAACGACTACCACCACTTCAACCACAACCACCACAGCCGGTTAGCGTGGTGTAACGATATGGGCGGGGCGCGAGTCGTGGCGCGCCCTTACCAGACAGGCCGGGGGAGACGGCCTACCGCCTGGCGGCCAACAGGCGGGAAGCCCATTGGGGGCAACTCCCACGTTGTCGTTGTGGTCAATGCAGCAAAGCGGAATCCCCGGAGGGCTTCGGCCTTCCGGGGAGACTGCCCTTCGTGCAAGCGCTTGATATTTATTACCTTTCTTCTCCCGAATACGCCCGGCTTTCTATGGGAATAACATGAATAATTATTTTGACGAACGCTATAAATTCACCCACAGGCTTGAAGGCTTGGTCAATGCCTACGGGGATGATATTGCCCAAACCTTGGAAGGGGCCTTAGAAACCATCACCGGCAAGCTCATGAGGTTGACCGCGGCGGCGGAATCAACCCCTTCCCTGGAAAGGAAGAAGGCCCTTCTTCTCAAGCGGAAGGCCGAAATTGAAAAAACCCTGGCCGAAATCTACCAGGGCATAGGCCAGGACATGAAGGCCAAGGCTGTTGAAACGGCCATGGCCACGCCGGAAATTATCAACGGGATCATTGAAGGAAGTCTTCCCGAAAACGTGTCGGCGGGTTTGAAGTGGTCACATGTCACAAAAGAACGCGCCCTGGCCTGGTGGGATAGCAGCCAAATTGAGGGAACTTTCTTCAATGACTACCTGAAAAAGTTGGAAACCTCAGCCGCGGAGCGGGTACTTCAAGCGGCCCGGCAAAGTCTGCTATTGGATGAAAGCATGAAAGAGTCCGCGGCCAGCATTCAAAAGGCCCTGGACATTGGCGCGAGGTCTGCCCAGCGCGTCTTGAGGACCGCCCTGCATAGCGCGGCGAATTGGGCCGAACGGGAAATGTACCTGGCGAATGCAGACCGGTTTAGGGGTTTCCGTTTTCAGGCCGAACTTGACCGCCAGACTTGTGAATATTGCGCCTTCCTGGACAGTCAGGAATATGATCTTAAAGACGCCCCCGCGCCGCCCGTGCATTATGGTTGCCGCTGCTTCCTCTACCCGGTCATGAAAGACGTGATAGTTGACGGGAAAACCGTGCCCTTTGAAGACGCCGCGGGGCCTGCATATGACAAAGCGGCCCGGCGCATAGCCCGCCTTGACACCGATCCCCGGACGGTTCATCACAAGGACGGGACAACCTCCACGGCTTACCGGGGCTATGAGGTCAAGTTTGTGGACCGAAAAATGAACTACCGCGATTGGATGCAATCCATGGTCAAGAGTTCAGACCCCGGAGACGTGGCCTTTGCCCGTGAAGCCCTTGGCCCTACCCGTTTTAACCTGGTGGAATCCGGCAAGCTGAAAGTTGAGTCCCTTTATTATCAAGGCAAACTCAAAAGCGTTAAGGATTTAAAGGAGTTAATGAGCCAATGAGTGATCTAATCGCTTACCCGGACGCGGGATATAACACCTGGATAGATGAAGACGGGGCGGAAGCCCATTTTGCAGACCGTCTCCATACCGATGATTGGTTAGCGGCGGACGCGGCAACCCAGGCCGCGGCCCTGCTTATGGCCTTCCGGTCCCTGAATGAGCTTGAGTTCAATCTGTGGTGGAAGCTTGATAAGACCCTGGCGGATCGTTACACGGCTATCCAAAAGGCCGAAATCCTGGCCGCCCTGAAGCAGGCCCAAGCGGAAGAAGCCCTGCATTTGCTCCGGTATGATACTGAGGGCGTGGGCTTGCAGGCCGTGAGCCTGGGGGGAATGCTTTCATTCAAGCTTGACCCCGGCCAGAATCCGCCCCGCCACAGCCAAAGAGCTTTGGATATTTTACGGCCCCTTATCAAAAGAGGGGCCGTGGGCCGGTTCAGGTAAAATGAAAGGCGTCTGTGAAAAATGCGCCCGCCGGGAAGGGTGCAGTATCCCTTGCAGGCCGGTTGAACTTTACCTTGCCCAGGATAACTTGACCGTTTTCGAGAAGACGGGGGTAGGCGAAAATGGGGAGGAAATCAGCATCATTTTTGCCCAGTCAAAGAAGTTTATCCGCGAATCCGAGCTACCCCAGGTTTCGGATAAGACTGGTGAACCCATAGAGGTTTTCACCACGGAAGCGGAATCTCCCTTTGGGGGCTTCAACCCTGACCTGAAGCAGACCGGGATTTTCATTGACCGGTTCTTTCATAAATGGACCTATAAGGACCTGGCCGTCAAGTATGACACGACTGTTGAGAAGGCCAGGAAGGTTTATCAAGCCGCCCTCAAGCGCCTACAAGCCATAATTGAAGCCCTGGACGGGGGGAAGGATACCCACAATTTTGAACCCTGGAAAAAGATGGTGGAAGAGCGCTCCGGGAGCTTTTCCGAAGGGATAAGACTCTATCTCTTAAACAAGCTCTTTCAACTCCGGCCCGCCGAAATCGCCAGAATGGAGGACAAACAACCCCACGCCGTCCGGGGCATGATTATCAGGGTAAGCGATCAATTAAGCTGTGGGGAAATCAGCCTTTTCGAGAAGGACCCGGAAGAGGCGGAAGCGGCCAAGGCCCGCCTTGAGGCTAAACGGGCGAAGCGGCGGGAGAGACACGCCAAAAACAAGGACCTGATAACCGCTAAACGGCGTGAGTCATACGGCCAGAAGAAGTCTAAAGAAGGCTGATCCACACATACAATCTGTGTTTTTCAAAAGTGACTTCCCATAACCCTTTATTTCTCCTCAAAAGCTTGCTATGCTGGCTTCCTAAATAATCTCTGAGGCAAAAGGGGAATTGCCATGAAAAAATTACTGCCAATTTCTATTATTTTAATTTTTTGGTTTGCTGGGATAGCAAATGCCCAATCAGCTAAAGAGGCTATTGAAGCTCTGAAAAAACTTGAGTCAAGGGTGCAGGTGGGCATTTCTTACAAAGACTATGGACCAGCTTTGGGAGAAACACATTATAAAGTCAAACACTATTTAGATAGTCCTGAGTCTAACAAAAATCCTAAGTTAAGAAATTCAATAGAGAAGGCGTTAAACCATTATATTTATGCCAACAATATATGGGGATATAAATTCGCTGGTAAGGGATCTGATATAATATATAGAGAAGAACCGCCTTTGCCACATCAATATCAATATAGCACTAATAGCATTACTAATGATTTAATAAAGAAAGGTGATGAAAGAAGGAAGGAGGCTGCGAAGATATTTGTCGATCAGATAATGAAAGACTATCGTAAAGTTAAATTAAGCTCTTATGGTGGCGGTGGAACATTTATATCAATTACACAAGTTCTATCTGTTATTTGGAACGAAGCATCTGATGAAATTAAAATAGCATCTAAATTAGTAAATGCTGATGAAATTAAGATTGAAAATACGGAATCAGAAATTGAATCACCCCCCCGCCCATCTAAATCAAAGACAAGAAAAGCTCAGTAAGCCTAACAAGGCTATCAATAACCGAAGACATGGATATTATGTCTAACACCCAAAGGGAGGGATTTGTTTAATGCCTTATTATGTGTATCGAATTCACACTGATAATAGAGATAACCATTTGGTTAACTACTTTGAATATTTTTCAGATGCTCAAAAATTTGAAGAAAATCTGAAATCAGTTCGGCATCTCGAAGGACATGATTATTTTATCACTATGTTCTTTGCAGAAAACGATCGTGAGGCTGAGATTAAAGCTAATGATTTGCGTCCGCATCCTAAGCTTTTGTAATCTGGAAAATTGTTTTTTGCTAATATTTTAAATTCTATAGAATAATATTACACTCTATACTTACCACCAAATGTCATAACCATCCATCCAAAGCTTACAGCTTGGAATAGTAAAATTAGCCAACTCGTATCTTTCTCTATTTCTCCCATGGAAATCTTCTACAATATTCAATGTTACATCCGGGTGATCTATTGGCATCTTCATTAATTTTGATTTTTTATCATAATCGCCACCATAATGGGAATCACCATCCTCATCATACCACCACCTTGGTTCTACCCATATTTTGAATTCGGAGAAATGATACGGCCTTACCTGTAACCCTCCTACCCAGTAGTAAACTCTTCCAAAAAACATAGAGTGAAGGAACTTTTCCCATTGATTCGGCCTGCATACGTATTCTTGTTCATTGTCCCGCCAGGTAAGGTTAGGTCCTGACTCTGGGAAAAGATATAGGAGATATGTTCCAAGCCTATTATAGGCTTCCGCTTTCTTAATTATATCGTCAACCGTTACTGAGGACCTTTGAATCTCTATCGCGACCGGATGGTTTTCAATGTAGAGGCTGATGTCAGGGCGTACGCCTTTAAGACTTCTTTCAAGCTCACATTTTTTACAGAGGGGATGGGCAGAAAGCGCGGTAAATAGTTCACGTTTAGCTCTGTAATGTATTTCAGATTCGCCGCTACTGTACTGACATGTGAAGGGCGGTCTGTGGGCAAAGTGGTGTTCACGTACTCTGCCCTTCTTGAGAATCAACGCGCCCTTGCATTCCGGGCAATAAAAAGGCCCTTGAGACTTTTCGACTTCCCAAGCTATGCACCTGGAATTTGCCTGATCGTGGGCAACCTGCATATAGGCCCCAATGTCAAGGCTAAAAAGTTTCCTCTTTTAAACCCGAATTGCCCTTAAGAAAGCATCATAGTACAAAATTAGTCGGCAAAGTCAGGATTTTACTTAACCCTTTTGTGCGAATTCTTCGCGGATCGGGGCCTATAAACTCCTAACGGCGCAAAAATGATGGTGGGATTAAAAAGCATGAGACTGGGGTTCTTTTCAAACCCATCAAGCCTCACCCCCATAACTTTGAAAACCAGCTTTTATTTTCTTTTTCGAGGGAGTCAGATGCTTTCTTTATTTCTACAGACGCTTGATTCCAAATGTATGGCAATAATGAGTCTTTTTGATAACAAGGAGGGGGACTTGAAAGTGCGTTTGGTGCATCCGGATAGGTTTTTAATATGTGGCTTCTCATGGTTTCCTCATGTGGTCCTCCCATACCAATAAATCCAGGAGGCTGCCTACGGAAATTAATCACTGTAAATTCCCAGACATCTTTTGCAAATTTATAGTGTTCAAAGGCTTTAACAAGATGTGTTTTTGTATTTGGAAACTTATCAGCGCTTTTACTATCTACGAATAGACGAACTGAGTAAGCAGTCTCTCCTAAATCTTTAGTGTAGTCATTGTAATTGATTCCAATATTGCATTTCGCCTCCAGCTTTTTCATTGAAAGTATAGCATCTTCAGCAAGTTTGCCTCGATCAGAATTAATACAACCGATTAAGGAAAGCAAGCTTATAATAATCAACGTCGTTGATTTAATAAATTTTGAATCTTTTGATATAGCGGACATAGTCATTCTCCCTTAATTTCTATTTTACAAGGAGGAAGGATTTGTATGGGGCAGGATCAGCTACAGCATTCAAAAATTATTTGGTGCCCTCTTTTCCCTGAGAGTTAGACCTAAAAAGTTTCCTCTGTTAAATCCTTAAAGCCATGATAGCACAAATTTAATCGGTAAGGTCAGGATTTTCCCTTAACCCTTTTTGAGCAAATTTTTTCCCGGATCGGCAGCCTGAAAGCCAGGTGGAAAATCTGAGGGGGTTAACTGGGGGGTAATATTTTACTTTGATAAATAAAAAAGGTCAGCCATTTGAGCTAACCCTTTGATATTGCTGGTCGGGACGAGAGGATTTGAACCTCCGACCCCCTGAACCCCATTCAGGTGCGCTACCAGTCTGCGCCACGTCCCGACAACAATGTTATATATCAAGAGGATATTCCCCTGTCAATTCCCGGGGCCATTTCTGTCAATAGCACGTACACCTGAATCTCCCCACAGTGGTGATGACCGGTGGCGAACTGAAAGTCTCCAGGGGCTCTTTCACCAACCGCGGCAGCAACTTTGGGGGATAGGGGCTAATCTCCGCCGCCCTAACCAACCGCGGCAAGGTTTACGCCTCGGGAGGCTCAAACCGCTTGGGGATCTCGGGCAACGTCGCCAACTCCTCCGGCGCCCTGCGGGCCGCGTCCGCCTCCAGCGCCGGCATCCTGGAGTTGGACTCCCCGGCCACCATCGCGGCCACCGCAACTCTCCCGAAGCCCTCTATAGCGTTTGCCATAAATTCCTTCCCCTTGGAGGTTCTCAAATCCCCCTAAATCCCCCTTTTTCAAAGGGGGACTTTCCCAGCAATTCTCTGTAGTTCCCCCCTTTTATAAAGGGGGGTTAGGGGGGATTAGAATGATTCCGCTCTAGGAAAAAACTTTTGGCAATCGCTATACGCGGAGTCCCGGCGCGTCCCCGAGGGTGGACCTGGCTATAATCCTTAAAAAAATGGGCCAAACATGATATTCTCAGATTGCGGTCCGAAACCGAGGGCAGACGGGGTTCAGTCATTCCCCGGGGGCGGAAACCCTCCGGGTTCCCGCCCGGCGAAAGAATCGGCCAACCGCGGGGAACCCCTCAATCCCTGCGGATAAGGCCATTGAGGCCGAGTTCTGCCTTCCCGGTAATTGACAAGGTGAATTGTGAACCTTATGTTGAGGGAGAAAAGAGGCACGGGTTGTGGCGCCTGCGGCAGTAACCGGAACGTCACCGCTCGGGAGACGGCTGAAAGGGAGACAATGAACATGAAAGTGCAGGAATATATGCTCAAGGCATTGAAGGACGCGGTGCGGATGGAGGTCGAAGGCCGCCAGTTCTACCTGGAGGCGGCCAAAAAGGTGAAAAGCCCAGGGGTCCGGGAGATCATGGAGTACCTGGCGGAGTCGGAAAAATACCACATCGAAAAATTTAACGAGGTCTACCGGAGCCTGGAGCAGGACGCGGGCTGGACCGAGACCATAGCGGCCTTCAAGCCGCCGCAGCACGAACCCTATGTCTGCGTCATGGCTATGACCAAGGATGAGCAGGGCACGGGTGGCGACGATGATCTCCAGGCGCTGAAGACCGGCATCAAGATGGAGGAGTGTTCCATCGACTACTACACCAAGCTGGCCAAGGAAACCACCAGCCCCCTGGCCCGGCGCTTTTTCATGAGCGTGGCCCACGAAGAGCGGGGTCACTACCTGACCCTGATGGACATGCACAACTACCTGACCCTGCCGGAAGACTGGTTCTACGTTACCCAGATGAGCAACGTGGATGGGGCTTAGAAAAGAGGGAAAAAGGGGAAGAGGGAAAAAGGCGAAAAGGATGAGAACCGAAACGCCGGGGCTAGATTTTTTTCTAAATCCCTTTCGCCTTTTCCCCTTTTAACCTTTTCGCCCCAAACGCTGAAACTGATAAAAAGTCGCGCCGCCCAGGATAACTGAGGAGAAATAAAAGGCCTTGGAACTGATCGTCATCGGGTCAGGCACCGGGGTGCCCTCCCTGCGCCGGGGGTCGCCGTGCCTGGCGCTCAAGGCCGCCGGCCGGCTCCTGGTCCTGGACCTGGGTGCCGGCAGCCTGCGGTCCCTGTTGCGCGTCGGCCTCAATTTCTCGGCCATCGACGTTCTGGCCCTGACCCATCTCCATCCCGACCACGTGGGGGACCTCATCCCTTTTTTGTTTGCCACCCGCTACTCCCTGGGCTACACCCGCCAGGAGCCCTTCCGCCTTTTGGCCGCCCGGGGGTTTGCCCGGTTTCACCACCGGCTCATGGAAGCCTTTGCGGGGTGGGTGGAGCCGCCCCCGGGCCTCATGGACCTCCGGGAACTCGCCCCGGACGGCCCGGATGAGGTGCGGGAAGCAGGCCTGTTGATCCGGAGCGCCCCCACCAATCACGCCGAAGGGAGCCTGGCCTACCGGGTGGAGGCCGAAGGCCGGTCCCTGGTCTATTCCGGGGATACGGATGAGAGCGACTTCCTGGTGGATCTGGCCCGGGGGGCTGACCTCCTGGTGCTGGAGGCCGCCAATCCCTTCAAGGTCCCGGGGCACCTCACCCCCCGGGAAGCCGGACGCCTGGCGGCCAAAGCCGGGGTGGGGAGGGTGCTCCTGACTCACTTCTACCCGCCCTGCGATGAAGTGGACGTGGTGGCCCTGGCAGCCCAAGAGTTTTCCGGAGAGGTCCTGCGGGCCGAAGACGGCCTGCGCCTCGCCGTGTGAGTTCGAGATATCTGAAAAAACCCGGAGGTTTCCTATGGCGTTGCGTCGATTGTATCAACTGAGGGCAGTGGCTTTAAGTCTGGTGATCTGCATGAGCCTGGTGTCGTGCAGCGGCTCTAAAATTTCCCAGGAAAACTTTGAGAAAATTCAAACCGGCATGCCCCTGGCGCAGGTGACGGCCATCCTGGGGGAGCCCACGGAATCCTCCAGTGTGGACGTGGCCGTGTTTTCCGGCACCGTATCCAAGTGGAAAGCCGGAGACGCCACCATCACCGTTCAGTTCGTCAACGGCAAGGTGGTGGCCAAGCAGCTCTCCAAGGGTGACAAGTAGTCTCATACCAAACTGCGATCATACAAGTAATTTATCTTTTGTGGGCGGACCCATGTGTCCGCCCTCAGGATGGGCGCACACGCGGGTGCGCCCCTACAGACCGTAAGCTTTTCTTACTTCTATGAGCGCAACTTGATTTAAACCCCGCACGTCTATCTGGAAGTCATACCTTTCCTTCCTTTACCTGGGTTGTATCCCCCATCGGGAAACCGGTTCCATTCATCAATAGAGGACAAATTGAATAAATAAAGCCGGACTGCCGATAATCTCAGTAACCGGCGACCATTGCGGACCGGACCGCGTCATCCGGCGGCGGGAGGGTTAGCCTTGACGGGCCGGCGGCTCAGGCTATTTCGCCAGGGTCCGGGAGAGATGAATGGATGCCATGGATAACCGCTACGGCGTTGCGTCGGGCGGCGTCCCCGGGCCGGAAGCCGGGGGTTTAGGCGAGATGAGCCGCGCCGCGCCCCAGTCACTTCAGGATTTAGGCCTGCCCTCGCTCTTCCTGGGCCAACTCACCTTGAAGCACTGCTTCTATATGGATGTCTTCACCCTGGGGGATCTGGCGGAACGCTTGAAGATCTCGCCCAGCATCATCTCCCAGGTGCTGGACTACTTAAAAAAGGCCAAGTGGGTTGAGGTGCGGGGGCCCGACCCCATGAATCCGGTGGTAACTGCTTTGAGTCTGGCTAACCGGCATTCCCTGACTGACGGTGGGAGGAGGCAGGCGGCGCAGTTGCTGGAATACGACGCCTATACGGGACCGGCCCCGGTGGCGCTTAAAGATTACTGGCGACAGGTGAGCCGCCAGAGTATCGGGAAGGCCGGCGTCACCCCCGACCACATCCAACGGGCTTTGAAGGGGCTGGTGCTGTCCGCCGAGATCCTGGAGCACTTGGGAGTGGCGGCGGTAAGCGGCAAGCCCCTTTTCCTCTATGGCCCCGCGGGAAACGGCAAGACCGTCATTTCCCAACGTTTAAGCAGGATTTGGGAGGATGAAATCCTGGTGCCCTACGCCATCTTTGTGGATGGCCAGGTAATTCAGGTCTTTGATGAAATCACCCATGCGCCCTCGGAGGAGGCGGTCTCAGGGGGGGAGAGATTGGATCGCCGGTGGGTGCGGTGCCGCCGGCCAGTGGTGACGGTCGGGGGCGAACTCACCCTGGACATGCTGGACCTGGCTTATAAGCCCACGCTCAAATATTTTGAGGCCCCGCTCCAGTTAAAGGCCAACAACGGGGTGTTCGTCATGGACGACTTCGGACGCCAGCGCCTTCCGGCCCAGGAGTTGCTCAACCGCTGGATCATTCCCCTGGAAAACCGCCAGGATTTCCTGCGCCTGCGCACCGGTCAGAAGTTCGCCATCCCCTTTGACCAGTTCATTGTCTTTGCCACCAACCTTGAGCCCCACACCCTGGTGGATGACGCCTTTCTGCGCCGCCTGCGCTCCAAGGTCAAGGTGGATTACGTGACCCGGACCCAGTTTGCGGAGATCTTCCGCCTCTGCTGCGATCAATACCATCTGGAGTTTGATCCGGAGGCGGTGGAGTATCTCCTGGGCCGGCACTATGACAACGGCCAACGCCCGCTGACTGCCTGTCACCCCCGGGACCTCCTGGAACAGATCCTGGATTATTGCCGGTTTCACCAAGTGGCTCCCCGCCTCACCCCGGAAAACCTGGACCGGGCCTGCCACAGCTATTTTGTGGCCTAAGGCCCGGGATGGGCCGCGGGCCGCCTCGCCGCGGGATTGACATGCGGCTATAATAACTCTAGCCGCTCCTCTGATACCAGGTTGCTCTCAGAAAAGTATTTTCAGGTCCGGAGAATGGTTCCCCAAGGCGCTAAAATCCGTAGGGCGCGTCTCACGCGCCGCTCTTGGTGCGTAATACCGTGTTCCCTTTGAAATGAAACAAACCATCCAGATAACCTATTGATATCTCTCGTAGGGGCGGGTTTCAAACCCGCCCCTACAAAACGAACACGGTATAAGACGCATCCTACGAAGGGAAATTGCCTTTTTGAGCGCATATTGGCATGACCGGTTGAGGGGGGAGGCGCCGGCAAGCTGCGGATTTCATCCTGTCCGGCCCGCCATCGCCGGTTTCCCTTTTTCTCAGGTTATCCCTGATGCTCCGGCCAATCCCTCCCCGGTTCCCCCGGCCCCGCCGCCGCCCGGGCCTGTTTTATAAAAATTAGTTAAATCAGGCAGTTAAACAATCAGTTCTCCTGCTTACCCCGTCTTCCTAAGGTTTTTCTCCCGAGAAACCGCCGGGTTTTCCCGATCCGAGTCAGCAATTACCCGCAGATCACTTCCAGGGGTTTGGAGGTGAAGAATGAGGGGCAGCCTGATTTACGCCTGAAGTGATTTCAAGCATATTCCAGTTACATTAAGCAATCTTAAAAAATAGTTGAGCAAGGTTGAGGTCAGCTGACCGGGAGGTGATGAGCCGAAGACACATAACATGAATACCCGTGGCGAAAGTTCAAAAGCTGATTAACCGGAAAAACCCAAAACCACATGGAAAAACAAATACCATAAAAAAAGGGAGAATAAAAATGGAACGGATCAAGAATTTTTTCAAAGATGAGTCTGGCGCGAGCGCGGTGGAGTACGGTCTGTTGGTTTCGCTGATCGCGGTGGTGATTATTCTTGCGGTCACCACTCTGGGGACCACCCTCAAAACCAAGTTTGAAGCGGCGGAAACCGGGATCAAGTAATGATCTAACGGATCATGGAGGCCCGGCGGCATGGCGCCGCCCACGCCGGGCCTAATTTCCCTTGACTGGGCGCCAGATCACAGGAGGAATCCCCCATGAAAGATGACGGCGCCAGGGAGATGGTCTTACAGACCACGGCGGCGCTGTTATCAATGGGGTTTACCGTATTGAGCATTATGCTCATGGGGCGGCGGGTGTAGGCTTCCGGCCTCGAACGAAAAATAAATTTCCGGGATTAAAGGAGAATTACCATGGAACGGATCAAGAATTTTTTCAAAGATGAGTCTGGCGCGAGCGCGGTGGAATACGGCCTGCTGGTGTCGCTGATTGCAGTGGTGATCATCGCTGCGGTCACCACTCTGGGGACCACCCTCAAAACCAAGTTTGAAGCAGCGGAAACCGGGATCAAGTAATGATCTAACGGATCATGGAGGCCCGGCGGCATGGCGCCGCTCCCGCCGGGCCTAATTTCCCTTGACTGGGCGCCGGATCACAGGAGGGACCAGCCCATGAAAGACGCAGGCACCAGGGAGATGGTCTTACAGACCACGGTGGCGCTGTTAGCAATGGGGTTGGCAGTATTGAGCTTGATGCTCATGGGGCGGTGGGTTTAGGCCCCTGACCCCGAACGCTGAACTTTCAGGCTGAGAGGACGATGCCCGTGGCCGGTTCTATGCTTGACGCGGTCGGTTGGATGAGTTCCCGGGGGAATTTGCTCATACCCCTGGCTCTTACTCTGTGGATCGCCTGGGGGGACCTTAAGACCCGGCGGATTCCCAACTATCTGACCTTAGGGACCGCGGTGGCCGGACTGGCTTATAACTTCATGAGCCAGGGCCTGCCCGGGCTGGCCGACGGCGTCCTGGGGATGCTCCTGGGATTCGCCTTCCTCATCCTGCCCTACCTGTGGGGCGGCATGGGGGCCGGAGACGTCAAGGCCCTGGCCGCCCTGGGGGCCTGGCTGGGGCCTAAGCTCACCGTATTTCTGTTTTGCTACATGGGGATCGCCGGCGGGGTCATCGCCCTGGGGTATCTGGGGTGGCAAGGCATCCTCTGGCGGAAAATCAAGGAGGGGTGGGTCTTCCTGCTCAATATGATCCTGTGCCGGCCGGACGGCCCCCCCCGCCCGCCGTCTCCGGCCCAATTAACCGAAGGGATACCTTACGGGGTCGCCATCGCCGTGGGCATGGCGGTCCTGGCAGGGGCGGGAGGGGGGCCGTGATGGTTGCCGACCGCCTCATACCAACGGTCATTTCCTTACGGACACAACGAAGCATGAAAAAGTGGCTGGTGTTGGTGGGGCGGCCGTCCCTGGCCGCCTCTGGCTGGCGGGCACGGAGGCCCGCCCCACCGGGATATTTTCATATAAATCGCAATCAACCGGATATTTTATGTAGGGGCGGACCTGCGTGTCCGCCCTCAACCAGGGCGCACCCCGCGGAAATTTTCGCAACCGCTGGATTTCTCGAGCGGCTTGATCCCGAGTCTGGCCGGCATCAAGTTTTCGGCCCCAACCCTGATGAAATGTGAGTAACCGTCATGAAATTAAATATGCCGAGAGGCGCCATTTTTCTGGTAGCGGCCGTGGTGGCCGGGCTGGTGGCCACCTTTGCCATCCACCGATACGTCAGCGTCAAGACCACAGTTCCGGTCGCGGCAACCCGGCAAGTCTTCATCGCGACCGCAGACATTTCTCCCGGGACGGCCCTCTCCGGAGGCTCGGTGAAGGCCGTTAGCTGGCCCCCCTCCTTGGTGCCGCCCAATTGCCCCGCCACCATGCGGGAGATTGAGGGCCGGGTGGTCAAGGGGCTCATTCCTCAAGGGAACCCCGTCCTCCTCTCCATGCTGGCCCCGGCGGGGACTGCCGCCGGGTTGAGCGGCATTTTGGAGGACGGGAAACGGGCCCTCACCGTCAAAGTGGACGAAGTGGCGGGAGTGGCCGGCTTCATTCACCCCGGGGATCATGTGGATGTGCTGGTGGATCTGTCCCTGAAGAAGGAGGAGCATTTTTCCAAGACTATCCTGCATAATGTTACGGTTCTGACCACCGGGCAGCTTTGGGAGCAAAAGGGGGACAACAAACCGATAGTGGTGAATACCGTCACCCTGGAGTTGACCCCGGAAGAGGCCGAGGTGCTCAATCTGGCCAGCAACCAGGGGAAGATCCGGCTGGCGCTCCGCAACCGCAACAATAAGACCATCGCCCAAACCCCGGGTATAACCACCTCAGCTCTTATCAGCGGGGTAGGCATGAAAGAGGAGAAGGTTGCCGTTCAACCCACACGGGAAGAGAAGATCGTAGTAGAGGTTATCAAGGGGTTGGACCGGAGCGACGCCAAGCTTTAGGAGTGAAGCGTGTATCTTGACCAGCTAACCATTTCGCTACTCTTTGGGACCGGGGTCCAGCGCCAGGAAATCAAGGCGGTGCTGGACAAGTTTCCCCAACTGAAGCTGTTGGGCCAGACCACTGATCCCCAGAGCTTTGTCGGGCAACATAAGGGTGTATCCCCGGATGTAGTCCTGGTGGAAATGAATGGGGAGAGTCGGGTCCCCGAGTGGCTGGAGAACCTCCCTCAAGAGATGCCCCACACTCAGGTCCTGGTTTGTTCATATAATCGTGAGCCGGATTTTTTGATCCGGGCCATGCAAGTGGGAATTCGGGAATTCCTACCCCTGCCCCTGACCCAAGGCGACCTGGAGGGCGCGTTAAGCCGGGTGCGAACGGCCAGGAAGCAGCTGATGCCCGTGGATACCCCCGAGGGACGGATCATCGTGGTCACCGGCCACAAGGGCGGGGCGGGGAGCACCACGGTCGCCGTCAACCTGGCTCAGGCTCTGGCGGAATCGACCCCAGGACGAGTGGCCCTGGTGGACTTGGGGCGGCCTTTCCCCGACGTAGGAACCTTCCTGGACCAGGAATCGAATTATTCCATCGCGGACTTGATCCAGAATATCGCCACCCTGGATAAATCTTTCATCCAGAGAATCATGCAGCCTTACGGCGCCAGACTGTCAATCCTGCACGGGGCCTCGGATTTTAAAGAGCAGGACAGCATTGATCTGGAGAGCCTGGAGCAGATCTTTGTCCTCCTGCGCAACATGTACGATTTCATCGTGATCGATCTCAGTCATTGGCTGGACGAACTTTTCCTCAAGGTGCTGACCGAGTCCGACCTGGTGTTGATGCTGACCGGGCTTACCGTTCCTGACCTCAGAAACTTGAAAAAACTTTGGCCCTATACCATAGAGTGGCACCAGGATAAGCGCAAGATTAAGATCGTCGTCAACCGGTATGATAACAGCAGTGGTTTACAGTTGCGGGACATAGAAAATATCCTGCAACACCCTACCTTCGCGACGTTGCCCAGCGACTATCCGGCCATGATGCAATGCCTGAACCAAGGAACCCCCCTGATGAGCGCCGCGCCGCGCTCCAAACTTTGTCGCGGCATCAAAGAACTGGCGGCCCGGGTTGTCCAGGAAATCGGCGATAAGGAAAGCGAGTCTGACGGCGCCGCCGCACCCAAAAAGAAATTCTGGCTATTTTAAAAGGACCGAGTAAATGGGCTGGCTGGAATACAATAAAAAAATAAGCAAAAACTCGAAGGGGCTTAAACCTGTCCCCAAGCAACCCCAGGCACTGGCGGTGGCGGAGGCGCCAACCCGGCAAGATGAAGGTCGGGAAACCCGCCTCTATGAAGTCAAGAGACGGGTGCACCATTGCCTGCTGGAGCGCTTGGACCTCAGTCAGTTGGAGGAACTGGATGAGAAACTGAGGGCCAAAGAAATCCGGCAGGCCATCAGTGTGCTGCTGGAAGAAGAGAAAGAACCCCTGAATATGAGGGAGAGGGCGCGGCTGGCCCGGGAGATGGAATTCGAAATCCTGGGATTGGGCCCCCTGGAACCGCTGCTGCTGGATCCTGCCATCTCAGACATTCTGGTCAACCGCTACAATCAGGTGTACGTCGAGCGGAAAGGCCGCCTGGAACTGTCGGAGGTGCGGTTTCAGGATAACGAACATCTCCTAAAAATTATCAACAAGATAGTGAGCAATGTGGGCCGGCGGATAGATGAATCCGTCCCCATGGTTGACGCCCGGTTGCCGGATGGCTCCCGGGTCAACGCCATCATTCCCCCTCTGACCTTAGATGGCCCCATGCTGTGCATCCGCCGGTTTTCCGTCCAACGCCCCAGCCTGGAGGATTTAATCGAAAAAGGCAGCATTACCGCGGAGATCGGCGAAACCCTCAAGGCCATCGCGGTGAGCAAATTGAACGTGCTTATCTCCGGAGGGACTGGCGCCGGGAAAACCACCCTGCTCAACATCCTTTCAGGTTTTATCCCCCCCACGGAGCGCATCATCACCATCGAAGATTCGGCCGAACTGCAACTGCAACAGGAGCACGTATGCCGGCTGGAAACCCGCCCGGCCAACATCGAAGGCAAAGGCGAGGTCACCCAGAGAGAATTGGTGAAGAACTGCTTGAGGATGAGGCCGGACCGGGTCATCGTGGGCGAGGTCCGGGGCGCCGAGGTCATTGACATGCTCACGGCCATGAATACCGGTCATGAAGGCTCCATGACCACCGTCCATGCCAACGCCGCCCGGGATGCGCTCCTGCGCCTGGAGACCATGATTTCCCTCTCCGGCATCACCATCCAGGAGAAGGCCATGCGCCAGATGATCAGTTCGTCTTTAGATGTGATCATCCAATTAGTACGGCACAGTGATGGAGTCAGACGCATGGTGGCCCTGGCGGAAGTCACCGGCATGGAAAGCGGCATCATCAGCATGCAAGATATTTTCGTGTATGAGCGGCAGGGGATAGATGAGCACGGCCAGGTTTTGGGGCGCTTTGTCCCCACCGGGGTGCGGCCCCGCTTCGTCGAGCGCTGCCGGCTCTTTGGAGCGCCCCTGCCGGAAGGCATTTTTGTGCCGCCGCAGCGACCTCAGGGGCGCCTCTAACGCCATCGTACCCGCGAGGAGACGGGGAGCATGGATATACTGAAAAACTTCAACATGGCTGGGATGGAATTCCAGTATGCCCTGGGACTGCTGGGTTTATTTCTGGGGGTGTGTCTTTTAATTACCGGGATTAATTATGGCCTGGTGGAACCCATCCGCAAGCGACGCCTGATCAATCAGCGCCTGCGGGGGAATAAACGGGAACAAGAGGTTCGGGCCCAAATTTTCAAGGCCTTCCAGGAGACCAAGGAGAGCTGGGTCTTGAACCTGGCGGAGCGCTATTTTGGCTGGGGGAAGGTGGATAATCTCCAACGCCAATTGCTCCAGGCGGATATCTACCTGGCCCCGAACACCTTTATCTGTATAACCATCCTCCTGGCCGGGTTGGGTTTTATGATCGGGTACCTGTTGGGAGTGTGGACCTGGTCCCTGGGTTTATCTTTCCTCCTGGGGGTGTTTCCCCTCATGCTCCTGCGGTGGAAGCGGAGGCGGAAGACCCTCAAGATCGAGCGCTACATGCCCGAAGCCATGGAGATGCTGTCCAGGTCTCTCCGGGCCGGCCACACCTTGCCGGGAACCTTGGACCTGGTGAGCCAGGAGATCCCCGCGCCGCTCGGGACCGAGATGCGGATCACCTTTGAAGAGCAGAAGCTGGGGTTGAGCATGCCGCAGGCTTTCCGGCGCATGGGTGAACGGGTGGCCAGTCAGGATCTGCGCTATTTCGTCACCGCGGTAATCATCCAGGCGGAGACCGGGGGCAACCTGTCGGAAATTCTTGACAATATTGGAGTCATCATCCGCGACCGGCTCACCTTGAAGGGGAAGGTCCAGGGCCTCACCGCCGAAGGACGTTTCTCCGCGTTGATCCTGAGCCTCTTGCCGGTGGTCACCTTCCTCGCTCTTTATGCCCTCAACCGGGAGTATGTCTTGGTTTTGTTCCGGGACCCTGTAGGGGTAAAATTATTAACGGGCGCGCTGATCAGTAGCGGCTTCGGCATCTTTGTCATGAAAAGAATGATAACCATCAAGGTCTAAAGGAGGAGCGGATGACGGTCACTTTATGGGTCATAGCCATGACCTCTTTCGCCACAGTCGCTTTCCTCACTTACGGCGCCCTCAGTTACTACAATAATCGGAAGATGGTGCGGGACCGCTTCAAAAACGCCTCCACTGATTCGGTGCCGTTGATGTACCGGGGAGAAGTCAATAGCTTTAAAAAGCAATTTTTGGAATGGATATCCTCTCTGGGAAATTTTGCCAAAGATGACAAAGAGGACGATTCCAATCTTCGCCAGTCCTTGATCCAGGCGGGGTTTCGCCATCCCAAGGGAACGGCCATTTATTTCGGTCTCCGGTTTTTGTTAGCTCTGCTGCTGCCGCTGTTTTACCTGTTGGCCAATGTGATGCACGGAGTTATGAACCGGGGGAATCTCCTGGTTTGTTTCATGTTAGCCGCATCAGGATTTTATGTTGTTCCCTATTTGCTGAGATTTGTCACCCGCCGTCGTCAGGATCGCATTGATAAAGCCCTCCCGGATGTTTTGGACCTGCTCATTGTCTGCATGGAGGCAGGGTTGTCTCTGCAGGCCTCCATCAATCGGGTGTCGGATGAAGTTAAGAGCATTTCCACGGATCTGTATAGAGAATTGCAGCTTACCAACGCCGAGTTGAGAACCGGGATCAGCCGCGAGGTGGCGCTCAAGAGTTTGGGGGAGCGTACCGGGGTGCAGAATGTTAAAGCCCTGGTGGGCCTGATGATCCAATCGGATAGAATGGGCGCCAGTATCGTCCAATCTCTCCGGACTCACGCGGCTTTTCTCCGGGTCCAGCGGGCCCAGCGGGCTGAAGAAAAGGCCGCCAAAATGCCGGTGAAGATCTTGTTTCCCCTGCTCATGTTCATTTTTCCCGCCATTTTTGTGGTGGTACTGGGGCCCGCCGCCATCCAGATGTCCAAATCCTCCTTTTTTGCCGGTCCCTAACCCAGGAAGAACCAGATGAGGCATGATTCGGGAGGCGTTATCCGTGCAGAAGCCCATCGCCTGGACCCCGGCAATCTGGGCGCGGCCGAAGCCCTGCAGGCATATATAGCGAATGCCAAAAGTATTTTCCGATAGCAGAATCATTCTAATCCCCCCTAACCCCCCTTTAGAAAAGGGGGTAACTATAAAGAATAACTATTAAAGTCCCCCTTTGGCAAAGGGGGATTTAGGGGGATTTAAGAACCGCCAACTGGAAGGAATTTATGGCAAACGCTATAAGCCGCGGCTCTAGGGGCTGGCCGGCCAGTCCAGCCCGACAAACCGGTTTCAGACGGGAAATAGGTTAACACTCAGCCCTGATTAGAGAAGAGGATCGATCATAAAATTGTTTGACGTTACTATTGATTGTTGCTAAATATTACATGGTGAATTTTATCACCATCGACAGGGAGAATGCGCGGGAACTGACCATGACGACCAGAATTCTCCTTGCCGATAAGTACCAGATCGTCTGTCAGGGGCTCCGCGCTTTATTGGAGAAAGAAACCGGGCTGGAGGTGGTGGGAGAAGCCGCCAGCGGACCGGCGGTGTTGCGGCAGGTGCAGGACTTGGCCCCAGACATAGTTATCTTGGATCTGGCCCTGCCCGGACTTCAAGGCGTGGAGGCGATCCGGCAAATCCTGGCTGCATCCCCCCATATTAAAATCATCGCCTTGTCCATTTATGCCGACCGGCGCTTTGTGGTCAATATCCTCAAAGCCGGCGCCTCCGGGTACCTTTTGAAAGACTGCGCTTTCGAAGAATTGATTAAAGCTATCCGTACCGTTCAGGAACCCAAGACCTTCATCAGCCCCGGCCTTTCGGATATCGTGGCCCAGGATTATATCGAGGCGTTGCGCCACAGTGAGGCGCGCTTTCGCACGATTTTCGAAGCAACGACCATGGGTATTGCCTTGGTGGATAAAGATGGGCGCATCGGCGAATGCAATCCTGCCTTGCAACAGATGCTGGGATATAGTCTGACAGAGATCGTCAACCAGGTGTTCACCGTTTTCATCTTGCCGGACGATGCTTCCCGGTGCATGGCGCTCTTCCGGGAATTGGTGCAAGGGCACCAAGACTCTTATCAAGTAGAAAAAAAATATATCCGCAAAGATGGCCGAACGGCCTGGGGCCGCCTGAACGTCTCCCTGATCCGCGGCGTCAAGGTCGAGGACCACCTTGCCATCTGCATGATCGAAGATATCACGGAACCGAAACAGGCCGAAAAAGCCATCCGGACTTACCAGGAACAACTCCGGTCCGTGGCCTCGGAATTGTCCCTGACGGAAGAGCGGGAACGACGGCGCCTGGCCACTGAACTCCATGACCACGTGGGACAGATCCTGGC
Source organism: Deltaproteobacteria bacterium (assembly GCA_016875015.1). GTDB lineage: Bacteria > Desulfobacterota > Desulfobaccia > Desulfobaccales > 0-14-0-80-60-11 > 0-14-0-80-60-11. The sequence goes on along the minus strand of VGSJ01000017.1, from coordinate 1,553 downwards.
CCTGGCCCAGATCAAGCTGGGGGCCATCCGGGAATCCGCCTCCTCCACCCAACTGGCCGAGCCCATGGATGAAGTCCGGCGCCTCATCGAACAAACCATTCAATACACCAGGTCATTGACCTTTGAGCTGAGCCCGCCCATCCTCTATGATCTCGGCTTTGAAGCCGCGGTGGAGTGGTTGGCCGAATTGATTCAGAAGCAACAAGGCATTACCGTCAAAGTCCAGGCGGATCGGTCGGCCAAGCCCATGGATGATGAGATCCGCGTCATCCTTTTCCAGACCGTGCGGGAATTACTGGGTAATGTGGTCAAACATGCCAGTGCTAAGAATATCCGGGTCTTCATTGCCCGAGAGGATGCCGCCCTGCAGGTCAAGATAGAAGACGACGGGCTGGGAATGGGGATTTCCGCCGACGCCGCCAATGGCCCCTTTGGGTTTGGCTTCTTTAGCATCGGAGAGCGGTTGAGGTATTTGGGCGGTCGCCTGGAAGTGGTATCTGAACCGGGCTGGGGAACCAGGGTCACCTTGCAGGTACCCTTGAAATATTAAACCGAGGACAGGGGGAAACAGATGGCCGTAAAAATTCTGATCGCCGATGATCACCAGATTGTCCGTCAGGGACTCCGCTTTTTGCTGGAGAAGGAGTCCGACCTGAAAGTGGTGGCCGAGGCTGAGGATGGGCGGACCACGGTGCGGTTGGCCCGGGAGTTGAATCCTGGGGTGATCATTATGGATGTCGCCATGCCTGATCTCAACGGCATCGAGGCCACGCGCCAGATCGTTGCCGAGTTTCCAGGCATCAAGGTGATCGCCCTGTCCATGTATGCCGACCGCCGATTTGTGGTGAATATGTTGAAGGCCGGGGCTTCGGGCTATCTCTTGAAGGATTGCGCCTTCGAGGAACTGACCCGGGCCATCCGGGTGGTGCTGGCCCACAAGACCTATCTCAGCCCCGGAGTCACCGATATTTTGGTGAAGGACTGCAAGATGGGGACCCCCTTGAATGAGGTTTCGGCTTTCGGGATTCTGACCTCCCGGGAACGGGAAGTCCTCCAACTCATGTCCGAAGGCCAGTCCACCGCCAAAATCGCCGACCAACTCCATGTGAGCGTCAAGACCGTGGAGAGCCATCGCCAGCAGGTCATGCAAAAATTGAATCTGCGGAGCGTGGCGGAACTCACCAAGTATGCCATCCGGGAAGGCTTGACCTCTCTGGAGGCCTGAGCCCGGGATTATCCTCCCGGATAAGGGGGGCTGCCCCCAATTAATTTTTGAGATCTAACCTCTCCCGGGGTTCCGGTTTTTCCCCGGTGGACCCTGGAAAATCTCCCGCCCACCAGGCCCCTGTGGGTATGCCGACTACATCGGGAATTTATGGATATCTTTTATTGTCCGGCATGATCAGAGGCTATTCAGGCTTATTTTAACGGAAGTTCCACACTTTTTCTGGGCAAAATTGAGGTTAACATATTGATAATTAAAAAATAAATTGGTTTTTGAGCTTAAGATATGTACCCATGTAATTATAATTAATAACTTGATTAATGGCAAT
>VGSJ01000016.1 GCA_016875015.1 Deltaproteobacteria bacterium | reverse complement strand
ATTTTATCTCGCTTGGCCTCCCAACTTTAGCACCAGAAAGATAGCTTAACCATCCGAACCGCCGGGTACGGACCCGTACGCCCGGTGGTGTGACAGGGAAAGCCCGCAAGGGCCTACCTATGTCGATTTGTCCGAGTGAGATAATGGATTGCTTGCCAAAAAAGAAACTTCTTAAAAATCCCAAAGAGTTGAATATATGATTGATCGGCATAGTGAAATTGACCTTTTGTGGGGGGATTTCCAGAATCCTTTATTGTCCGCTGATATTATGCCTTGATGAAGAGGTTATCTGGTAAAATCTTGACCATTACACTAAACCACGCTTGGGCTCGCCCGGGTCACGGTCCGAACACCTCTTCTCCCATTATCCACCTTTCCACCGGGTTTTCCTGAGTGAAAAAATCGTGCAGGGCCTGGGCCAGGTTAAGCGCTTCGGACTGTAAGCCCGCGGCCCGGCACCCCTCCCTCAGCCCGGCGGCAACCGAAATGGCGATTTCGTGGCGGTGGGCGTAGTATTGACTTCCCGCCAGGCTGCTGGCGCTGAGTTCCGCGGCGCAGCGCTCCCGGTCCAGGGCGTGCATGGCCCGGCACATGAGGGGCCTGACCGGGTAAACCGAGCACCTATGCGCCCTCAACAACGGGCAGGGCAGCTCGGCCCGCCGCGCCGCGATCGCGGCCGGGGTCTTCCCCTCGGTGAGGGCGAGGTTCCGGCCCACGGCGGCCAGCACCGTCGCCTTTTCGGCTTCGGAAAAATTCTCGGCAATGTGGTGGCCGATGCGCAAGGCTTCCGGCGGCGTCAGTTCCACCCGGTTATAGCAGCAAAAGCTGCAGCCTTCCCGGCAGGCGATGGGGTGGGGCAGGTGGTTGGCCGACTCGAAATAATTGATGAGCTGATCGGCCAGGCTGAGGGCCTGGGAGGCCAGGGCCAGCGCCGCCGCTTCATTCCGGCCGCAGCTCAGGGTTCCCGCCACCAAGGCTTTCACCCGGTCCGACAGCTCTTCATTGATGAAATACAGGTGTTGCTGTTTGCCGAATAATTTCATGGGTCTTTGCCGATAATTCCTTCTCGATGGTTCAGGTTACCATGTTGGTTAGCCAGAATCACTGCTTTTTTTAGAGATTGCGAGGCATGACCGACGAAGTGCCACCCCTAAAAATGAAGGCCCCTGTAGGGGCTGGTTTAAAACCCGCCCCTACACTCACTAAGCGGCAATCGGACAAGATAGTCTCACTCGACATGCAGTAAAGCACGGTATATAATGCGAACTGATTATGATTGCTGATAAAAAAGAGACCCCGGTAAAACCTCTTAACCTCCTGGGGCCGGGATAAAATCGTCAACTGCCCGTAATGCGAGTCAAATAAGGGGTTAGAAAAATGAACTTAGAAACTTTATTGGATCAAAGGCTGTGGCAGGCAATCGATAATTGTTATACAAATAGAAACTATACTGGTTGCATTATAGATGCTATTCATTATTTGGGGAACCTCTTAAGGAAAAAAACAGGATTGCAAAGTGATGGAGTAGTTCTAGTTGGCGAATCATTAGGTGGTAAATCTCCTAAACTTAAAGTTAATAAGTTAGAGACAGAATCGGACATTAATGAACAGAAAGGTATCGAACAAATATTAAGAGGGATATATCAAGCAATCAGAAATCCTAGGAGCCATGAAAAGCACATAGATGATAAAATGGACGCCGTAGCCATAATTATATTCTTGAATTATTTAATTAAAATCATTGATAAATCAAAGTCTTTATTTACTATGGAATCATTCTTAGAAAGGGTGTTTGAACCTGATTTTGTTGAAAAAGAAAGATATGCTGAATTATTAATTGACGAAATACCTATAAAGACGAGGTTTGAAGTTTTTGTCGAGGTTTTTAGAAAAATAACCACAGGAGAAGGAAAAAAATTACGATTATTTTTTTATGCAATTTCTAAGGTACTTAATGATGAAGAGATTAAGCAAGCAATTGAAATTATTTCAGAAGAACTTAAATGTACAAATGATGATCAAGTTGTTAGAATAGTTTTGCAATGTTTTCCTGCAGAATGGTGGAACCGATACTCTGAGGTTTCTCGACTTAGAATTGAGAACAAATTAATACAGTCGATTAGAGATGGTTCATACGATATAAAAAGGTCTAAATGTCTCGGAGGATCATTGGGAACATGGTCAAGAAATATCTTTCGTTATTTTTAACTAAAAAGTGATTTAAGCATAGCGTTAGGAGGAAAATTGCGCTCAGCTAATAAATATGGACAGGATTATATTTTCGCCTTTTTCTTTTCAAATTTATTTGAATTATCAGAAAAACCATCAATATCAATTATATCTGCAATTAAAGATGGCCTTAAAAAAGGAGATATAAGATTTTATAATTCATTACGATTGGTAATGGAAAGTGATAATTATCAAGGTTGGAAGGTGGCGCTTAAGCCAACATATGATTTATTCAAAGAAATACAGCCTCAATTTGAGATTTCGGATGATGATATTCCATTCTAATAATAACGTAATATAATTGGATAATTATATAGGAACAGATAATAAATAAAATGGTGCATTTAACAAAAGACTCCTTACTCCGCATCGACAACCTGACGGTGCATTACGGCGCCGCGCAGGCCCTGTTCGGCATCGACCTGGCGGTGGCGCCAGGCGAGACCGTAGCCCTGGTGGGGGCCAACGGGGCTGGCAAGACCAGCCTGCTCAAGGCCGTCATGGGGCTGGCGCCGCCGTCGGGCGGCCGCATCTTCCTGGACGGCCTCGAGGTCACCGGCTCGTCCCCCGCGGCCATGGCGGCCAAAGGCGTGGCCCTGTGCCCCGAGGGCCGGGAGATGTTCGGGGACCTGACGGTCAAGGAGAACCTGGAGTTGGGGTCCCTGGCCTTGAAGATAAGCCGGCTGGAGCTGGCCCGGCGCCTGGCCGCGGTCTATGCCCGGTTCCCCAAGCTCCGAGAAAGGGCCGGCCAGCGGAGCAACACGCTCTCCGGCGGGGAGCAGCAGATGGTGGCCATGGGCCGGGCCCTGATGGCCCAGCCCCGGCTTTTGCTCCTGGATGAGCCGTCCCTGGGGCTGGCGCCGCTGATCACCGACGAGATCTTTGACATCATCAAGCAGCTTGCCCGGGGCGGGGTTACCATACTCCTGGTGGAGCAAAACGCCGCCCGGGCCCTCACCTCCTCCCGGTCCGCGTATCTTTTGGCCAACGGCCGGATCGTGGGCCAGGGCAAAAGCCACGAACTCCTGTTGGACCCGGAACTACGCCGGGCCTTCCTGGGAGCGGGCTCTGACAACAACCCGGCCGCGTCGCGGCTGGGCGCGGCGGGATTTACCAATATCAGACTGGAGAAGCCGAATTTGAGCAAGCAGACCTTTATGCCACCCTTCCAGACCGGGGGCGAACTCCAGGCCCACCAGCTGGCGGGGCTCAAATGGACGGTGCGCCACGCCTTTGAGGGCTCCAGCTTTTACCGGGCCCACCTGGACGCCGCCGGGGTTTCCCCTGCGGATATCCTGGACCTGGCCGACTTACAAAAACTCCCCCTGACCACGGGGGAGGACCTCAGGGACGGCTACCCCTTTTCGTTCAGGTCCGTGCCCTTTGAACAGATCGTGCGCCTCCACGCCTCCAGCGGCACCACCGGCAAGCGCAAGATCATGTGCTACACCGGCAAGGACCTGGCGGACTGGCGCCACTTCTTCGCCCGGGCCTACGAGATGGCTGGAGTGACCCCCCTGGACCGGGTGCAGATCGCGGTGGGCTACGGGGTTTGGACCGCCGGGGCGGGCTTCCAGGCGGGCGCCGAAGCCCTGGGGGCCTTGGTAATACCTGTGGGGCCGGGGAATGTGGATTTGCAGTGCGAGTTCCTGGTGGACCTGCAGAGTACGGTGCTGTGCTGCACCGCCTCCATGGGACTCCTGATGGCCGAAGAGGTCAACAAGCGGGGCATCGCCGACAAGATCAATCTGAAGAAGGTCATCTACGGCTCCGAGCGCTCCTCCGTGTCCATGCGCCGCAAGATTTCGGAGCTCCTGGGGGGCGTCGAACTCTTCGACATCCCCGGCCTGACGGAGCTCTACGGGCCGGGGACCGGCATCGAGTGCCCGGACCACGACTGCATCCACTACTGGGCCGACTACTACCTCCTGGAAATCCTGGACCCGGAGACCCTGACGCCGCTCCCCGACGGCGAGTGGGGGGAGATGGTGGTCACCACCCTGTGCAAGGAGGCCGCGCCCCTGATCCGCTACCGCACCGGGGACATCACCCGCATCATCCCGGGGCCCTGCACCTGCGGCGCCGTCCTGCCCCGGCACTCCCGCCTCCGGGGCCGCACCGACGACATGTTCAAGTTCCGGGCGGTGAACATCTATCCTTCCAGCGTCGACCGCATCCTCTCGGAGGTCCCGGGCCTGGGTTCCGAGTACCAGATCCACCTGGCCCGGGACGAAGCCGGCCGGGACCACATGCTCCTCAAGGTGGAGCGGGCCGAAGGGGTGGAAGCCGGCCGCACCGACGAGCTGAGCCGGGAGGTGCGCTACGTGGTCAAGCACCGGCTCATGGTCACGCCGGAGGTGGCGGTGGTGGGCTACGGCGAACTCCCCCGCTCCGAGCGCAAGAGCCAGCGGGTTTTCGATGGCCGGATCACGGATTCTGTGGTATAGGAGTGTTACGGCTAAATTAGTCCGGTAAACCTTATTTCTCGGGTTATAATATAATGGTTAGTTGGAGAGGGAACCTGCAAGCTGGCGATCCGGTGCTGAGTGAGATTCTGCACCGCCTCGTCAAGGCCTTCCAGCCGGAGCGCATCTATCTGTTCGGCTCGAAGGCCAGAAGCGATGCCGGTCCGGACAGCGATTATGACCTGATGATCGTGGTTCCTGATGATGTTCCCCCGGAGCGCCGGCGTAGTCGTCGGGCATATCAGGCCTTGCGCGGCACCCGTGCGGCTGCCGACATCCTGGTCTGGACGAGGGAGGCCTTTGACAGCCGCCTGCATCTTCCCGCCTCACTGCCTGCGACCATCGTCCGGGAAGGAAAATTATTATATGCCGGCTGATCCAATTCTGGTGGCCGACACGCAGGGATGGCTTCGCAAGGCGGCCACGGACCTCAGGGCCGCAAAACACGATTTAGCCGCCAGTCCACCGCTTTTGGCTGATGCCGCCGTTCACTGTCAACAGGCAGTGGAAAAGTGTTACAATCCTTTCTCATGTGGCACAGCGTGCCTTTTCGCAAGACCCACAGCCTGGAAGAACTGGGTGAGCAGTGCCTCGACGTGGATTCAACTTTGCGAGCCCTCATTGATTGTGCCGCGCCCCTCACGGAGTATGCCTGGAAATTTCGCTACCCGGGAGACCCGGAAGAACCATCCTTCGATGAGACTAAAGAAGCCCTCCAGATTGCCCGGGAGGTTTACGAAGCTGTCCTCGGCCTGTTGCCTGAGGACGTCAGACCCTTGTAATAACCTGTTAAATTGGTCTGGGAAATGCTGCGCTGCGTGGTCAAGCACCGGTGTTTATCCCACCCCTGACCGGTCAAGGCAGTCGGCGCCGGGATTACCCGGAGCGGCCGGCAAGACCACACCAAATCTCATTGAGGTGACTTGTGATGATGATCGTATCCCGCGGCGCCTACGTCATCTGCCTGCTATTATTGGCCCTGGCCCTGGTGGGCCCCGGCTGGGCCCAAACCGCCACCCCCCCTGCACCTGAGCCGGCTAAGCTCTACGGCCGGGCGGTTTCGCTCCTGGAACAGGCGCAACAGCAATTAACTGCCGGTAATCTTTCCGCGGCCCTGACCCTGGTGAAACAGTCCAATGAATTATTTACGCTCCTTCAGAAAGAATGCGCCTCGGCACTGGCGGAGCGCCAGCTTTCCCCCAAAGACGATCAGCAGGTGGCCATCAACCAAAAACTGGCCGTCGACGCCCAGGCCCAGGCGGATCGCCTGCTTCCGGCCGCCGCCGCTAAGAAGAAGCAAGCCCTGGACCTGCAAGCCCAGGGGCAGGCAGAGGCGGGCGACGCAGCCTTACGCGAGTCCAGAGAAGGATATCTCCAGGTGCAAAATCTCTCCATCAAGTCGGCAATTTATGCCCTGCGCAATCAGCAGATAATCTTTGGCTTCCTCGCGCCTTAATTCCGCTAACCGGACCCCAGAAGATTTTGGGCCCCGGGGCCTTGAACGCCTCAGGTAACCATTCCCCCCCCCGGTCCAGGGCTCGAATTTGACCGATAATACCGTGTTCCCTTTGAAATGAAACAAACCATCCAGATAACCTATTGATATCTCTCGTAGGGGCGGGTTTCAAACCCGCCCCTACAAAACGAACGCGGTATAATTGCCTGAAATGAGATTTTTGAGTTGACATTATGGCCTAAACTAAGCCATCAATGAGATTATATTTTCTGAGGAGGGAGGACAAGATGAGCCGAGTACTGTCAAGGGTTCTCGTGGCCGCGGCCCTGGTAATTTTCGTGGCTGGCGGCGCCCAGGCTAAGGACCCAAAGCAACCCATCAAGATAGGGGCCTTTTTCGCCCTGTCGGGACCGGTGGCGCCCATCGGCACGCCCACCAAGCTGGTGGCGGAAATGGCGGTGGACCAGATCAACAAGGCGGGGGGCATAAATGGCAGACCCCTGGAGCTGATTATCGGCGACACCGAGAGCGACCCGGCCAAGGCCGCCACCATCGCCAAGAAATTTATCCACTCCGACCAGGTGGCGGCCATCATCGGGCCCACCTCCACGGGCGAGGGGATGCAGGTGAAGAAGATCGTGGAAGAGGCGGGCATCCCGATCTTCATGACCGTGGGGGGTGATCCGCCCATCATGCAGCAGACCGGGCCCTTCACCTATATTTTCAAGTCGCCCCAGCGCTCCTCCACCGCCATCACGAAGCTCTTTGAATACCTGAAAGAGAAGAAACTTACCAAAGTGGCCATGCTCACCGCGTCGGACCCCTTTGGCAAGGACGGGGCCGTCTGGTTGGAAAAACTGGCCCCGGACTACGGCGTCACCTTTGTGGCCAAAGAGTCTTTCGGCCCGAAAGACACGGACATGACCCCCCAGCTCACCAAGATCAAGAACGCCGGTCCTGACGCCATCATCTGCTGGACCATCGGGCCGGCGGGGGCCATCGTGGCCAAGAACAAGGCCCAATTGGGCATAACCATCCCCTTGTTCCAGTGCCACGGCCAGCCGGGACCGGAATATATCCAGTTGGCCGGGAAGGCCTCCGAGGGGGACCGCATGCCGTCCACGAAGTTGATGGTGGCCGCCGAGTTGCCGGATACCGATGCCCAGAAGAAGGTCATCCAGAACTTCATCCGCCTCTACACGGACGTCTACCATTTCGACAAGCAGTTCCCCATCAATACCCACTCGGGCTACGCCTGGGACGCCATTACCATCGTAGCCGATGCCATGCGGAAGGCGGGCACCGACCCCAAGGCCCTGCGCGCCGCCATCGAGGGGACCAAGGGTTATGTGGGGATTTCGGGCACCTATAACCTGAGCCCCGAGGACCACAACGGCCTGGGTCTGGATTCCATGGTCATCATCCAGGTCCAGGACGGCAAGTTCAAGACGGCTAAATAGGGCCGGCTTCTCAGCCCAAAACCTAACCATTCAGGGGCCCGTCGCGGCGGGCCCCTGCCTCATTTCTCATTGCCATCCCCGTTTCCGCGCAAAGGATTTTCCCGCCTTCCGGTCATCGCATCTTTCATATTTTAGCCGGTTTGAGCAGCGTTTCGTGATATAATTTAACGCTGGTCCGGCAGGTGGAAAACTTGATAATATACTGGTGAATTGCGCCAGTTATGCTGATAATTGCAGGCATCCCTCGGGCCATGGCAGCCGGTGCGAACCTAAGTACAACGGTTCATAAATACGGCAACGTATTTCTTAACTCCGTGAAGATCACTTCCCCCTCACCCTGACCCCCCCCATTGGGGGAGAGGGGAAAAGATAGGACTGATTTGATGCTCTGCCATCATAAAAAACCCGGCGACCTAACCTACCCCCTCTCCACCCGCTTCGGGGGGAAAGGGTTGGGTGAGGGGGGCAATATATCACGTTACCGTATTTATGAAAAAAGGTACTGAGGGTGAAGGCGTAGGGTCCTCTTTTCACGGTTATTCACCTTGGCAGTCATTCATGGGCCTTCCCCCAACTTTGAACTTTGAACCTTGAACTTTTCGGAACAGGCAGGATTAAACCATGGGCTTATCAAGCAAGATGTTCCCGCAACCGTCTCGGGGCGCCGGCGCTTTCGCCCGCCAACTGGCTTATTTATTGATCTTCGGGGTGGCGCTGGCTTGGTGGGCGGCCGCCGGTCTGGCCGCGGCCCAGGAACAGCCCAAGTCAACCGCCAAAGACGGGTTCGACCCCAAGCAACACTTCACCGTCGTGAAGATCGAACCGGATGCCCGGGCCGAGGAGGTCAGGGTCTTTTTCAGCCAACCCCTCTTGCTTGAGAGCCTCCAGGGCAATCTGCGGCTGCTGCCCCGGGTCAAGATCGACTGGAACCGCACCAAGCTTGACCCCAAAGGGGTCTTGACGCTGCGGGGGGCTTTCCGGTACGGCGCCGGCTATCTCATTGCCCTGCCCGAAACCCTGAGGGTGGGGAACAAGACCTACCACAAAACGGTCAACTCTTTTTTCATGACCGACCGGCCCCCCAAGGTGGAATTCGTGGGGCCCCAGAGCGTCATCGAACGGGACAGCCGGCAGTTGCTGCACGTCCGGGCTCAGAACGTCAACAACCTGAGGTTTGAAGGGATCCGGGTGCCGCCTCTCTTGCTGCCCCTGGCCCTGGCGGTGGAAAAGTCCCCGGGCGACTGGGACCGCAGCCTCGATGACCTCAAGACCGCATCCGAAGGGTTCAAACCCTTTATCACCTCCCATAAGGATCTGGCCGAATTTGTCACCCCGCCCCTGGCCGAAAAGCAACTCTTTCCCGCGGCCGGCGAGAAGAACAAGCCCTGGGCGGTCACCCTGCCGTTGAGCTTCAGACAGGGCAAGGAGGCCGGCGCCCTGGAACTTATCCGGGTGCAGGACAACGAGGCCGGAAGCGTCGCGGCCACTCCGCCCCGGGTATTTGCAATCACCAATCTGGGCCTGACCTATAAACGCGGCCCACAAAATCTGCTCCTCTGGGTCACTTCGCTCAAGGCCGGGACGCCCGTGGCCGGGGCCCGGGTTATCGGCTTCACCCGGGACATGGAGGTCTTTTTCCTGGGGCGCACCAACTTAGACGGGGTGCTGCTCTTCGAATCCCATGACCTGGCGGGGTTGTCCCTCAAGAACCCCAAAAAATTGCAACCGGTAAAGCGGGTGGTAAACCGGGACGACCTGGTGGCGCTGATGGCCGGGACCGGCGACGACGTGGCCTTCATCCAGGTGACGCCCCAGGGCAACCTCAAGCCCCAGGGAATCTGGCAGGTGAAGGCCGGCGAAAAAATCCGCAACCTCAGGGGCAACGTGTTCACGGAACGGGGCGTCTACCGGCCCGGCGAAAAGGTCTTTTTCAAGGGCGCGGTCCGGGAATATGGCAATGGCCGCATTTTTCCCCCCAAGGGCGAGGTATGCGTTTTTGAGGTCATAAGCCCCAAAGGCGAGCAGGTCTTTACCAAGGAGGAGCGGACTTCGGATTTCGGCACGGCGGCCGGGGAAATCATGACCCAGAGTTACTGGCCCCTGGGGACCTACACCCTGAACCTGACTTATGGCCCGGAAACTCCTGCCGAAGCCGCCACTGCCGGTAAGGGCCGCCGGGGAGAGGACCCTTCGCTCAAGGGGAAGGAGACCGGCCCCAAAAACCAGGTGAGCGTCGCCTTTCAGCTGCAGGAGTTCAAGCCGCCCCGGCACTTCGTGGGCATCAACTTCCAGCAATTCACCCGGCCCCTGCAAGGTTACGTCAATCGGGGGGAGCAGCAATCTCCCTTTGTGCGGATCATTCTCGATGGCTCGTACTACGCCGGGGGGCAGGTCAAACACGGCCAGGTGCGCTGGAAGATTTTTCAGTCCAAGACCAGCTATCAGGTGCCGGGCTATGACAACTTCACCTTCGGTTATAGTAGCGAAGATCAGGGCGCGTTGATCGAGAGCGGCCAGGCCATTTTGGATGAGAAGGGGAGGGCGGAACTGGAGTTTCCCCTGGACCGTCAGGTCATGAACGGGCAGCACAGCCTCTCCGTGGTGGCCACCATCGTGGACTTCGACGGCCGGGCCGCGTCGGAAACCAAGGCTTTTCAAGTTACGCCGGACTTTTTGGTGGGCATCAGCCGCCACCCGGAGGAGGCCAGGGCCGATGAGGAGCAGGTCCTCACGGTTATGCTGACCAAGCCGGATGGTACGCGGATCAACCAGGGCGCCCTCCAGGCGGAAATCCTGCAAAAAAGCTGGGCCTACGTGGCCAAGCGCAACGAGCAGGGCGACCTCTATTGGGATGAGCAGGAAATCTGGCGCAAGACCGTGACCAGCGACCTCACCCTCACGAAAGGCGCGGTCGCCTTCCGGTTCGCTTTTGCCTGGGGCGGCCGCTATCTCCTGGCCTTTACCTACAAAGACGACGCCGGCCGCAGTTTCACTTCGGCCACGGCCTTTGAGGTGAACGGCGACAGCTACGCGTACGAAAACCGGGAACTGCCGTACCTGCCCCTGGCTCTGTCCGCGGACCAGCCCGCGTATAAGCCGGGAGAAACGGCCCGGCTCACGGCCCGGCCCCGGAGCCCGGTGTCCCGCTACCTGGTCACTCTGGAGCAGGAAGGCGTGCTGAAGTACGAGGTAATCACCCCGAAATCGGACGCCGATAACCTGGAAGTTCCCATCCGGGCCGAATATGCCCCCAACCTTTACGTCTCGGTCCTGGGACTGACGCCCCGGGGTGAATTCCCGGTGTACGCCGGCCACTACGATACCCAGGCTCCCAGCTTTTACTGGGGCACCCTCAACCTGCCGGTCCGCCACGACGTGGAAGGTCTCCAGGTCAAGATCAGCCCGGCGGTCAGGGAACTCAAGGCCGAGCCCGGGGCCAACGTGACCCTGGACTTCACCGTCCTCGCCCCCGCGGGCGGCGGGGTGGAAGCGGAGATGGCCGTGGCGGTGGTGGATGAAGCCGTCCTGGCCCTTACCGGGTTTAAAACTCCCACCCTGGAGTCCCTGACCAGGTTTGACCGCCCCTTGGAGGTGTTTACCGGGGAACTGCGCTCTTTCCTGGTCCACCAGACTCCCTTCTATCTTTCCAAGAACGAGCCCTTAACCGGCGGCGGCGGTCTGAGCGATGAGGTCATGTCCAAGCTCAGGCGGCGCTTCGAGGCAGTGGCTTATTTCAACCCCCGGGTGCGCACCGACGCCCAGGGACGGGCTCAGGTGACCTTCACCCTGCCCGACAATATGACCACCTACCGGATTTATGCCGTGGTCTTGGACCGGGGGAGCCGCTTTGCCAGCGTCGAGCGCCCGATGCTGGCCTTCAAGGACTTTTACCTGGAGCCCGGTCTGCCCGGGTTCTTCACCCGGGCAGACCAATTTAAGTTTCAGGTGGCCGCGTTCAACGCCACCGGCGAGACCGGGCCGGTTAAGTTCAGCGCCGTCGGGGATGGCGGGCTGTTTCTCACCGCGGCGGAGCCGAAAGAGCAGCTCAATCCCAAAGACAGCTTAAAGATCGAGGTCACCGGCCAGGCAGCCGCCAGCGGGCTGGCCGGCGCCCGTTTTGCCGGCCAATTCCAGGGGCGGACCGACGCGGTGGAACTCAAGCTGCGCATCAACTCCGGGCAGGTCCGGGACACCCAGGTGTGGTTCGGTTCCCTGTCCGGGACCACGGAGATCAAAGTTCCGCTTCCCGATTACCTGACCGGCGAACCGGCCGGACAGATTAACCCGGATGAGGTCAAGGCCATCCTGACCGTGGCCGGATCGCCCTTTTTGCGGATGACCGAGGCGATTCACTACCTCCTCAATTACCCGTATGGGTGCGTGGAACAGACCAGTTCCGGGGTCCTGGCCCTGGCGGCCCTCCGGGGAGCCATTCAGAAAGGGTTGGTTTCCGGGGTGAGCCTGCCCGAAACGGATAACTATCTGAACCGCGGGGTGCAGCGCATCCTGAGCCTCCAGACCGACTCCGGCGGCTTTGCCTACTGGCCGGGCCAGCGAGAACCTCACATCTGGGGCTCGATCTACGCCACCGCGGCCTTGAGTCTGGCGCGCCACCATGGGATCGCCGTGCCGGAAGATGCCCTGAACCAGGCCGCGGTGTTCCTGAAAGCCCAGATCCAGGAGGAAAAACGGTCCCCCGCCATCAAGGCCTTTGCCGCCTACGTCCTGGCCATCAACCAGACTCTGGACCGCGATACCCTTAACACCGCCAGCGCGCAATTTTCCCAGATGCACCGGGAGAGCAAAATCCTGGTGCTCTTGGCGGCCAGGCAAGCCGAGTTGCGGCCCTTGAAGGAACTCCAGGCCGACCTGAAACCGCTGTTGGGCGGCAAGGCCGAGGCGGCCCAGGACGATCCGGGTGATTTCCAGTGCCGTTTCCGCAGCCCGGCCCTGGCCCTCCTGGCGGCTCAGGCCATCCTGCCCGGGGACCCCCTCACCCAGGAGGAGGCGCTGATCCTCCTGGGCGGTTTGGACAACCAGGGCATCTGGACCTCCACGGCCGATACCGGCTGGGCCCTTCTGGCCCTGGGAAGCTACTTCAAGGATGCGAGCTTCGAAACCGCACCGGTTTCGATCGGCATCAGCCAGCCCGGCGTTCCCATCATTCAACGCCTCAAACTGGCCCCCAAGGGCTTTCGCACCATAGATCTTAGCCCCGAGGCCCTGCTCAAGAACCCGGTGGTCAAAGTTGATGGCCAGGCCGGCAAGACCTGGCTCTACAAGCTGGAGTTGACCGCCCCCCGGCTGGATATCGCCGGCGCCGGGGCCGCCAACGGTTTCAAGGTCCGGCGAGAAATCAAAAACACCGACGGCTCTGACGTTATCAAGGTGGGCGACCTGGTGAAAGTCACGGTCTTCATGGAGGTCGCCGGCAAGGGGCAGCGCTACGTGGTGCTGGATGACCCCCTGCCCGCGGGGCTGATGGCCCTCAATACGGCCTTCAAGACCGAGGAGCTTATCCCGGAGGGCGGCGAGCCGGAGCGCGACGACGACTTCGATTACGTCACCCGGGATGGGACCATCCGGTTTCGGCCCAATTATTTTGAGATCAGAGACGACCGGGTGCTGGCCTTCCGGGACCAGGTTTACGCCGGCTCCTACCGGTTTGAGTATTACTGCCGGGCCGTGTGCGAAGGCAAGTTTATGGCCCCCGCCACCCGGGTGGCGGCCATGTATTCGCCCGGAGTGCACGGCTACTCCCCCCAGGGAGAACTGACCGTCAAGGGGCGCTGATGCTTAAGTGGCTGCCATCGGGCCGTCTCGCCTGGCGCCTCACTGCGGCCCTGCTGGTTCTGACCGGCCTGGCCTGGCATTTTGAGGCCGCCTCGCGCCTTACCCCGGGGCTCCTTGAACCCAGGCCCGGCCCCCTGGTGCTGGACCGGACGGGCCGGGTCTTGCGCCTGGCGCCCGAGGCCCAGGGGGGCAAGCTCATCACCTTGCCCGAGGGCGCCGTCCCCCAACTCGTGGCCGCGGCCTTCGTGGCGGCGGAGGACCAGAGGTTCTGGCGCCATCCGGGCATCGACCCCCTGGCCATCCTCCGGGCCGCCATGAGCAACCTGAGCCACGGCCGCATCGTGTCCGGGGCTTCCACCCTCACCCAGCAACTGGCCCGCCTCACCTACCCCGGGCCCCGCAGTTATTATCGCAAGCTGGTGGAAATGGGCCGCAGCCTCAGGATGGAGCTGGTCCTCAGCAAGGACGAGATCATGCGGCGCTACCTCGACCGGGTCCCCCTGGGCAATAACCTCATGGGGGTGGAGGCCGGGGCCAATGCCTATTTCGGCAAAACCGCCTCCCAGTTGACCATAGGTGAAGCAGCAACCCTGGCCGCCCTGGTCAAAGCCCCGGGGGCCTTGAACCCCTATGGCCCGCACCGCGACCGCCTCCTGGCGCGGCAGCGCTGGGTTCTCTCCCGCCTGGCGCGGCTGGGATATCTCAGCCCCCAGGAACTCCAGACCCGGCACTCGGACCCCGTCAGGTTCCGGGGCAACGGCCCCCGCCCCCCGGCGTTCCCCTTCGAAGCCCCGCATTTCGTCAACCTGGTCCTGGCCCGGGAAAGACCGGCGGCCCCGGGTTCCCAGCGGATCAGGACGACCCTGGATCTGCCGCTCCAGCGGCGGGCCCAGGCCATCGTGGACTCGCACCGGACCCGGCTCCTGAAAGCCGGCGCCTCCCAGGCGGCCGCAGTGATCGTCGCCAACCGCGGGAGGGAAGTCATGGCCCTGGTGGGCTCCTGCGCCTATGGCCCCCGGGACCAGGGCTTCAACAACGGCGCCGCCGCCTGGCGCTCGCCGGGTTCCACCCTCAAGCCGTTTCTCTACGCCCTGGCCCTGGACCAGGGGTTCACGCCCGCCTCGGTGCTGGAGGACGTGGAACGGCGCTATCGCACTCCCCGGGGCGAGTTTATCCCGGCCAACTTCGATCGCGTGTCCCACGGCCCCATTTCTTTCCGGGAGGCCCTGGGCAATTCCCTGAACCTCTCCGCCGTCCACCTGCTCAACCTGATGGGACCGGAGACGTACTACGACGCCCTGGCCGGGCTGCAACTCATCAACCGCCCGCAATTCCCCCCGGAGCACTACGGCCTGGGCCTGGTGGTGGGCAACCCCGAAGTCAGTCTCCTGCAACTGGCCGCGGCTTACGCCTGCCTGGGGAACGGCGGGAGATTTGCGCCCCTGCGGTTCACCCTAAATTCGCCCCAAGAAGACGGGACGCCGGTTTTTTCTCCCGAGGCGGCCTTTATCATCAGCGACATCTTGAGCGACCCCATGGCCCGGACCCGCATCTTCGGCGGTTCCTCGGCCATGAACCCGCCTTACCGCATGGCCATCAAGACCGGGACCAGCACCCATTTCCGGGACTTGTGGGCCGTGGCCTACACCCCGGATTACACCCTGGCCGTGTGGGTGGGCAATTTCAACGGCCGGCCCACCGCGGATCTCAGCGGCGCCGGCGCCGCGGCCCCCATTGTGGCCGACCTGGCCGAGGCCCTGTTTGCCGGGAGTTCGCCGCCGGCGTTCAGGAAACCCGCCGGGGTCGCCACCGCCACGGTGTGCGCCTTCTCCGGCTTGAAACCCGGGCCGGGCTGCGTCCACCAGCGCCAAGAGCTGTTGATGGCCGGCGCCGAACCCCAGGCGGTCTGTTCCTATCACCACGCCCAGGAACCCTGGCACCGCATGCCCGCCAATTATGCCGGCTGGCTCCGCCAGCGCTTCGAGACGAGCGGAGCCGGCCGATTTCGCCTGGCCGACTTTGATCATGACCTGGGGAAAACCTTCCGGGGACCGGTGACCGCCAACTCTAAGGGCGCGGCCCAACCCCGCCGCCGGGGAGACGCCCTGGTCCTCGGCCTGCATCCGCCCCCCCCGGTCGGCGATCTCCCCCCGGCCAGGGACGGCGGCCTAGCGCTTCGGGTCAGCATCATCTACCCGCTGCCCGGGGACCGGTTTCTGTTGCCGCCTCGCGCCGAAGTCATCCGGGTGACTTCCAAGGCCCTGTGCCGGGACCCGCTCAACGCCGTCACCTGGTTCGTGGACGGCCGGGAAGTCGCCGCCACCGGCCCGCCCTATGAACTTCCCCTGGACTTATCCCGGGGCCGTCACCGGCTCACCGTGGTCGGGCCGGGCGGCCAGGGCGATGCCGTGGAGGTGGTCGTCCAATGAGGCCTGCCGCCCGGGGATAGACCGGTGAGCTTGACAGGCAGGCGTCGGCGGGATAACAATAAACCTTCGACTGCCCGACGTACCGGCCAAACCTTTTTTGATAACCATATAAGAGGTCAAGATCATGGAACTGTTATTTCGCCCCCGGCGCTTAAGACGGCGGGAACCCTTGCGGCGCATGGTGCGGGAGACGCATCTGCGCCCCGAAGACTTCATCTACCCCATGTTTGCGGCCCCGGGGAGCCGGGTGCGCCAGGAAGTGACTTCCATGCCCGGCGTCTGCCGCCTGTCCCCGGACCTGCTGGTGGAGGAGGCCAAAGCCGCCCTGGACGCGGGGGTGCCCGCGGTCCTCCTCTTCGGGCTGCCGGTTAAGAAAGACGACACCGGCTCCGAGGCCGCCTCCCCCAAGGGCGCGGTGCAGCAGGCGGTGCGGCTGCTCAAGAAAAAGCTGCCCGAACTGGTGGTGATCACCGACGTCTGCCTGTGCGGCTACACCTCCCACGGCCACTGCGGCTTGCTGTCCGGCCGGGAAGTGGACAACGACGCCACCCTGGAGGTCCTGGGCCAGGTGGCGGTGTCCCACGCCGAGGCCGGGGCCGACATGGTGGCGCCCTCGGACATGATGGACGGACGCATCGGGGCCATCCGGGAAGCCCTGGACGAGCGCGGCTTCGAGATGGCGCCCATCATGTCGTATGCGGTGAAATACGCCTCCAGTTTCTACGGCCCCTTCAGGGACGCGGCGGAGTCCGCCCCGGCCTTCGGGGACCGCCGGGCCTACCAGATGGACCCGGCCAACGCCCGGGAGGCCTTGCGCGAGGCGGCCCTGGACGTGGAGGAGGGCGCGGATATCCTCATGGTCAAGCCGGCCCTGCCGTACCTGGACATCATCGCCCAACTGGCCGCGGAGTTTGACCTCCCCCTGGCCGCCTACCAGGTGAGCGGCGAGTACGCCATGATCAAGGCCGCGGCCCAAAACGGCTGGCTGGACGAAACCGCGGTGATGCTGGAGTCGCTCCTCGCCATCAAGCGGGCCGGCGCGGATCTGATTTTGACTTATTTCGCCAAACAGGCCGCGGCGCTGCTGGGAAAAGCAAGGTAAGGCTACAGGAAAAGCAGATAAAAAGCACAGGCTGGAAGCCTGTGCTACCAAAGGCATAGGTTTTATCCGAGTTCACAGATAGATCCTATCTTGAATCTTTGGGTTAACTATATGGGCTTCTATGGAAAAGGGACAAAAACTAACCGGAAAAACCCTGGTAGCACAGGCTTCCAGCCTGTGCAAGCTTTTCAGGTTAGACGGAGAAACCTGCCCCATTAGCAAGAGCCGGGAAGGGTATATTTCATCACCTGGAGATGCAAAGATGGTGTGATTCTTAATGAAAAAGAGCGCACCATTACCCTGGAGGCGGTAAGATTTTGGGATACACGCAAATGGATAGTTTATGCCGCGGTGATTTTGCCTGACCATGTCCATGTCTTGGCTCAACCCCTGCCAAAACAGGCAGGAGGTGTTTTTAATCTGACTGAAATTTTGCATAGCGTCAAAAGTTTTAGCTCACAGAAAATTAACCAGCAAAGAAGAGAACCAGGCTCCCTCTGGCAAGCTGAGAGCTATGACCGCATTGTCCGGGATGAGGCGGAATTTCTGGAGAAGTGGCAATATATCAGGAATAACCCAATCAAAATGGACCTGGCTCAATCCTCGGAAGAATATCCCTGGCTCTATGAAAGAGGGGAATGAGCACAGGCTGGAAGTCTGTGCTACCAGGGCTCAATAAGTCCGATCGTTGACTGAACCTGATAAAAAATAAACCGCCAAACTCCCTGGTCAATGAAAAAAGGCAGGTGGAAGTGCTCCACCTGCCTTTTCACCTGAAGTGAACAGAACCTTACTTGTTCAACCTCATTCTGGCATACCCGATCAGACCCACCAGGCCGCTGCCCAGGAGGAGAACGGAGGCCGGCACCGGCACCGCCCCAGGCGGGGGCGGGGGAATGAATTGCGAGAACCCGTCCACATAGGCATAGCCGCCGTGGCCGTACCAACCGCAGTCCGAGGCCAGCACCGACAATTCCAAAGTGTGGCCAATAACGCCAGAGGTGTCGAGATTCGCAATCACCCAGTTGCTATATTTCCATTGGTTATAGCCATCGTAGTACCCATTAAGCCAGGTTATTCCGGTGCTCCCGGCATTGTAGACGTTAAAGGATTGGTTGTATAACGTTTGGCCGCTGGTCAAGTCTTTGAGGATGATGCTGAAGTGGGGGGCAGCGCTCTCCGGATGTAGATTGCCCGGTTCTTCTAAAACCGCGGCCCAGGCAAAATAGATATTGTTGGCAGTCCAGACAGCCTGTTGTTTGAGGGTAGAGAAATGATAACCATAGTCATAGTTGTTTACCCGGGCCGCATAGTTGCCGTAAGCAACTTGCTGCAGCGCGTTGTTTGTATAAGGATCCAAACCAGGGGTTACGATAGCCGATTTTCCCGGGTCACCCGAGTAGCTGTAAGACCCGGTAAAAAGTCCGCCACCCTTGGTCCAGCCGTTAAAGCTCCCGTCTTCAAAGCCGCCGTTGGTGAAATCCGCCAGCGCGGGGGAGGCAGCCAGCAGGACCATGAGGGTAAACAAAATTAATTTCCGCATTGTTCTCCTCCTGTGAAATTTTTGCCTTTTGCAGGTTAAGGGTATTTATCGGCACGTGTTGCGCTGCCGAGACCTTTGGCCAGCGGCTCTTCGTCCGGCGGCAGGGCATTCCGATCCTGGGAAATGCCGCGCCCCCCTTGCTCCGAAAGCCGGAACCCCCATTTTACCTCCTAGTTCAGAGGGAATTAAAAAAACCGGGCTGCCTTTCCAGGCAGCCCGGCTGTCTTATGTCCTTTCGGAGACCCGTGGCTTTCCGTCCCCGCCTCGCGACGGGTTTGGCCTTTTTACTGATTAAGAGAAATATTGCACATAACTATAACCATGTCAATCAAATTTTTTAATTAAATTAAATTTTTATAGTTACATTGTCACAAAGTTAAGAGTGCGAACAGGCGGAGGCCATGCCAAGCGATATAGCTTTTCTCCGGCAAGTTCGTTATTATTTCACCCATGACCGCGGCTCGAAATTCCTCCCGGGCGAATAAAATCCCCCCCCTCCGCCTGCTGGCCTGGGAGGTGACCCGGCGCTGCAACCTGGCCTGTCTGCACTGCCGGGCCGCGGCGGGGTCCGGGCCTTATCCCGGGGAGCTGACCACTGCGGAGGGTAAAAGGCTCCTGGACGACCTGGCCACCCTGGGGCAGGTGGTGGTCATCTTGACCGGCGGCGAACCGTTGCTCCGGGACGACATCTTCGACCTGACGGCTTACGGCGCCGGCTTAGGCCACCGAATGGTCATGGCGGTGAACGGGACGCTGTTGACCCCGGCCATCGCCGCCCGCCTCCAGGACGCGGGCATCCAACGGGTGAGCATCTCCATCGACGGGGCCACCGCCGGATCCCACGACCGCCTGCGGGCGGTCCCCGGGGCTTACGACGGGGCCCTAACAGGCATCGCCGCCTGCCGGGCGGCGGGGCTGCCCTTTCAGATCAACACCACCGTCACCCGGGCCAACCGGGGCGAGCTCCCGGCCATCCACGAACTGGCCCTGAAGCTGGGCGCCGCCGCCCACCACGTCTTTGTGCTGGTGCCCACCGGCCGGGGGGAGCTGATCCGGGAGGAGTTGGTGTCGCCTTCGGAATACGAAGAGACCCTGAACTGGCTGTTGGCGCGGCAGCAAGAAGGGCGGCTGTTCATCAAGCCCACCTGCGCCCCGCAATACTACCGGCTCTGGCGCCAGGACGCCCACGCCCGGGGCGAGTCCATCACCGCCGCCACCCGCGGCATGGAGGCCATGACCAAGGGCTGCCTGGGCGGCCAGGGCTTCGCGTTTGTGTCTTATCAGGGAGAGGTGCAGCCCTGCGGCTACCTGGAACTGGTGGCGGGCGACATCCGTCAGACCCCGTTCCCGGAAATCTGGGCCAACTCGGAGTTGTTTCAGCAACTGCGCCGGGTGGGCGACTACCACGGCAAGTGCCGCGCCTGCCAGTACCGCAAGGTCTGCGGGGGCTGCCGGGCCCGGGCCTATGCCCTGACCGGGGACGTGCTGGGGGAAGACTCCATCTGCCCCTACGCGCCGGTAGGATAAGAAATGAACCGCCAAGGCGCCAAGGTCACCAAGCTGAGCTTGGGCTAAAAAATTGCGTTCCCAAGCGGGAGCTTGGGAACGAGTTATGAAATTCACGCCAAGGCGCTAAAACGCCAAGACAGAAAACTTCCTTATGACCATAACGAAAAACCAAAAACCAAAAACCAAAAACCAGCCCTTAGACGAGTTGGACCGGGCCATCTTAAACGAGATCCAGTCGCATTTTCCCATCGGGTCGCGTCCGTATGCCGAAGTGGGGGAAAGGGTAGGGGCCTCGGAAGAGGAGGTTTTGGCCCGGGTCATGGCTATGGCCGAGGCCGGCATCATCCGGCGCCTGGGGGCCAACTTCACCTCCCGGAAGCTGGGCTACACCAGCACCCTCTGCGCCGCCCGGGTTACGCCTGAGTCGCTGGACCACTTCGTGGCCGTGGTCAACCGCTACCCCGGGGTCACCCACAACTACCTGAGGCGGCACCGTTACAACGTCTGGTTCACCCTCATCGCCGAATCGGAGGAGCGCCTGAACCAGATCCTGGAGGAAATCTCCGGGGCCTCGGAAGTGTTGGAAATCTTGAGCCTCCCGGCCCAGGAGGTTTTTAAGATCAAGGTGGATTTTCAGCTGTAGCGGCCTGGCTTTCCCCCGGCACGCACAACACCGGGCAGGGGAGCAGACGCACCACCTTCTCGGCGGTGGAGCCGAAAAAGACCTCCTCAATGGGTCCCCGGCCACTCCGGCCATAGCCGCCCATGACAATCAAATCCGCCGCCAGGTCCCGGGCAATCACCGCAATCTCCTGAAAGGGTATGCCCACGGTCACCATGCCGGTCACCTCCAGGCCGTCGGGGCAGCACTTCCCCAGAAATTCATCCAGGTGCTGTTGCGCCTCCTCCCGGAAGGCCAGCAGGAGGCTGTCCGGTTCCACTTTCAGATGTTCGGCTACCCGACTCACGATCCGCTGTTGGATGACGTGCAGGAGAACTATTTTGGCCCCGAATTGCCGGGCCAGGCTTTTGGCCACCTTGAAGGCGGCGCCGGCGCATTCGGAAAAGTCGGTGGCTACCAGAATGGCTTTGAAACCCATGGGGAAGTTTCCCCCTTAATCATGCGGGGAACGCGGGTCAGGCTCCCCGGCTGGGGGCAGCCTGACCCGGTTATGGCGAGACTATTTCACGACAGCTTTGATTTTCGGAAGGACTTCATCGACGCTTTCGAAGGCCCCGATATGGACGAACACGACCTTGCCGGTCTTATCCAGGATGACAGTGACCGGATAAGGGGTAAAATTCAAGGCCTTGCCGAAGGAGTTGTCGGGATCGGGCACCAGGGGGAAGGGCACCTTGTGAAAGGCCTGCCACATCTTTAACTGGGGAGCCTCGTTGCCCTGGCCCGCGCCGACGAATTTCAGCTTGCCTTTCAGTTGGGCATCCGCTTCCACCTTGCTGAACAGGGCGTTCATCACCGGAGCCTGCACTATGCAGTGCGGGCAACTGGTGTTAAACTGCTCCACCAGCAGATAGGGCGCGTTGACGTCCGCTAACGTAAAGGCGTCGGCCTTGGCCAGACCCAGATATTTAGCCCCATCTTCGGTCAAGGGCGCCTTGAATTTCGCGATCCCCACCGACTGGCCGACCACTGGATCTTTCTCAGCCGCTCCCGCCAGGGATACCGCTCCGAAGCAAAAGAGCAATGCCAGACAACAACTCAACACCAGTACCTTATTCTTCATCATTAACAAGCCCCTTTTCTGACTTTTTACTGAATGATAAATCAATGCCCGCCAAAGGGCAAAGGAAAAGCGCACTTGCGGCGCTTTTTCACCCCAATTTTTTGAAAGTTTAGCAAAAATCAGGTTCAGTTGTGGGAGCCTTGGCGTTGCCTGGCAGCGATTCATACCAATCTGCGCTCAAAAAGGTAATTCCCCTTCAAGGGTGCGTCTTATACCGGGTTCTTATTGGGATGCAACAAATCTCAAGGCATGGCGGGCACGGAGGCCCGCCCCACTGTCCAATTTGTTTCTTTTGAAAGCGAACTTGGTATTACGCACCAAGAATGGCGCGTGAGACGCGCCCTACGGATTTTTGTGCCTTGGGGAAACCATTCTCCGGATCTGAAAATACTTTTCTGAGAGCAACCTGGTATCAGTGGGTCCACCCCCTGGCCGCCGCGCTCAGGCGAAGAAGCGCTCCTCCCGCCAATCCACCGGCATCCGGACCAGGGCGCCCTGGCGGTGCTGATAGACCAGATACCCGTGGCGCACCCCGTATTCAAAGAGACGGTGGGTGAGGAGCACGTCCTGGCGGCAGTAGGAGATCAACTCCTCCCATTTGCCCGCGGCATAGAGTTCCAGGGCCAGGAGACCGTCGCCGGTCTTTTTCTCCCCCAAGGTCTTTTCCGCCAGGTGATTGAGGGAGAGGCGGTGTCCCAGGAGGGTATGGACTTCCTCCAGGATGTCCAGGGTGGGGAGTTCCGCCAGCTTGATGTCGGTATAAGGCTGCAAGACCTGGTAATCGAAATTCTTCAGGTTGAAGCCGACCACCAGGTCCAGTTGCGTGAGACGCCGGCAGAGGTGCTTCAGATCGGCCTCCCGGTACACCGTCACGCCTTCCGGCCAGGTTTCCTGCACGACCACCACGGATACCCCCATGCGGTGGCACTGGCCCCAGCCCCCCACATCCGCCGCCGAGCAGCAGGTTTCCAGGTCCAGGACGCCGATTTTACGGTTCTGGAACCAGGGGACCCCGGCCTCGCCCTCCGGGGCGGAGACGGCGGCAGGCGAAGGCAACTCGAAGCCCAACCCCTCGGCCGGCGGCTCCGCCTCCTCCTCTCCCAGCAACAGGGCGGCGATCTTCAGGGTGGCTTCCTTGTCCAGGGGCTTATTACCCGAGCCGCACTTGGGGGAGTGGATGCACGAGGGGCAACCGTCCTCGCAGGGGCAGGCCGCGGTGAGTGAAAAGGCGCGCCGCACCAGGTCCTCCAGGATCTCGTACGCCCGGGCCGACAGACCCACGCCGCCGGGGTAGCCGTCATAGATAAAGATGGCCGCCTGGCCCACCTGAGGATGCGCCGGGTGGGAGATACCGCCGATGTCGTAGCGGTCCGCCAGGGCAAACAGCGGAAACATGCTGATCAGGACGTGCTCCAGGGCGTGGATGCCCCCCATGAAGTGGAGCCCGGCGGCGTAAACCGCGTTTTTCACCGCGTCCGGGATTTCCAGCCACATGCCCACGGTTTCGAAGATTTGGGGCGGCAATTCGAGTTCGACCTGGCCCAGGAGCTCCTGGCCCGGAAGCCGCCGCTTTTCATAGCTCAACAGGTGCTCGGTGACTTTGAGCCGCCCGATGTGGGCCGTGAACCGGGCCACCTGCCGGGTCGCCAGCACCTCCAGGATCTCCGTCTCCTTGTCCGTCTGGATGCGGGTGAAATAGTTGGGATCGATGGGGTTGACCCAGACGTTGCGCCGGGCCAGGTCCAATTTCTCCACCACCCAGGTCTGGGCCTTATGGAGATAAATGGCGCCGGGGTGGCACTCCCGCAGGGCCCGGTGGCCGTCAATGGAGCCCAGGGGGCGCTTTTTGCCGGTCTGGAAGATAGCGAAGCTCTCCCCGATACCCCGGATGTTCACTTCCTTCTGGGGGAAGCGAGACCTGGCGAACCAGGCGTCCCCCGCGGCGGAGTGCAGCAGGTGGCGTTCCCGGGCCAGTTCCTCGATTACCGGCGCACACGCGTCGAGATTGAAAAAGGTCTCGCCCCGGGTATTGAGCGGCAGTTCCTGGGCCGCACAGGGCAGGTGCGCCTTGACCACAAAACGGTTGTCCGGGTCCACCACCGCGGTCTCCATGGGCCGGCCAAAAAACTCCGCCGGGTACTTGATGAAGTACTGGTCCAGGGCGTCGGCCTGGGCCACCAGGATGATGAGGGAGTCCCGGCCCTGGCGTCCCACCCGGCCGGCCCGCTGCCAGGTGGTCACCATGGTGCCGGGATAGCCCACCAGGATGCAGACGTCCAGGCCGCCGATGTCGATGCCCATCTCCAGGGCGCTGGTGGAGATCACGCCCTTCATCTTGCCGCTGGCGAGAGCGCGCTCGATCTCCCGGCGCTCCTCCGGCAAAAACCCGGCCCGGTAGGAGCTGATGAAGCGGCGCATCTCCGGCGCCAGGCGCTGGGACCAGACATGGATCAGTTCCGTGAGCTTTCTCGCCTGGGTGAAGCAGATGGTGTTGAGACCCTTCCGGATGGCCTGGGCAAAAATCTGGGCCGCGGTGACCGGCGCGCCGCCCGGGGGGTTGAGGAACAGAAAGTGCCGCCCGGACTGGGGCGCGCCGCTTTCCGTAATGATTTCAACATCTAACCCCGTTAGCGTCCGTATAAAAATGTGGGGTTGGGCGATGGTGGCGGAGGACAGCAAAAATTGCGGGTGCGAGCCGTAGTGGGCGCAGATCCGCCGCAGGCGCCTGAGCACCTGGGCCATGTGGCTGCCCATGATGCCCCGGTAGGTGTGGACCTCGTCGATGACCACGAACTTCAGCCGGGCAAAAAAGCCGGACCACGAGGCATGGTAAGGCATCAGCCCCAGGTGGAGCATGTCCGGGTTGCTGATGAGCACGTGGGGCGGGTGCGCCTTGATGGCCTGGCGCGCCGCCGGGGGCGTGTCGCCGTCATAGATGGCCGCGGTCAGAGAAGGGGAGGGGAGGGCCGCGCCCAACTCCTGGATGGTCTTGAGCTGGTCCTGCTCCAACGCCTTCAAGGGAAACAGATACAGCGCGTGTCCCCGGGGATCTTGTAAGAGCGATTCTAACACCGGCAAATTGTAGATGAGGGTCTTGCCGCTGGCCGTGGGGGTGGCCACCAGCAGGTTCTTCCCGGCCCGGATGGCCGCCAACGCCTCCCCCTGGTGGGAATAGAGCCGGGGAATCCCCAACCGCGCCAAGGCCTCCAGCACCATGGACGACAGCCCCGCATCCCCCACCGCGTACTCCACCGGCTTCTCAGGCAAATAATGGTAATGGCTGAGAATATCCCGGTGTTCGGCCCCTTCTTTCAGGGCATTGATGAAATCCTGGAGCATGGAAGTGATGGTTTTCGGTTTCCGGTTTCCGGTTTTCGGTGAAAAACTAAAAAGTAATGTAGGGTGGGCACTGCCCACCATCTCGCCGCATCCCCAAGCAGGAGATTGGGAACGAGAATAACGAGGCTATAAACCAACCGGTGGGGCGGGCCTCCGTGCCCGCCCTATCTATCTGTTCTCGTTCCCAAGTTGTACTTGGGAACGAATTTGGAGCCCAAGCTCAGCTTGGGCCAATCAGCAGCGAGATGAATTTTTCCATTTCCACGAGCGCCGCCGAGGGCATTTACAAAGACCGAAAACTGAAAACCATCTTCACTTCGTCCCCACATCAACGTGCGGCCAGTCGACGTTATAGCCGTAGTAGGCCCAGGATTGGGGGATGCGGAGGCCGACCCAACCCGCGGCCCGGTAAACCCACATGGGCAGTTGCCGGGCGTCGATCTTATGCATGGCGTCCCGGTTGTACTGGCGCAGCGACCGGCTGATGGGGTTAGGGGTCCCGTCCACCACTCCGGCATAGTTGAAGTCATTTATGTCCATGGCCAGGCCCAGGCGGTGGTTGGAGGCCGGGGCGTGGCGGCCGTGGAAGATCTCCGCCAGGCTGTTATAGGAGCATTGCGCCACGATGGCATCCATGGAGGCCCCGTCATTGTCGGGAAAACTCAAACACTCCGCCGATACGGGGCCGGAGGCGGCGCTCACCGCGTAGGTGTCTTCCCCCGCCCGCACCACCAGCAGCGGCAGCCGCTTAGCGGGGTCATACCAGCCCTCCCGGAAGATGTACGAAAGGAGCAGCGCCGCCAGGGGAGCGAACTTGCTGTTGACCTCCACCTGGATCGTCTCCGGGCGGTAGCGGGTCTTGTCATTGACCTCGGCCAGGGTGCGCACGAACCAGACGCAGCCCGAAGGGCGGGGCGTATTTAGGGCCACGGTCTGCCACTTTGGCTCGAAGCCGCTGTAAGCCTTGAGGCGCTGGGCCCGGTCCGGGACCCACACGGGGACCTCCAGGGTCACGCCCACCGGCTCGCCTCCCGGCCAGCGGCGGCGGCGCACGTCCTCCCAGGAGACTTCCTGCCCCGGAGGCAGCAGGGCCAGGGTTTCATGGCGCAAGCCCACCAGCCGCCCCACCCCCAGAAGGCGCTTGGCCAGGGTGACTTTCTGGAGAAAATCGATCTCCCGGTCCCGTTCCGACATCTGGGGCGCGTAGGTCAGGGCCACCTGGCGCAGAATTCCGGCCGTTCGGGGGGCCCGGGCGGCTTCCAGAATTTTGGGAGGAGGCGGTGGGACGCCGGCGGCCTTGGCTGCCGGGACCAGGCATAAACCCAGGAACAGGGCCGGAACCAGGCTCCAGGCCAGAACTTGTGAGGACATGCCTAATTCTATGTGAATAGGCCGGTTCAGTCAATGCGATGGGTTGGAAAGGGCAGGGGAGGGGTATTACGGTGTTCGTTTTGTAGGGGCGGGTTTGAAACCCGCCCCTACGAGTGATAACAATAGATTACCCGGATGATTTGTTTCATTTCAAGCAGTGCAACCAATGCCCGACAGAGAAGATCAGGGTGCTAACCCCAGTTTTATCGCAGTCTCATTTAACCTCTTATCCAGGGTCCAGAGGGGAATCCCGGTCAACATCGCCGAAGCCAGCAAATGTACGTCAATGTAGCCTAAACCTTTTCCCATCAGGCCATAAGTTTCGATAAACTGCATTACTTCTTCATGCTCAGCCCGGATGGCCTCGGGAAGCTTCTGCAGAAGAGAAATAATCTCCAAGCGGTTCCGGATATTGCCACACGCCAGTTCACCCACAATGAAAGGATGGCACACTACCCGGCCTTCATGCAGCAATGCTTCCAGTCCGATGGCCCCATGCCGCAGATGCGCTACCCAGATCGAAGTGTCAACCAGGACCACGTTATGATTCTTCTCTTCTTCGGCGGGGGATAAGCTCCAGTTTATTTTCGGTTCCCCCTAAAGCGGCGAGTCTCCTGGCGCTTTCCCTGGCTATCAAAGCTTCCAGACCTAGTTTGACCAGAGAGGTTTTTACCTTAATGCCGGTCAACTCCGCGGCCTTGGCCAGTAATTCGTCGTCGATGTTCAGGGTGGTTCTCATGCCTTCTCCCTCAATCAGCTGCATAAATTATATGTATTAATATGCATAATACCATGTCATGTCAAGGGGGTTATGATGGCACAGGCTTTCCAGCCTGTGTATAATGTAGCGCTCCAATATGGCGGGCAATGCCCGCCCTACATTATTCTGGCAAGGGTTATGCAAGTAAAAAAGGCATGGCTTACCGCTCGCTATCACCTGAGCGGGGACAGCCGCACGACCATTTACTTGGAATTCACTCAACTTCCAAAATCAGGCACTTCAAATACAGGCTCTCCGGCAGGGACAGCAGGGCCGGGTGGTCCTTGGCCGCGCCCCGGCGTTCCACCAGCCGGGCCTGGCGGTGGGCGTCGGCCGCGGCTTCCCGCACGATGGCCAGAAACTCGGGCTCGCTCAGGTTATACGAGCAGGAGCAGGTGACCAAAACGCCCCCGGGGTTCAAGAGTTGAAAAGCCCGGCGGTTAATCTCCTTATAACCTTTATACGCCGCGTCCCGGTCCCGGTGGCTCTTGGCAAAGGCCGGCGGGTCCAGGGAGATGAAATCGAAACGCCGCGCCGCGGCCACCGCCTCCTTCAGAAAGGCAAAGACGTTGGCCTTGACCAGGTCCAGGTGGTTAAAACCGTTGAGGCTGGCGTTGTCCTGGGCTACGGCCAGGGCCGCACCCGAGCTCTCCACCAGGGTGACCCTCTGGGCCCCGGGGGCCAGGTGCAGGGCAAACGCGCCCTGGTAAGCGAAGGCGTCCAGGACTTCCCCCCGGGAGAGCGCCGCCGCGGCCAGCCGGTTTTCCCGCTGGTCCAGAAACAGCCCGGTTTTCTGACCGCCCCGGATATCCACCCACAGCCTTACAAGACCCTCCCGGACTTCCACCCGGGGCGGTAGCTCGCCCAAAACCGTTTCCACCACCAGGGGCAGCCCTTCCTGGAGCCTCACTTCGGCATCATGGCGCAGGGTCACCGACGGGGGGGAGAGGTGGGCCACCAGCAGTTCTATGATCTCGGGCAGCCGCCGCTCCATGCCCGGATGCAGGGTCTGGAGGGCCAGGTGGCCGCCGTAGGAGTCCACCACCAGGCCCGGAAACCCGTCCGCCTCCCCGTAGATCAGGCGGCAGGCGTCGGTCCCGGCCACCACCCGCCGCCGATAGTCCAGGGCCCGTTTAAGTCGGCCCTCCCAAAAGTCGCGGTCCACCGGCTCGGCGCCTTCGGTCACCATCCGCAAGGCGATGCGGGACGAGGCGCTGTAAAAGGCCTGGCCCAGAAAACGGCCTCCCGGGTCGGCCACGGCCACCAGGTCGCCCGCAGGAATCTCCGGCGTGCCTTCCAGGTCATTGCGGTAGACCCAGGGGTGCCCGGTGCGGCGCCACCTGAGTCCCTTGGCCGTCAACCGGACCGTTTGTAAGTGGTGGCTGGGGCCCGGTGCTTCGTTCTTCATAATTCTCCCCGGGATCGCAGGCTCAGACGTAGTATAGCGTTTGCCAAAAATTTCTTCCGTTTGCTGGTTTGAAAATCCCCCTTTTTCAAAGGGGGATTTTCAAAGTAATTTAGCTAAGTTCCCCCCTTTGGAAAAGGGTGGTTAGGGGGGATTTAGGTTCTTGGAGCATATGTCATAACGGAAAAAACTTTTGCCATTCCCTATAATTTAGCCGATTTTATAACCTATCGGGGTAGGGCAGGGGCAGGGTCGGTCAGGCGCTCTCGCCCCTGGTATCTAAACGCTGCCACTTCTCCGGGGCCTGCCGTTCGGCGAATTTTTTACGGATAAGCCGGCCGGCGAAATCAGCATGTCCGAAATAACCGGGCGCCAGGGCCAGAATCCGGTCTTGCATCTCCTGCAGCAGGGCCGGGGCGACAGACGCGGCAATAAAGTTGCGCTCCTGCCTTTGAGAAAAGATAATCTCTTCTCCCAGCGCCTCCACGACCCGGGCGGCGTGGGCTTTCAACTCCGGCGGCAGCGTCTTGGCCCGGACGGGAATGGCTATCCGGGCCACAAGGCAGACG
The DNA here is from genome assembly GCA_016875015.1 of Deltaproteobacteria bacterium. GTDB lineage: Bacteria > Desulfobacterota > Desulfobaccia > Desulfobaccales > 0-14-0-80-60-11 > 0-14-0-80-60-11. The sequence continues at coordinate 17,365 of VGSJ01000016.1, read as the reverse complement.
AACCTGCGGTCGCCGACCAACGGCCGGGAGTGGTCCCAAAATTCCAGGGTAAGGCCATTGTCCAGAGGATGGCGGTCCAGCAAGCGCGGGGAGTTCATCGCCTTCGACCGATGCAGGTTTTCATGGTGATTCAATCTCGCTACCAATTAGGGTATAGTATAATTTGACTATAGCAAAACCAGAGCAAAGGTGCACTATGCGGCGGAAAACCTGGATAATCGCGGTGGCCATCATGCTCCTGGGCGGGGCCCTGGCCGGCGGCCTTTACTGGCGCTGGGCCAACTCTCCCCGGTACGCCTTGCAGCAGGCGGCCCTGGCCCTTCAAGCCCGGGACATGGACAAGTTTTTTAAGTATCTTAAATTAAAAGATATTTTAAGTGATTTTGTCGAATCTTGCAGCAAGGACCTGGAGGTCCCGACAGACCAACAGGCCGATGAATGGAGCAAGTTGTGCCGGCAACTGGGGCGCAAGTTCGCCCATGTCTTATTGCCAAAATTATTTGAGGCCTTCGAGTCCCAGATACGGGGGGTCGTGGAACGTTATTTGCTCCGTCTGGACAATTCCCAGATCCTGGTGATCGCTGCGGCGGCCACCGTGGCTCAGATCGACAGCCAGGGCGATGAAGCCGGGGTGATCCTGACCGACCCCAAAACCAAAGATACCTTGCGGTTTCACATGCGCCGCCAACCCAACCATGGCACCTGGCAAATTGTGTCGGTTAATTACGCTGACCTCAAGAGGTTCTCCAAGCGAGAATTCCACCCGTAACCATAACGTCTGATAATATATATTATGTCAACTAAGATATGCTGATGGAAGAAAAGTGCCCCCGGTGCGGTTACCTGATCCGGAGGTATCGCAACCCGGCGCCCACCGTGGATATCATTATCGAGTGCCGGGATCAGGGCCTGATCTTGATTGAACGGGCCAGTCCGCCGCACGGCTGGGCGTTGCCCGGGGGATTCGTGGATTACGGCGAATCTTTAGAGGCCGCGGCAATACGCGAGGCCCGGGAGGAAACGGGACTTACGGTGACCCTGCTGGGACAGTTCCATACGTATTCGGACCCCCGGCGCGACCCACGGCAACACACCATCACCACCGTGTACGTGGCTCAGGGTGAAGGTTTACCCCAGGCCGCCACCGACGCCCGCGGCCTGGGGATCTTTGCCCCGGAACAGTTGCCCCAGGTCCTGGCTTTTGATCACCGCCTTATCCTGCTGGAATACCTCAAGGTTCGCCCCCAATGGCTGACTAAACTTAAGAAGTGATATAAGATATAGTGAATAACAGATTATTATTCCTTTATAAATTGGTCAGCGCCGCGGCCGGTCTGGTGGGCTGGCCCTATTTCTTCTGGCACCTGAAATCCCGGGGCCAGGGGGAAAGCTTTTGGCCTCGCCTGGGCCTGAAGCTGCCGGCGGGGCTGCGGCCACCGGGTTATCCCCGCCTGTGGCTCCACGGCGTCTCCGTGGGCGAAATCCAGGCCGCCATCCCCCTGGTCGCCGAACTCCGGAACCTCCTGCCCCGGGCGGCCTTCATCATCAGCACCGGCACCGAAAGCGGGCAAATGCTGGCCCGCAAACACTTTTCCCCCCAGGGCGCCTTGGTCTGCTACTTTCCCTTGGACATCCCCTGGGCGGTGCGGCGCTATCTGGACTGTTTGCGCCCCCAGGTGTTCATCGGCTTGGAATCGGAGATCTGGCCGAATTTCTTGAGCCAGGCCCACCGAATGGGGGTGCGCCTGGCCCTGGTCAACGCCCGTCTCTCCGATAATTCCTTAAGAAGCTTTCTTAAATATAAGCGAAATCTTTCTGATATATTTAATCTTTATGATATCGTCGCCCCTGGGTCTCTCCCCGATTTAGAACGGTTTCAGCGCCTGGGGATTTCCCCGTCCAGGCTAAACCTCACCGGCAACCTGAAGTACGACCGTCTGCTCCAGAGCCGGGACGAACTTCGCCTCCAGGAATTTCGCGGCTGCTTGCAAGGGAGTCAACCGGGGCAGGCCGGCGGGCCGTTATGGCTGGCGGCCTCCACCCATCCGGGCGAAGAGGAATTGGTGGCGGACGCCTTTCAGGAACTTTTGGCCCCCTACCCTGCTCTGAGGCTCGTTTTGGCGCCCCGGCACCCCCAGCGCGCCCCCGACCTGGCGCGCCTCTTGGCCCGACGCGGCCTCCCCTGCCATTTGTGGACCGCGCTCAAGGCCGGCCGAGAGACCCGCACGCATCCGGTGGTGATCATCGACACCATCGGCGACCTCTTCACCCTGTGCGGCGCCGCCGACGTCGCTTTTGTGGGCGGGAGCCTCATCCCCCATGGCGGTCAGAACATCCTGGAACCCGCGGCCTGGGGCCGGGCGCCCATCTACGGCCCGCATCTCGAAAATTTCCTCTGGGCGAAGCACATCCTGGAAGCGGCCGGGGCCGGGATCATGGTCAAAGACGCCGCGGCCCTGGCCCAGGCCGTCCGGCATCTCCTGGACCACCCCCAGGAGCGGCGGGAGTTGGGCCGGCGGGCCCAGGCGGCCTTGATCCCCCACCAGGGCGCGGCCCGCCGCCAGGCGGAATTGATTGCCGGGCTGGCGGAGGAAGTTTCGAGTTAGGAGGAGGCGTCCATTATCAGGTCACCACGTGGGACGAAAAACCTTTAAGATGGGCACTGGTGCAAAACCTTTCTGATTCACTGACAGGAGTCCATGGTTACCCCTTGGTGGCCTTAAAATCGCCCCGCCACGGGCTTTATATGCGGTCAATAGTTCGGCCATAGATAACCCGTCGATTTATCAGCTTTTATCTGGCTGCCTCTGGCCGGCCTCATAATCAGTTTTCCTGACTTTGCTCAGTTTCCCTGATTTTGCATTGAGGTGCACAGGATTCTGGTCTGGGGAAACGTATTTCGTGCGGGAAGGGACGACAGGCGGGGGCCTCAGTGCGGCCCTCTGGCGAAAAAAAACCCGCCCCAGCCCCTAGCTTATGGTATATTTAACGGAAAACCATGGAATTTCGAGGTAGTCTTTGAAAGCGTTACTGGCTTTGGAAGATGGTTTGGTCTTGTGGGGGCGGTCTTTCACCGGCGCCGGCGAGTGTTCCGGCGAGGTGGTGTTCAACACCGCCATGACCGGTTATCAGGAGGTCCTCACCGACCCGTCCTACAAGGGGCAGATCGTTACCATGACCTATCCCCTCATGGGCAATTACGGGGTCAACCCCGAGGACCTGGAATCCCGGGGGGTCCAGGTGGAGGGGTTTGTGGTCAAGGAGTGCCACCCCTACCCTTCTAACTGGCGCGCCCAAGGCAACTTGGCGGATTACCTCAAGGCCGCCGGCAAACTGGGGGTGGAAGGCCTGGACACCCGGGCCATCACCAAGCGCCTCCGGGAAGCGGGAGCCATGCGGGGGCTGGTTTCGACGGAAGACCTGGACCCCGCCTCCCTGGTGCGCCGGGCCCGGGAACTCCCCAGCATGGAGGGCCTGGACCTGGTGCCCCTGGTGACCTGCGCCCTACCCTACTGGTGGCCCGAGGCGCCGGCTGCGGGGGGCGAAGCCTCTGACCTGGCCGCGTTGTGGGCGGAAAAGCGCGGCAAAAAAGTGGTCCTCTACGACTACGGCGTTAAATACAATATTATCAGGTGTTTAAACGAGCGGGGCCTGGAAGTTCTGGTGGTCCCGGCCACCATCCCGGCCGCCATGGTCCTGGCGTTGAAGCCCGACGGCGTTGTCCTGAGCAACGGCCCTGGGGACCCAGCCGCGGTCACCTATGCCGTGGACAACGTCCGCCAGTGCCTGGGGGCCCAGCCCATGTTCGGCATCTGCCTGGGACACCAGATCTTGGGGCTGGCCCTGGGGGGCCGGACTTTCAAGCTCAAGTTCGGGCACCGGGGGGCCAACCAGCCGGTGAAGAATTTTGTAAGCGCCCGGGTGGAGATCACCTCCCAGAATCACGGCTTTGCCGTGGACCTGGACTCCATCCCCGACCCGGCGGTGGAGTTGACCCACGTCAACCTCAACGACGGCACGTTAGAGGGGTTGCGCCACCCCGGACTCCGGGCCTTCTCGGTGCAGTACCACCCCGAGGCCTCCCCGGGCCCCCATGACGCGGACTATTTGTTTGATGAATTCTTAGAGATGGTGGGGAAATCCTGAGCCGTAGGGTGCGTCTTACGCACCATCCGCAGTGATATGGCGGGCACGGAGGCCCGCCCCACAGACCCTTTTATGATTTTCGGATCTTTCAGGTTCATGAGCAACTGTTGTCAGTTTAATCCGCGTGCCTGCCTTCATCCGGCAACGAGTTTAAGCGCAATTTGCTAAATGAGAAAACCCGTTTTCATCATCGGCATTATCCTGGCGGCCGCAGGACTGGGAGCGGCGGCGTATTATTGGCAATACCTGCGGGTGCCCGGTCCCGCGATGCCCCGCCCGCCCCGGGACATCGCCGGTCTCCCGGAGGAGGGCAAAGGCCCCGGCGTCGAGCCCGCCGCCGACCCCGCTTCCTTCCCCCTGAAGCTGCCGCCGGGATTCGCCTTCGCCATCTTCGCCAGGGGTTTAGAAGGCGCCCGGGTTTTGGCCCTGGACCCCGGCGGGAACCTCCTGGTCAGCCTCACCTCCCAGGGCCGGGTGGCGGCCCTGCCGGATAAAAACGGCGACGGCGCGGCCGATGCCGTGGTGACCGTGCTTGATGGACTGAATAAGCCTCACGGCCTGGTCTTCGGCCCTGAAGAAAAACCCCGGCTCTATGTGGCGGAGACCGATCAGGTGACGGCCTACGATTACGACCCTTTGCTGCTTACGGCCACTAACCAGCAGAAAATCGCCGACCTGCCCCCGGGCGGCCGACATTTTACCCGGTCCCTGGTGTTTTTGCGCGCGGCTCGGGACCACCGCCTGTTGATTTCCGTGGGCTCCAGTTGCGACGCCGGCGAGGAGCAAGACCCGCAGCGCGCCAAGATCCTGGCGGTGGACCCCGACGGCGGCGATCTTTCGACCTTTGCTGCGGGTTTGCGCAACTCGGCGTTCATGGCCGTCCATCCCCGGAGTAAGCACGTCTGGGCCACGGAAAGGGGCCGGGACGATCTGGGGGGCAATTGGCCTCCGGACGAAATCAACATCATCATGGAAGGGAGCCATTACGGCTGGCCTTACTGTTACGGCAAGCGCCTCCATGACGATAAGAGCGATCCCGCCGGGACCCACCGGGAATTCTGTCAGGACACCATCCCGTCGTTTATCGACGTCCCGGCCAACGAAGCCCCCATGGGCCTGGCCTTCTTCCCGCCTTCGTGGCCCAAGGAGTTCCGCCATGACCTCCTGGTGGCCTTTCACGGCTCCTCAAACCGCGCCGTACCCACGGGCGGGAAGGTAGTGCGCTATCGGCTCGATGCCGCGGGCAACTTTATGGACGTGGAGGATTTCATCACCGGTTGGCTGACGCCGGCCGGCGCCCTGGGCCGCCCGGTGGATATTTTGATCACGGATGATGGGGTGATTTATATATCGGATGATAAGGCGGGGGTGGTGTATCGGATTGCTTATAAGTTAATGGATAATTAATCTTTTGCAACAGTCTCATTTTAAACTATTTGGAGAAAATAATAATCCGGGGAGCAATCATGCTTAGTTTTGACCCGCCAGAACTGGAGGAACAACTCAAAAATGCACTCAATGGGTTGATGGATGGCCTTAAAATAGATCCAATGGACATTCAAGAGGCTAATCCCCCATGGTTAATGAGAAGTGTCCCATGGACCTAGACCAGAACCTGATTGAAGAGATCATTAGCCGCATTTTAGCTGTTACCCCAGCCGAGCGGATCATTATTTTCGGATCAGCCGCCGCTGGCAAAATGACCCGAGACAGCGATATCGACCTTTTGGTGCTTAAGTCTGCACCCGATAATCCCCGCCGGGAAAGCGTGCGGGTCCGGCGGGCTTTGAGTGGTTTGGGTTATCCCTTCGACATCATTGTCATGGCCACGGAGCGCTTCGATGAAAGCAAAGGGGTCATCGGGGGTATCGCCTTTCCGGCCAACAAATATGGGAAAGTAATCTATGAGGCCGCCTGAGCACGTAAAACTCGATCTAGTCCGGCAATGGCTGGCAAAGGCCGATAATGACCTGGAGACGGCAAAATTCCTTTTTGCTTCCGGGAGGCCATTTTTCTCCGCCATCTGTTTTCACAGCCAGCAGGCCGCGGAAAAGTATTTCAAGGCACTTCTCACCTGGCATCAAATCGAGTTCCCCAAAACCCATGACCTGGAATTGCTTCTTAGTCTCATCGCCTCGACCGATTCAACTCTGGCTTGGTCATTGACCGAAGTTTCCCTGCTCAATCCCTATGGGGTGGAACTTCGCTATCCCGGGGATGTCCCGGAGACTACCGGGCAAGACGCTGAAGAAGCAATGCGACTTGCCGATAAAGTGCAGGCAGCGATCTTCCTGGCATTGAAAGACAAGGCTTGAGACGTATTGTGGGATGGGGCCAGCCTACCATGTAATATCCCCATTATAGGGAATTTTTGGTCAAGTGCACCATGCCTATAACTGAACCTAAACGCAACCCCAGGTCCTATGGAGGAGGGCACCACAATGACTCGGAAATACCTGTTGGTCATCATCACCATATTGACGCTCTTTGGGTTGTTTGCCCTGTCCGCCCACGCCGCCGTGGTCGGCCGTTTCACCCAGGTGGTCGGGCAGGTGGACCTCCTCAAGCAGGGCGCGATCCCCGCCATTGCCGCCAAGTTCCAGGACGGAGTGGAGCCCGGCGACGTGATCCGCACCAAGACCAAGGCTAAGGCCCAGCTAACCATGGTGGACGACTCCATCATCACCCTGGCGCCGGAGTCCCGCCTGGCCATCGCCGACTATCAATATGATTCCGTCCGGCAGGAGCGCCGGGCGGTGCTGCGCTTTTTCCGGGGCATGATGCAGACTGTGGTCACCCGCATCATCAAGACCGAAGAGCCGGATTTCATCATTGAGACGCACACTGCAACCATCGGCGTGCGCGGCAGTAATCCCTATTTTCTCCTGATGCCCGGCTTTACTTCGGTGTACCTGCCCAGCGGTCTCCTGGAGGTGAGTTCCAATGACCCCCAGATTCCTTACCAGGTTATGTTGAGAGATATGCAATTCACCCAGATCCCCCTGGGCCGGCAACCCTTTCTGCCCCAAACTCTGACCCCGGCGATGCAGCAAATGCTGGAACAGATGATGACTACGGGGATAACCCCGGGTATGTTGTGGACCGGACCTCCGGCCGGAGACCCTGGAGCCGCCGGCAACCAGTTTCCCTTGGGGTTGCCGGTGAGCCCGGACCTAAAGATTTTACAGCAAACCATTCCCCCGCCGGTCGTCCCCAAGGCTCAAATTGCACCTCCGGCCCCACCGGCACCGCATCAAAGCGGCTCTGGCGGCGGGACCATTCCCTGAGCCCCGGGCTTTCGAAGCTGGGCCTGAACGTTTGACCGGCCGAGGGTTGAGAACGACCGGGAGGGCGCCTGACCGCAGGGGGCCGGATGCCCTCCCGGAGGCCTTGGCCGGGCCGGGAAAAGGAAAAATCTCCTGGCCTTGATAGGAGCAAAAGCATACTATTGATGAGACCTCTCCCAGGCGCTCTACCTGCCGGGGCACCTCGCCGGCCCCAGCTGGGAGATCTGAATAAACCCGCATAAACTGCGCCGGTGAGGGCGCCTTTATGGTTACGGATAAGAGAAAGGAACATTGGGGCAGGGCCGAGATATCCGTTCTGGCCGGCGCTCCGATTATCAACGAAAAATGCCCAAACGCACCGACCTTAAGAAGATCCTGATCATCGGCTCAGGCCCCATCATCATCAGTCAGGGCTGCGAGTTTGATTATTCCGGCACCCAGGCCTGCAAAGCCTTGAGGGAAGAAGGCTATGAGGTGGTCCTGATCAACTCCAACCCGGCCACCATCATGACCGACCCGGAGATGGCGGACCGCACGTATATCGAGCCCATCACGCCGGAAATGGTGTGCCAGGTGATCGAGCGGGAACGGCCCGATGCCCTGCTCCCTACTCTGGGGGGGCAAACCGGCCTGAACTGCGCCATCGCCGTGGCGGAAACCGGTATCCTGGAGAAATACGGGGTGGAGATGATCGGGGCCAACCCCGAAGTCATCAAAAAGGCCGAGGACCGGGAACGCTTCCGGGACGCCATGGCCAACATCAATCTCCGGGTGCCCAACAGCGTCATCGTGCGCACCCTGGAGGAGGCCGTGGCCGCCGCCCCGGTCATCGGCTATCCCGTCATCGTGCGGCCCAGCTTCACCCTGGGGGGCACCGGCGGCGGCATCGCCTACAACCTGGAGGACCTGAAGCTCCTGTCCGCGGATGGCCTTTCCGCCAGCATGATCACCGAGGTGATGCTGGAAGAGTCGGTGGTGGGCTGGAAGGAATTCGAACTGGAAGTGATGCGGGATTTCCAGGACAACGTGGTGATCATCTGCTCCATCGAAAACCTGGACCCCATGGGGGTGCACACCGGCGATTCCATCACCGTGGCCCCGGCCCAAACCCTGACCGACCGTGAGTACCAGACCATGCGGGATGCGGCCATCGCCATCATCCGGGAAATCGGCGTGGAAACCGGCGGCTCCAACATTCAGTTTGCCATCAACCCCGAAAACGGCGAGATGGTGATCATCGAAATGAACCCCCGGGTGTCCCGCTCCTCGGCCCTGGCCTCCAAGGCCACGGGCTTCCCCATCGCCAAGATTGCGGCCAAGCTGGCGGTGGGCTTTACCCTGGACGAGATCCACAACGACATCACCCGTGAGACCTACGCCGCGTTTGAACCCTCCATTGATTACTGTGTGGTCAAGATTCCCCGCTGGGCCTTTGAGAAGTTCCCGGGGGCCGAGGATTTTCTCACCACCTCCATGAAGTCCGTGGGGGAGGTGATGGCCATCGGCCGCACCTTCAAGGAGGCCCTGCAAAAAGGCATCCGGTCCCTGGAGATCTCCCGGTTCGGCCTGGGCGCCGACGGCAAGGACCTGCCCGACCTGTCGCCCACGGAATTGCGGTGCAGACTGCGGGTCCCCAATTCCCTGCGCCTGTTCTACCTCCGCCAGGCTTTCAGTCAAGATATGTCCGTGCAGGAGGCTTATGAAATAACCGGCATCGACCCCTGGTTCCTCTACCAGACTCGCGATCTGGTGGGTTTCTCCGATGAATTGGCCGCCTTCGGGGAACTCCTCCGCCAGGGCCGCGGCCAGGACCATCTTGAGGACATGCTCCGGCGGGCCAAGGAGTGGGGTTTCTCCGACATACAACTCGCCCACCTCTGGGGCGGCGATGAGGAGCATATCGCCCGGATGCGCCGGGAGCACGGCGTTAATCCGGTTTACAAGCTGGTGGACACCTGCGCCGCCGAGTTCGAAGCCTACACCCCCTATTTTTACTCCACCTATGAATGGGAAGACGAGGCCCGCCAGACCGCCGGGGACAAGGTAATGATCCTCGGCGGCGGCCCCAACCGCATCGGCCAGGGGATCGAGTTCGACTACTGTTGCTGCCAGGCCTCCTTCGCCTTGAAGGAGATGGGGGTGGAGTCCATAATGGTCAACTCCAACCCCGAAACCGTGTCCACGGACTATGACACCTCGGACAAGCTCTATTTCGAGCCCCTCACCAAAGAAGACGTGCTCCACATCGTGGCCGCGGAACAGCCCCTGGGTCTGATCCTCCAGTTCGGCGGCCAGACCCCCCTGAACCTGGCGGTCCCCCTGGGCCAGGCCGGGGTCCGCATCATGGGGACCTCGCCTTCGGCCATCGACCGGGCCGAGGACCGCCGCCTCTTCAAGCAAATGTTGAATAAGTTAGGCCTCACGCAGCCTCCCAACGACACCGCCACCACCGTGGACCAGGCCCTCACCATCGCCCACCGCATCACCTACCCCGTGCTGGTGCGGCCTTCCTACGTTCTGGGGGGGCGGGCCATGCAGATCGTCGCCGATGATGCGGCCCTGGTCAACTTCATGAATTGGGCCCTGGTGGCCTCCCCGGACCATCCCATCCTCATCGACAAGTTTTTGGAAGACGCCATCGAAGTGGACGTGGACGCCATCTGCGACGGCCAGATCACCGTCATCGGCGGCATCATGGAGCACATCGAAGAGGCCGGCATCCATTCCGGCGACTCCGCCTGCGTCCTGCCGCCCTACTCCCTCACCCGGGCCATCCAGGAGGAAATCAAGACCCAGACCCGGGCATTGGCCGCGGAACTGGGGGTGATCGGGCTCCTCAACATCCAGTTCGCGGTCAAAGACCAGCAGGTCTACGTCCTGGAGGTCAATCCCCGAGCTTCTCGTACTGTCCCCTTTGTAAGCAAGGCCACCGGGGTCTCCCTGGCGAAATTGGCCACCAAGGTGATGCTGGGCCGGAGCCTGGCTGAACTGGGCTTCACCGCAGAAATTGAGCCGCCGTACTTTGCCGTGAAGGAATCGGTCTTCCCCTTCCGGCGCTTCCCCGGGGTGGATCCCCTGCTGGGGCCGGAGATGCGCTCCACCGGGGAAGTCATGGGGATAGATGAGGATTTCGGCCTGGCCTTTGCCAAGTCCCAGCTGGCCGCGGGTCAGATCGTGCCCCTTTCCGGCGGCGTGGTCTTCAGCGTCAAGGACGCGGACAAGCCCCAGGCCGTCACCCTGGCCCAGGGCTATGCCGCGGAGGGCTTTCAGGTCTATGCCACCAGCGGCACCGCGGCGTTTTTCCGGGAGAACGGCTTGACGGTCACGGAAATCTACAAGGTGAGGGAAGGCCGGCCCCACATCATCGACCGCATCAAGAGCAATGAAATCTCGCTTTTGGTCAACACCCCGGCCGGCCGCCAAACCACCGGCGATTCCCGCTCCATCCGCCTGGTGGCCCTGGAACACAACATCCCCTACACCACCACTATGGCCGCGGCGAGGGCCACCCTGGACGCCATCCGGGCCCAGAAACGCGGGAAGCTGGAGGTTAAGACTATTCAGGAGTATCATGAGATGGTGAGGTTTAAGAAAACTGGCGTAAAATAAAGATTTCGACCTCTGCTTGACGCTGATAGCCCCATTATCTATTATAAGGATCTGAAATGCCTACGGTTCTTAGAACAGGCCCGTATCGTTTTTTCTTCTATGCTACTGATCGGAGTGAACCGCCGCATATTCACGTGGACCGAGACGATAAACTGATCAAATTTTGGCTTGATCCGATTCGATTGCAATACAGTATTGGCTTTAGCCGTGTCGAAATCCGTCGTATTGAGAGCATCATCCAAGAACAACGGATACACCTCATGGAGGCGTGGAATGCCTATTTCAGCGGTTGAATTACATTTGCCCAATGTGGAGAATCTTACCATTAGTGAAGATAGCCTGACCGTGGAACTCAGTGATGGACGCACCCTCTCAGTGCCCTTAGCGTGGTATCCCAGACTGGCCTGCGCCACTCCGAAGGAACGCCAGAACTGGCGGCTCATTGGCAAAGGACACGGAATTCATTGGGAGGGTCTGGACGAAGACATCAGCGTTGAGGGCTTGCTAACTGGAAAACCTTCCGGTGAGAGTCAAGGTTCGTTCAAGAAATGGCTGGAGGGACGGGCCGGACGAACTTCATAGACCCGAGTCACCCCGGACGCTATTCGCCCTCAAGAAATAATCCTGAAAAAGAGGTGAGTTAAATGAAAACGCCTTTAAGATATCAAGCCTCTGAAAGAGATTGTGGCCCTACAACGTTTCTCAATGCAATTACCTATCTATTTGATAAAAAATCTATTCCTCCGATGGCGATAGATTACATTTATCGCTATACTCTTGATTACGCTAAGTGTATGGGAACCAGCACCTACGCCTTGGAATTTTTGGGAGAATTTTTTCAAGAAAATAGACTTAAAACCCCAAAATTTACTCTTAGCATTGATATTATTGAAGGTAAAGAAGTTCATTGCGGTAAGGATAGTAAAATTTATAAACGTCTAAAGAATTCAGGTGTGGCTATTTGTTATTTCAAAAAAGAAGATCATTTTATGTTAGCAATGGATATCGAAGATGATTATATTTTATTATTTGATCCCCTTTATCGGAAATCTATTCGAGGTTTAAATGAAAATGTCATTCATTTAGAATCAGATGGCTTTAAGCCAAATTTACAAATTAAACGAAAATGGATTGATAAAGAGAGTGAGAGATTTTCTTTTGGACCGAAAAATGATCGATGGTGTCTTCTAATAAAAAGGGATAGCTAACGTTAATAAATTTGTGCGCACTGCACACCACCAATGGGGGGGCCTTGCCCACTGTAAAAAATTTTTCCATGATATGCAAACAGACCATCCAGGGCCTATGTAACCGCATCGTTCAGGATTTTCAGTAATGTAGGGTGCGCTCCGCGCACCAATTTTTACGGGTAATGCATACCTTGGACGTCGGTTACATAGAAAATTTCCAGCAAATCTGGTAATATAAATTAAAGGTGAACAAAATGACCCGGCTTGAGCAATTAGTCAAGGAACTGCCGCCCGAATTGCACCGCGCCGCCGAGGATTTCCTGGAATCTCTCCTGTCCAAGCGGTCTCGCAAGAAAAAAGCAGCCTTAAAATTGGACTGGCGCGGCGGCTTGCGGGATTTGCGAGACCGATACACTTCAGTGGAGCTCCAACATAAGGCTCAAGAATGGTGGGGAGATTGATGTATCTCCTGGACACCAATATCATTCTGGAACTTCTCCTCGATCAAGACTACGCCGACCAGGTCGCCGCGTTCCTCAACCAGGCTGCGCCGGACAGCCTCCATATCTCTGAATTTTCCCTTTATTCGATAGGGATTATTCTCTTAAGGCTGAAGCGCTTTGATCTCTTTCTCCGATCAGTGAAAGACTTGTTCCTCTCGGAAGTCATCGGCCTACTGCGACTAGGGGTGGAGGATATGGCGAAAGTAAGCGAAGTTGCCCAAGCCTTTGGCCTCGATTTTGATGATTCCTATCAGTATGTAGCCGCCGAGAAATTCAACTTAGAACTGTTGAGTTTCGACCGCGATTTTGACCGCACTCCCCGGGGCCGCAAGACCTTGGAAGAAGTTATGTAGTGCGCCTTGCGTACCAATAAAGGCTTGCCATGCCCACCCTGTATTAAAAATACTTGCCATGGTTGACGAACAAACCATCCGGGACTTATGCGACCGCACTGTCCAAGAATTCCAACCGGAGCGGATTATCCGGTTCGGTTCCTATGCCTCTGGCAATCCCACCCCTGATTCAGATGTGGAAACCCTGGACCGCGGCAAGGTCTTGTATGAATTGCCGGTTGCGTAGTAAAATATAACCGTACATTAATCCTGGACAGCCCTAGGGGAGTATCGGCTATGAACCTCCGCGACGAGATTATCAAAAACCTGGATACCCTCTCCGATGATGCCCTGGAAGGGGTCCTGGAGTACATTCAATTTATCCAGGAGCCGGAAGAAGTTGAGCCCACCGAAGGCGAGCTCAAGGCCATCGCCCAGGGGGAAGAGGCTTACGCCAAAGGCGAATACGTCAGATGGCGGGATATCAAGACTGATGCCGTATAATGTGGTCTTGACCCGCCCGGCCCTGAGAGTTTACCAAAAATTAACCTATAAACTCAGGGCAGCAACGGATCGCTGTATCATTGAATTAGAAGACAACCCGAAGTATGGCGCCAACATTCAGAGACTCAAAGGCAAACCGGATTGCTTTAGATACCAGGTAGGCGGCTGGCGGATTCTCTATAAGGTCGATGAACCCCTGAAGGAAGTTAGAATTTACGAAATCAGGCCCCGTGGAGATGTATACAAACATGGCCATTGAGCACAGGCTGGAAAGCCTGTGCTACCAGTGCTTTTTGGGCAGGCTGAAGCCTGCGGCTACCCAACCTTTTCGCCGGTCGGGCAAGGGTTTAAAGTGAAAACGGAAAACGGAAAACGGAAAACGGAAAACGATGTCGTCCAGCAGGACGACAAACCCCGAGAACACTGCGGCGTCTTCGGCATCTACGGGCACCCCGACGCGGCCCGCATCACCTTTTTCGGCCTTTACGCCCTCCAGCACCGGGGCCAGGAGTCCTGCGGCATCGTCGCCGCCGACGGCGCCCGGGTCCGCATGCACCGGGGTCTGGGGCTGGTGCCCGAGGTCTTCAACCCCGCGGTCCTGGATGAGCTGCCGGGGCATCTGGCCATCGGCCATGTGCGCTATTCCACCACCGGCTCCACCATGCTCATCAACGCCCAGCCCTTCGTGGTGCAGCACGGCGGTTTGATGATCGCCATCGGCCACAACGGCACCCTCACCAACGCCCGGGCCATCCGCTGCCGCCTGGAGGCGGAGGGCTCCATCTTCCAGTCCACCATGGACACCGAGGTCATCGTCCACCTCATGGCCCGGCACCGCCGGGGCAACCTCATCGATTTGATCGACTCCCTGGCCGCGGCCCTGGCCGAAGTCAAGGGTTCCTATTCCCTGGTGCTGTCCACCGCCGACCAGGTCATCGCCGCCCGGGACCCCCACGGCTTCCGGCCCCTGTGCCTGGGGCAGTTGAACGGCGCCTGGGTGGTGGCCTCCGAGTCCTGCGCCCTGGACCTGGTGCAGGCGGATTACTGGCGGGAGGTGGAACCGGGCGAGATCGTGGTCATGGACAAAAACGGGCTCCATTCCCACAAGCCCTTCCCGCCGGCGCCGCCCCGTTACTGCATCTTCGAATACGTCTATTTCGCCCGGCCGGACAGCCTGATCTTCGGCCAGAGCGTTTACCTGGTGCGCAAGCGCCTGGGCGCCGCCCTGGCCCGGGAACACCCCCTGACGGCCGACCTGGTAATGCCCTTCCCCGACTCCGGCACCTACGCCGCCCTGGGCTACGCCGCGGCCACCGGCATCCCCTTTGAAATGGGGGTCATCCGTAATCATTACGTGGGCCGCACCTTCATCCAGCCCTCCCAGAGCATGCGGGATTTCTCCGTCCGGATCAAACTCAACCCGGTGCGGGACATCCTCAGGGGCCAACGGGTGGTGGTGATCGAAGACTCCATCATCCGGGGCACTACCACGCGATCCCGGGTCAAATCCTTGCGGGAAGCCGGCGCCAGGGAAGTGAGCATGGTGGTGAGCTGCCCGCCCCACCGTTTCCCCTGCTACTACGGCATCGATTTTTCCAGCAAAGGGGAACTCATCGCCTCCCAGCAGGAAATCGATCAGATCCGCGACTTTTTAGGCCTGGATTACCTGGGCTACCTGAGCCTGGAAGGGCTGGTGGAGGCCACCCATTTAACCCACCAGGATTTCTGCCTCTCCTGCTTTACGGGCGACTACCCCGTGTCCTTGGAGTCAGACTTCTCCAAGACCTGCTTCGAAGACGATGTCTGCTCCGCCTCCCACGGCGAGTCCCTCCTGCCCCCGGTCTGTGAGAGATGGGGAAAAGGCGAAGCGACAAAAAGGCGAAACGGGTTATAATCTTAAGGTAAATTGCTCTTAGGCCGACAATAAAACCGGCCCCCTGCCCTGCCCTCTCGGCCCAGCCTTCTCCCAATGATGCCCCTTAAGAAATCTAAAAACTTGAAATTTTCCAGAAAGATTAGTATGCTGAAGGCGTAATTGCCTTAAGAATTAAGGTAATTAGACACTTGATCCCTGGGAAGCTAATCTGAGCCGAAGAGGAGAATGCGATGCCTGAGTGCGCCTGCGGTTGCGGAGAGGAAACCAAGAGGGCCAAATTTCTGGCCGGTCACGATCAGAAGTTGCGGAAACAACAGGAGAATGCCGCAGGGGGCCTGCTGCTCCTCTCCTCCCTGGTGAAGGCGACCCAGATGTACGCCCAGAACCGGATGAGCCTGGAAGACCTGGGCCGGCTGGTCAAGCTCATTTATCAAAAGAATTAGCCCCCGGGCCCCGGGAAGGCCGGCGGGTGGTTTCAGCTTTTCCCAGGCTAGTCGGGTCATACTGGGGCCTGCCCCACCCTCCTTTTATGACTGAACATCTTATCGGCGTCATCTCCGACACCCACGGGTTGCTGCGCCCCCAGGCGCTCCAGGCCCTTAAGGGCGTGGAGCTCATCATCCACGCCGGGGACATCGGCGACCCCCGGATTTTGCGCCATCTGGAGCGGATCGCCCCGGTGCACGCGGTCAGGGGCAACACCGACCGGGGCGACTGGGCCGCTGACCTCCCCCACACCCGGGTGGTGGAGGTGGGTGGCCTCCGCCTCTACGTCCTCCACGAACTGTTCACCCTGGACCTGGACCCCGCCGCCGCCGGCCTGGCCGCGGTCATCTTCGGCCACTCCCACTCCCCCCGCCTGGAGCGCAAAAACGGCGTCCTCTACCTGAACCCCGGCAGCGCCGGGCCCCGGCGGTTTACCTTGCCGGTAACGCTAGCTTTCCTACATATAGATAATTTTTCCCTGCATGCGGACTTAGTTAATTTGAAACTTTGAGGTACATTTAATGATTTATAATTATTGCTCAATTTTTTTCTAGGAGAATGCTTGATTTCCGGGTTTTTTGCTGCTGTTTATCCCGTTAGCCTATGGGTTCGTATTGTTCAGGAACGGTAGCTGTTCCCAGGAGATTAACGTCAGGAGCAAAATGAAGTTTATGCGCCATTACCTGCGACCTCCCCGCAACCTGGGGTGTTTTTGAAGGGCTGCATTTGAGCTAACCACTTGAAATAACTGGCGCCCCCGGCCCGACTCGAACGGGCGGCACAGGGATTAGGAATCCCTTGCTCTATCCATAACTGAGCTACGGGGGCGTGGGTTTGCGGGCCTGAGAAATTCCATGGTGTCCATATAGGTGTCCATGCGTAAGATTTTCTCTCCCACCAAGGCTCTCAATTCTTCCTTACTCACGGTGTTATATCGCTTGAAAACGGTCATGGTTTTATGGCCGGTCGCCGCCATTATACGAAAGTAGTCATGCCCCTGCAACCGCCAGTTATTGATTGCCGTGTGTCTCAAATCGTGAAAGGTGAAGTCCTCTATCCCCGCCCCCTTGTAGGCCGTGGTGAATCCTCTTTTAATAGCTCCGATTTGCCGCCCTGCATAGGTAAACACCTTCACCGGCGGCAATCCCCTGGGCATGGCCTTGAACAGCTCCACCAGTTCACCGGTAAGGGGCACAAGGCGGGGAGCACTGGTTTTTGTATCCCACGCTTCCAGCTTGATAAACCCTTCCTTCACGTCCACCTGTCCCCAGGTCAAATTAAGAATTTCGCCTTGTCTCATGCCGGTATAATAACTCAAAACCGACGGGTAAAATTTAGATATCCAGATATCAAGCGGCTTTCTTCCATTTATTTATCTCCAGTCTGATGGAATGTTGAAATTGTTTCTGGATCAGGTCCATGGTGAAGTTGG
>VGSJ01000015.1 GCA_016875015.1 Deltaproteobacteria bacterium | reverse complement strand
GTTTTAATCGTCGCTTTTGGGAAAATGAGCTTTTTGATCGCCTGGTCAAGGCTTGTATATCAACTGAAACTGTCACATATCATCAACTGACAACCCAGAAATCTTTATGAGCTAAGTCAATAGGCATATTTTTTTATTAATATCTTTTTTTTTCTTGACTTAGTTGTCGCTTTGTAATAAGTTTCCGCCATCGACTGTGAACGCCAAACCCGTCGCAAGGCGGGGACGGAAAGCTACGGGTCTCGGAAGAATGAGACAGCCGGGTTGCCTGGAACGGTAACCCGGCTTTTTCATGGCGCTTCACCTGCATACGTCAAAGATATTAAACATTATGTTTGAAGAATTACACTATTCAGGGTGCCACGGTAAAGCCGGAATCAGGCTTCTTAGGGGTAACACAAGGATATCGCTCTTAAAATTTTCCAGGATCGGGCATTATCAGATTGTGGAATAATTTTTGCAAAGTTTATAGAGAGAGACAAAGCCAAACCCGTTGCAAGGCGGGGACGGAAAGCCACGGGTCTCGGGAAAATGAGACAGCCGGGTTGCCTCGAGTAGCCCGGTTTTTATGTTTTTGTCACATTTTCACAAGCCTGGTCCATAAAGCCGACCCCATGGTAACGAGGTGATATCAGGTTAATTTTGGGAAACGGCAGGGAACCATAGGAAAAATCTTTCTGGGAGTTGGTTAGGAAGTAAGCTGTTTTTCAACTACTTAATGTTTACAGGAGGTGGAAATTATGAAGAAGCTTGTCGTATTCTTAATGGCCATCGGGCTGTTGTGTTCCGCGGCCGGAGCCCAGGCGGGCACCTTTAATTTTACCGGCAATCTTTACTTCCATACTGACGTGGTTTACTTTAATTTCAGTTTGGCGAACGACGCCACCAACGTCAGGGTGTGGACCGACTCGTTCCAAAACGCGGCCAATTTTGATCCCATCACCGCGCTCTGGACCGCAACCGGAAATTTGATCGCCGAAAATGATGACAACTCTTCCGTCAACCCCCTTACCCAGACATACTGGGACTCGGGTTTTATTCTGCCCACCCTGGCGGCGGGCAACTACCAATTTACCGTGGCCGCCTATTCTAATTTTGCAAAGGGATCCACCCTGGCGGATGGTTTTAGTTACGATGGCCAGACCCCTATCCCTATCGAGCAACATTGGGTGAAGGCCCCTGGCTATTATAGCGTGTGGTTTGACGGGGTGGACCAGGCGACCTCAAACGTCCCCATCCCCGGCGCGGTCTGGCTGCTGGGCTCCGGTCTGTTAGCCATGGGGGGGTTACGGCTGAAGCTTCGCACGTAATCAGATTTTCTTTTCCTGATCAAACTGCAAACGGGCAGGGTGAATGTTACCCTGCCTGTTTTTTGTCTCCGTAAGCAGAACCTTGGGGCGCCTCTCGACATCTCCGCCACCACTTGGACAGTTCATCGAGTGATATGACGCCGGTAATGATATTTGCCAAATCGTTTTACAGCGCCGGGCGCAGGTAGGTGGGGACCAGTTGGGCGGGGTTGGCGGTCAGGTCAAGGGCCAGGCGGCGGCGGGCCAGCCGGGCCAGGATCGAGGCCCGGGGCCAGCGTCTTTCCGGCGGGGCCCAGGTAATCTCGGGGGGCAGCAGCCTGGTCAGCACCTCCCGATGGGCGTCGAGACCGGGACCGGTGAGCAGGAGCGGCCGAGGCAGCCGGGCCGGGAGTTCCCTCACCGGCAGACGCAGCGGCCCCTCCAGCACCTCGGGCCAATCTTCCGGGCACCGGAACAACCCCCAGAAGACTTCCCCGCGCTTGGCGTCCATGACCACCCCGACGGGGTGAGGGTGAAAAGGGAACTGGGCCGCCAGCGCCTCCAGGGTGGGCACCGGCACCAACGGGCGCTTAAGGGACCACGCCAGGGTCTTGGCGGTGGCCAGCCCGATCCGCAGCCCGGTAAAGTTGCCGGGGCCGGCGCTCACGGCCACCGCGGCCAGATCCGCCACGTCCCGTCCGGCAGCTTTCAGGATCGCGGCCACCCCGGGCATCAGGCAGGTCAGGTAGGCGTTCGGGCTTTCCAGGGAGTACTCCATCAGCACCTGGTCATCCGCCACCAGGGCCAGACTGCCATTCTCGGTGGCGGTATCCAGGGCTAAGATGAGTACGGGCTTTGGCGGCGAACTATGGAGGCGCATGCGGTAGGCTGTGAAACCATCCCTACAAATTTCGGCGGCCACCGACCGCCCGATATCGGTTTTAACCTTTAAAACTGATTGGCGCTCCAAAGGCTATTTTCTGTAACCGCAGGCTTTACCGTAAAAACTCAAATCCCCCTAAATCCCCCTTTGCTAAAGGGGGACTTTTAACCCCCTTTTGGAAAAGGGGGCAGGGGGGCTTTTCATCGTCGGCGGGTAGCAAATATCTGCCATTCCCGTTTAGCCTGCGCCACCCTTTGACTGCAATATGCTTTGAACCGTCGCGCCTGAGCCTGTGCGGCTCACTCCAAGGCTATAAAAAGCAGGGATAATGAGGATGGTGGGCAATGCCCACCCTGATATTTTCCCCTAATCCCTGATCCCTGGCCACTGACAACTTTTCAAAACCGAAAACCGAAAACGGTATCATTACTGGGTCTGCACCAGGCGCAAAATATCCTGGTAAAAGACCAGGATCATCAAAGCCAGGAGCAACATCAGGCCCAATCCCTGGGCCATCTCCCGGTGCTTAAGCGGCATCGGCTTGCCCCGGATCGCCTCCAGGGTGAAGAAAAACAGGTGCCCGCCATCCAGAACGGGGATGGGCAGGAGGTTGAGCAGGAAGAGATTGACGCTCAGCGCCGCCATAAACTGCACCAGGTAGGACACCCCCATCTCCGCCTGTCTGCCCGCCACCTGGGCGATGAGGATGGGGCCGCCGAGGCTCTTCAGCGGCACTTCCCGGGCCACCAGTTTATACAGGCTCTCCACGGTCAGCCAGGTCAGGCGGCCGGTGTAAAACACGCCTTGACCCAAGGCCCGGATGGGACCGACGTGCTCCACGGCCGGATGATCCCCGGAAGAGACGCCGATGATCATGGCAGAGACTTTTCCCCCGAAAATGTCGGCGGTCTCCATGCGTTGGGGGGTCACCTGGACCTGGAAGTCCCGGTCTCCCCGCCGCACCGACAGGGTTAAGGGATGTTCCACGCTCTGACGGATTTTCACCGAGAGGTCTTCCCAGCGGCTAACCGATTCGCCTCCCACCGACAGGATCTGGTCGCCTTTTAACAGACCCGCCTGCGCCGCCGGGGAACCCTCTTTCACCCCGCCGATTTCGGTGGTGAGATAGGGAATGCCGGAAAAAGCAAAGACCAGGAACAGGGCCAGGGCTGCGAAAATCAGATTGAAGGCCGGCCCCGCCAAGACAATTAAAAACCGATGCCAGAGCGGGTGATGGGAAAATGACACCGATTGCAACTCGGGCGGCACTTCATCCTTGGGATTTTCCCCAAAAAGCTTGACATAGCCCCCCAGCGGAATCACCGAAAGACGGTAATCCGTATCCCCGATCTTCTTGTGGAGCACCTTAGGCGGGAAGCCCAGGGAAAACGCGTCCACCCGCACCCCGAAGAATTTGGCCATGAGGAAATGGCCCAATTCGTGAACGAAGACCAGGACCCCCAGGACTATAATGGTCGCCAACGCGGTTGTCATAAAAGTAGGTATGCTCCTGTGGGAGAAATAGTAATCCAGTCGGTCCGTGGCCGGGGAGCGCCGCGCAACTCTATATCCCCCGGTTGATCAAGCCCTGGGCAAAATCCCGGGCCCAGCGGTTGACGGCCAGGACCTGGTCCAAACTATCCAGCGGCTCATGCCGGTGGGCCTCCATGGCGGCCTCCACGGTTTTGGGGATGTCCATAAAACCGAGGCGGCCGGCAAGAAAGGCGGCCACCGCCATTTCGTTGGCGGCATTGAGCACCGCAGGCATGGTGCCCCCGGCCCGGGCCGCGGCATACCCCAGGGCCAACCCCGGAAAGCGGGTCAAATCGGGAGCCTCAAAGGTGAGCCGGCCCACCTGGCACAGATCCAGGCGCGGCCCGTTCAGGGGCAGGCGCCGGGGGTAGGTCAGGGCATAGGCGATGGGCAGGCGCATGTCCGGCGCCCCCAACTGGGCGATCACCGAGCCGTCCACAAACTCCACCAGGGAATGGATAATACTCTGGGGATGGATGTAAACCCCCACCTGGTCCACGTCCAGGCCGAAGAGCACCGAAGCCTCGATAACCTCCAGGGCCTTGTTCATCATAGTGGCGCTGTCGATGGTGATCTTGGGCCCCATGCTCCAGTTGGGATGTTTCAGGGCCTGGGCCGCGGTGGCGCCGCGCAGGCGCTCCAGGTCCCAGGCGCGAAACGGCCCCCCGGAAGCGGTAAGCCAGAGCTGCCGCACATCCTGCCGGCGTTCGCCGTTCAGGGCCTGAAAAATGGCGCTGTGTTCGCTGTCCACCGGGATGATGGGCACGCCCCGTTCCTTGGCCGCGGCCATCACCAGGGAGCCCGCGGCCACCAGGGTCTCTTTATTGGCCAGGGCCACCGGCAGCCCGGCGTTAATGGCGGCCAGGGTGGGTTCCAGGCCCACCGCCCCCACCATGGCGGAGACCACCAGGTCCACTCCCTCGGTTAAAGCTATCTCCTTCGCCCCTTCCGGCCCCCAAAAAATTGCCGGATGCCAATTTGTCGGCAAGAGAAGCTTGAGTCGCGCCGCGGTCTCTTTATCTTGGACCGATACCCGAAGCGGTTGGAATTCCTTAATCTGTTGAGCCAAAAGCTCAACATTCCGGCCGGCGGCCAACCCCGCCACCGCAAATTCACCGGGATGTTCCGCCACCACCGCCAGGGTGCTTTGGCCGATGGAGCCGGTGGAGCCAAGAATAGCCAGGTATTTCATAGAGCTGACATTGCCCTTATTATATCGGCGCTTTCCCACAAGAACCTTAGCCGGGATCGGCCCGCGGGGAAGTTTTCCATTATCTAGACCAAGTTATACAGACAGATTTATTCTATCCGTTTGCCTCCCGCCTGTAAAGTAATTGATTAATTGGGGGCAGACGCTATTTTTTCTAGCTTTGGTGCACCTGGATGAATTATCGCCATGAGGAGCCGACAACTTTGCCAAGCAAATCAGAGGAAACCGCGGGCAGTGCCCGCGCTACAAGCTTTTTAAATTGACATATAGATGTATTTATTGATACATATACCCATATGAAAACAACCATAGAGATATCAGATGCCCTTCTGGAAGCCGCCCGGCAGGTATCCCGCCGGGAGAAAACCACGGTCCGGTCGCTGGTGGAGGAGGGTTTGAGAAAGGTCATCGCGGAAAGGGAGCAAAGCCGCGACTTTAGGCTCCGCAAGGCCACCTTCAAGGGCGCCGGACTCCAACCCCAGGTTACCGGCGCTTCCTGGGAGCAGATTCGGGGGCTCATTTATGAAGGCCGCGGCGCATGATTGCCGTGGATACCAATCTCCTGGTCTATGCGCATCGGGAAGATTCTCCCTGGCACGACGCCGCGTACGGTTCGATAGTGGAACTGGCCGAGGGGCGAGGACCCTGGGCCATCCCCTGGCCTTGCCTCCACGAATTCCTGGCCATCGTCACGCATCCCAAAATCTATGCGCCGCCCACCCCTTTGGATGCGGCTCTGGAGCAGGTGACGGCCTGGCTGGAATCTCCCAGCCTGGTCCTGCTGGCGGAATCAGAGGGATATTGGCCGGAGTTGCGCCTTGCCCTCCAGGTGGGACGAGTCGCCGGGCCCCAGGTTCATGACGCCCGCGTCGCGGCCTTGTGCCAAAGCCACGGCGCCCGGGAATTATGGACCGCCGACCGGGATTTCGGCCGCTTCCCCGCCTTGAAGGTGAAAAACCCGCTGGTAAGGTGAACTAACCCTGGAGGTTGACAGTAAATTAAAATAGTGTCTTTCCCTAATTTTCCCAGGGCCAGATGCCGGCCAGGTGGTCCAGGGAGGGGTCCAGACTGCCTTCCTGGTGAGGCTCCAGGGTAATGAAGGGCTGGCGCCCCCGGTGGGCCAGGTAGTCGAGAGTTTCTCGGAGAGGGACCCGGCCGGCGCCTAAGGCCAGGTGGGTGTCGTTATCCCCGTGGTTGTCGTGGAGATGCAGGTGCCCGATGACCGGGGCCAGGGTCTTAAGCCAGTGGGGGAAGTCGCCGGTGCTGAAAGCCAGGAGGTGCCCCACGTCAAAGCACACCTGGAGGTTGGGCGCCCCCACCCGGCCCAGGACTTCCAGGAAGAGTTCCGGCTCGGTTTCGTGGACATTTTCCAGCATCACCGTCACGCCGTGAGGCGCCGCCAGGGCGGCCAACTCCTTCCAGGTGGCCGCGCTGCGGGCCAGCCAGCGCTCCTGATCCCCGAGGTAGTGCCGGGCTTCATAGCCCAGATGGCAGACCACCGCCACCGGCCGAAACACCGGCAAATAGCGGAACGCCTGGCGCAAACGCCGGCGCGACGCGGCCAGGACGCCATCGTCCAGCGCCCCCGGGGCCAGGTCTTGAAAGGGGCCGTGCAGGGTGATCCGCCGCCCGGCCCCGTGAAAAGCCCGGGCCGCCCGGCGAAAGTCCCCGGGGCGGTAATGTCCCAGGCTATAGGCGTCCAGGCCAATTTCCGGATTGAGGCCCCGGCGCAAAAACTTCTCGAGGTACCCGGCCTGCAAAAACGGAAACGGGAGATTGACCTGGACCTGGGCCAGCAGGGCCGCAGCGCTTATCCCCATTGAGGTTTAGTCTCAGTCAGGATACTGGCACAACTCCACCAGGAGGCCGAAGGTGGCCTTGGGGTGGAGAAAAGCCACCAGAGCGCCGTGGGCGCCCTCCCGGGGGGTTTCATCGATGAGCCGTACACCCGCAGCTTTCAATTCTTCTACCGCCGCGTGGATATCATCCACCTCCAGGGCCAGGTGGTGGAAGCCCTCTCCCTTGTTTTCCAGAAACTTGGCCACGGCGCTGTCCGCCGACGTGGGCAGGAGCAATTCCAGCTTGCTTTCCCCTACCTGGATGAAGCTCACCTTGACCTTCTGGGTTTCCACCACTTCTTCACCCTTTAACTTCAGGCCAAGATTTTCGGCATAGAATTTTTTAGGGGCGTCCAGGTCCTTCACCGCGATTCCCAGATGGGCGATGCGTTTGATCTTCATAAAACTTCCTCCATACGCACGAGTAGATTTTTTTAGCTCCCATGAACAGTTGGCGGACCAATCGCCCCGGGGTTTAAGGCGGAGGGCCGTGATGCGAAGCCTGGCCACCGGGGGGGCCACCCAAACTCTTCTTGTCATTAGCCCCTCGAATTATATATGATGGCGTCAGGAAGGAAAAGCCCGGGGCAACCGGACGGCGATTTTTCCGGCTTGAGAAGTTCTTTAAATCGGTGGCACAGGCTTTCCAGCCTGTGCCAAAGTAGCAAGTTAGTCGTGCACAGCCTGGAAAGGCTGTGCTACCAAAGGTGGCGGGCGCAGCGGCCCGCCCCTACTACTATTTTTGGTGGCGCCGGCATCTTTCCGGTGCGGGGTGGCGCCAAGTTATCCGAGACAGGCAGGGTGGTGATGACGAAAGCTGAGAGGTTCCAGCTCGTAAGCGAGCGCCTGGATACCTATCCGGAACAGGTGATCGAGTTGCAGCGGCAACTGGTCTCCCGGGTGGCGTTAGGGCCGGAGGTGGGGGGGACCGGCGAGGCCGACAAAGCCGCCTTCTTGACGCAGGTGCTGGAGAGTTGGGGCCTTGCGGTCCACAACTATCCGGCCCTGGATGACCGGGTGCCGGGCGGGACGCGCCCCAACCTGGTGGCGTACCTGCCCGGGAACCGGCCGGAAAAGGTCTGGGTCCTGAGCCATATGGACGTGGTGCCCCCGGGGGACCTGAGCCTCTGGGAGTCCGACCCCTTTACCCTCCGGGTGGACGGCGACCGCCTCTACGGGCGGGGCACCGAAGACGACCATCACGGCATCGTCATGTCCCTCATGGCCGTGAGGGCCTTCCTGGACTTGGGCCTGACCCCGGAGCGCACTCTGGCCCTGGCCCTGGTGGCGGACGAAGAAACCGGCAACGAGCGCGGCCTGGCCTACGTGCTCCGGGAGCACCCCGGGCTCTTTTCCCCCCAGGATTTGATCGTCGTTCCCGATGCCGGCAGCAATGACGGCGCCATGATCGAGGTGGCGGAAAAGAGCATCCTCTGGCTCAAGGTGACGCTCTTGGGGCAGCAGGGCCACGCCTCCCGCCCCCACAAGGCCAAAAACACCCTGAGGGCCGCAGCCCACGTGATCGTGGCCTTAGACGACCTGCACCGGGAATTTCCCCGGCACAACCCGCTGTTCCGGCCGCCCATGAGCACCTTCGAACCCACCAAAAAAGAGGCCAACGTGCCCAACATCAACACCATTCCGGGCCGGAACGTCTTCTATCTGGACTGCCGGGTGTTGCCGGATTACGACCTGACCCAGGTCACAGAGCGGGTCCGGGCCATCGCCACCGCGGCAGCGGAAAAATTCGGGGTCACCCTGGAAGTTTCGCCGGTGCAGACTCTGGCCAGCGCGCCGCCCACCGCGCCGGATGCCCCGGTGGTCAAAGCCCTGCAGCAGGCCATCCGGCAGGTTTACGGCCGGGAAGCCACCCCCCAGGGGATCGGGGGCGGCACCGTGGCCGCGTTTTTTCGGAAGGCAGGGTTACCCGCGGCGGTCTGGATGACCGCCAACGACTGCGCCCACCAGCCCAACGAGTTTTGTTTCCTGAGCCATCTCCTGGGGGACGCCAAGGTGCTGGCTCACGTGTGCCTGATGGCGGAGTGAGGCTGATTTGAATCTGAGAGGTTTTAAGCCTAACGCTCCGGCCACATCTTGCAGCGGCCCCAATCGGAGCGTTCCAGGCAGTAATCCCGGTGGTCGGCATCGGTAACCCTATAGTTGTCCGGGTCCTCCGCCAGCATTTCCGCCCATTCTTCCAGGGCGTCATGGGGGTCCAGGGACCCCAGCCAGGGCCGCACGGAAAATTGGTCGGCAAAGCCCACGTGGCGCAGTAACTCCCGGGGGTTGTCATCCAGCACCAGGTAAGACTGGAACCCTTCGTGACGGCGGATAATTATGGGACAGGCCATAAGAACATCTCCTCATTTAAAGCCGTTTCCTCTATTATGGGGAAGACGGTGGATAAGGCAACTCCCGTGAACCGATTATCCTACCGGCGCCATCTGCCCTTGGCTCCCGGCGGCCCCCGGCCCCGCAGGGTGTCCGGCTGGTGGGGGGTCATCCTCCTGTGCGGCCTGCTGGGGTTTTCCGCCTGCGGCGAACTCCGACCGCACCCGGCCGCTTTTGACCCCCAGGCTTATACCCCCATAGAATACCGTGACCTCCTGGCCCCGGGCGTAACCAACCTCCAGGCCGGCCAGCAGGTTCGGGTGAAGGCGTATTTCTGGCAATACCTGGATTATGACCCGGCCATGGTCCGGAATTACCTCACCCTGCTCCGGTATCCCATCAGGTGGTCCCAGCTCAAATGGTTCGCCACCTATGATACGGCTGACCTCACCGGCTACTTTGACCTGGCCGCCGTAACTCCCGAGCAGGCCGAGCAGTATAAGCTCAAGCGCCTGGACCCGGTCATGCTCTATGGCGAACTTGCCCGCCTCGGTCCGGGGTTGTACCTGCAGGTCTTCCATATCGAACCGCTTGCCGAAGACTGATGGGTTGAATAACGGCTGCCCTGAACGGTGACGCCAGGGGGAAGTGAACCTGCCCCGGTTTGCCTCCCCTGGAGAAGCGTCAGACAAAAGCGGCCCACGGGCATCTCTAGGACAATATCTTGTTATTTTAATATAATCTCCATAAACTATAAAAAGTAGCGAAATCTAAATCAGCCATGCCCATGCCAGTAAGCAGATGAACGACGAAGACCGGGACAGAGCCGACCTCATTAAAGAACTGGCGGCGCTGCGTCAAAAGGTGACGGCGCTGGAGAAGGCGGAATCCCGCTCCCTTCGGTCCTCCGAGGCCTGGCGGGATTTGTGGGCCCAATATGAAGCCATGATCGAAGCCTTCGACGGCTTCATCTACATCTGTTCCCAAAACTTCGAAGTGGAATTCATGAACCAGCGCTTCATCGAACGCACGGGGTGTTACCCCCTGGGCCAGAAATGTTATCGGGTGCTCCATGACCGGGACGAGGTCTGTCCCTGGTGCGTCAATGACCGGGTCTTCCGGGGGGAGACAGTGCGCTGGGAGGTGCTCAGCCCCAAAGACCACCGCTGGTACTATGTGGTCAACACCCCCATCCGGCATCCCGACGGCGCCATGTCCAAGATGGCCATGATCCAGGATGTCACCGCCCACAAACTCACGGAGCAAGCCTTGCAGGAGGCCGAAGCCAAATATCGCGGCATCTATGAAAACGCCGTGATCGGCATCTTCCAGATTACGCCTGAGGGGCGCCTGCTCAGCGTCAACCCGGCCCTGGCCCGCATGTACGGCTACGATTCTCCGCAGGAGATGATCACCGGCATCATGGACCTGGGCCACCCGGTCTTTGTGGACCCGCAGCAACGGGATGAGTTCAAGCGCCTGGTGGCCGAGGCGGGAGTTATCCGGGGACAGGAATATCAGGTGTACCGTCAAGACGGCAGTAAATTCTGGATCGCGGTGGATGCCCGGGCGGTGCGGGACGAAACCGGCGCCATCATCTACTACGAAGGGTTTACCCAGGACATCACGGCACGGAAGCACGGCAAGGTTTAGGGTATTGAGGGAGGCCGGGGGAATCTCTTATGAAAATATGAAAAGATGAATTTTATCCAGCACCGCCAGGGGGGGGCCGGAATGGAACGCATCGCCAAAGCAGACACCGATGCCAAGCAGCACATCTTACGGCGTATTTATCTGTTTTCCGGGATTACCGAGGCGGATCTTTCGGTCCTGGCCCGCATGGCGGTAAAGAAAACCGTCCCCCGGCAAGCCACCATCTTTTGGGAGGGGAAAGAGGCCCAGGGGTTTTATCTGCTCATCACCGGCCAGATAAAACTGGTGAAGAGTTCCCCGGAAGGCAAGGAATACATAATCCGCCTGGTGGGGCCGGGAGAGACTTTCGCCGAGGCCGCGGTTTTCGGAGAAATTCCTTACCCGGCCACGGCCATCGCCTTGGAGGACTGCCACACCTTATTTTTTCCCAAGGGCCCGTTTCTGCAGCATCTGGCCGCCTCCCCGGCCCTGGCCCGCAACATGCTGGCCGCCTTGAGCCGCTTGATGTTTCACCTGACCAAACAACTGGAGGATCTCTCTCTGAAAGAAGTATCAGCCCGGCTGGCCCGGTATATATTGGAGAGATGCCAGCATACGCACGGCGAAATCGCGGCAGGGTTGCACTGCGAATTGCCCACCACCAAAACGCAGCTGGCCGCTTATCTGGGCACTATCAGCGAAACATTGTCCCGGACTTTATCTCGATTTAAGATTTTGGGCTTAATAGAAGTGGATAAGGGTAAGATCACCATCGTTGACCCCGCCGCATTGCATAAGATGGCCCAGGGAACTAAATCTTGAGTTGTGCCATTCCCTTTTGCGGTCGATGACTTAGTGAGAAAATTGGTAGCTTGCACAAAAAAAGTCAAGTTAGATAAAAAATCTCTTGACAATAGAAATGACACTTACATATAACCGTCTATAAAGATTGCAGCAAAATTGATCCAGACGCAGTAATTAAAAACGATTCGGAGAGGAATGACGTTTATGGTGACCGAGGCACTCAAATTAACGGCCCAGATTGTAATTTCCCACGCGTCGATGAGCGAACTTACCCCTAAAGAATTAGTAGGTGAGATTAAGGCCATCTATAACGTTTTAACCGCTATTGAAGCCGGCGAGGCCCTGCTGGAGCCCGCCGGCGGGGTTGCCGAGCCGGGACCGGAGGCGGAACTAGTTAAGAAACCTTCGATTTCGCTGGATGAAATTGTCAAAGAAAAGTATGTCGTCTGTCTGGAATGCGGCAAGAAGATGCGGACTCTCAAGGCTCATCTGCGCAAAACCCATCACCTGGCCCCGGCTGAGTATTTCCGCCGGTACAGCCTTGATCCCAAAAAGTATCCCCTGGTCTGTAAAGAATACTCCGAACAGCGGAGTAAACTGGCCAAAGAAAAAGGCTTGGGGGAACATGGCTTCCGGCGCAAAAAAGCCTCGGTATAAAGAGCGTTAACCAGAAAGCCTGCCTCGGTTGGTCAACCGGGTGGCGCGGCAACGTTTGCCCTCACGTCCGGGTCATCAAAAAACGAGGTTTGAAAGGGACCGGCATCGGTCCCTTTTCAATTGGTCACCGCCCGGTTGGGGCGATTATCAGAAACCGCGGTCAAGACCGGCCCACCTGGACCGGCAGACCGGTTTCCAGGGAATAATTTTCCGTCCCCCGCAACTTCATCCCCTTCACTTCCCAGATTCGGTGGGATCAAGGTTCTTGAGTTTTGCGGCCCGGGGGGTTAAATTAAGCCATTATGCGATTGTCTCTTAACTGGCTGAATGATTTTGTGGACCTCACCATCGAGGCTCAGGCCCTGGCAGATCGACTGACCATGGCCGGCCTGGAAGTCGAGGCCCTGGAGGAAGTGCCCCCGGGATTTGCCGGGGTGGTCGTGGGCCAAGTCTTGAACGTGGAACGCCACCCCCAGGCGGATCGGTTGCAGGTGGCGGAGGTGACCACCGGCAGCCAGACCTACCGGGTGGTGTGCGGCGCTCCCAACGTTCAGTCGGGAGGTCTCTACCCCTTTGCGCCCCCCGGGGCCGTCCTGGCCGGCGGCCGCCGGCTCAAGGCCGCCAAGCTGCGGGGCGTCCTCTCCGAAGGCTTGCTCCTGGCGGAAGATGAACTGGGATTGTCTGCCGATCATGCGGGTCTGATGGAGATTCCCCAGGATTTGGCGGTGGGCCGGGATCTGGCCGCGGCCCTGGGTCTGGCCGACGTGGTCCTTACCATCGCCGTCACCGCCAACCGGCCCGACTGCCTGAGCGTCCTGGGTCTGGCCCGGGAGGTGGCGGCGTTGTTGGATGCGCCCCTGCGCCATCCGGAGGTCAACGTGGCTCCGGCCGCGGCTCCCGGGCTTAAGGCCCGGGTGACCATCCTGGACCCCATACACTGCCCCCGTTATGCCGCCCGCCTCGTTTCTGGGCTGAGCGTTTCGCCCTCGCCCTTCTGGATGCGCCGCCGCCTTGAAATGGCGGGCCTCAGGGCCATCAACAACCTGGTGGATGTCACCAACTACGTGCTGCTGGAGTTCGGCCAGCCCCTGCATGCCTTCGACTTTGAGCGCCTCCGGGGCGGCGAAATCGTGGTGCGCCTGCCCAAGCGCGGCGAGCGCAGTTTCACCACCCTGGACGGCGTCGAGCGCCCCCTTGACCCCGAGACCCTGCTGATTTGCGATGCCGAGGGGCCTGTGGCCCTGGCCGGGGTCATGGGGGGCCTCGACTCGGAGGTCACCGCCTCCACCGCCCAGGTGTTGCTGGAGAGCGCCTATTTCAATCCCCGCACCATCCGCCGGACCGCCAAGCGACTGGGGCTCAGCACCGAGGCCTCCTACCGGTTCGAGCGGGGGGTTGACCCGGATGGAGTAATCCATGCCCTGGAGCGGGCCACCCAGCTCATGTGCGAGGTGGGGGGAGGCCTGGTGGCGGCGGCGCGCCTGGATGAGTATCCCGCGCCCATTCAACACCCCCGGCTGAACCTCAGGGTTTCCCGGGCCAACGCGGTGCTGGGCACCGACCTCAGCCCGGAGCAGATGCTGCACTTGCTGCGGCGTCTCCATCTCCCGGTCCTGGCCGTGGATGGGGAAAACCTGGCGTTGCAGGTGCCCCCCTTCCGGGGCGACCTGGAGCGGGAGGTGGACCTCATCGAGGAGGTCGCCCGCCTGGCCGGGTATGACGCCATCCCGGTAACCCTGCCCCGGGGGGTGGTGGCCACGCCCCGGCCAGGCCCCGAGGTGCGCCGGTTGGCCGCGGCCAGGCAACTGCTTGAGGGCCTGGGGTTCTTCGAGGTGATCACCTATTCCTTCCAGCCGGACCGCCTGGGGAGCCTGCTGACCGCGGCAGAGGCGCCGGCGGCCCTGCGCCTGGCCAACCCCTTGAGCGAAGAGCAGGCCATGATGCGCACCTCGCTCTTGCCCGGGTTGCTGGACACCCTGCGCCGCAACACCTTGAAGCAGATCCAGGATGTGCGCCTGTTCGAAATCTCCAAGGTTTTTAGTCCCCGGCCCGGGGAAGACCTGCCCCAAGAGGAGCACTGGCTCACCGGCCTGATGCGCGGCGCCCGGGAGGACGCGGCCTGGAATACCACCCGGGACCAGGTCAATTTCTTTGACCTCAAGGGCATGGTGGAGACCCTGTTGGAAGGCCTCCTGATCCCCGAGGTGACTTTTGCCCCCCATGGCTTGCCCGAATACCTGCGCTCTGGGGCCCGGATTTTTTCCGGGGGCCGGGACCTGGGAGTCCTGGGGGAGCTCCGCCCGGACATCGGCGAGAGGCTGGACCTGGAAGGCGACATCTTCGGGTTCAATCTCAATTTCGCCGCCCTGTGCCAGGCCTCCCTCCCCCCCCGCTTCACCCCCTTGCCCCGCTATCCGGCGGTCTACCGGGACATCGCCCTGGTGGTGGGTGAAAGCGTCCCCGCCGCCCGGGTGACGGAGGCCCTGTACGAGCATGGCCGGCCCTGGTTGGAGGAAGCCCGCCTCTTTGACGTCTACTCCGGCGACCCCGTGCCAGCCGGCAAGCGGAGCCTGGCCTTCCGCCTGTCTTATCGCGACCCGGAGCGGACCCTGACGGATGAGCTGGTGAACACTCATCATCAAGCCCTGGTTGCAGCCCTTACGAAGGATCTGGGGGCGGAACTGCGTTAAGGAGAGAGTGGAAGAGGATATCCCCCCCAAAGCCTTTTATACCATCGGTGAGGTGAGCCGCCTTACCGGGGTCAAGACCCACGTGCTGCGGTACTGGGAGACCCAGGGCAAGCTCCTGAAACCCAGCCGCCGCGGCTCCCGGCACCGCCTGTACCGCCCCGCCGATATTCAGCTCATCTTTGAAATCAAGCGCCTCCGGGAAGAAGAAAAACTGAGCCTGGCGGCCATGCGCCGCCAGATGAACCATAAGCCCGAACATCATCGCCTGGCACCGCCCCGGCCTCTGTCACCGGGGTCCCTGGACCACCAGGTGTTGACCCTGCTCAAGACCATCCGAGACGATTTGCTGGCCCTGAAAGAGTTCCTGGAATAAGGTTGCCGGGCCGCACCTGCCCTTAAATGCGGCCCTGGTCTCCCTTTAGACCCTGAACCATGGCCCTCATACCAGCAATCATGACCTAACGGTCACAACCAACTATAAAAATTAGTCGTTGGTGGGGCGGCCGTCCCTGGCCGCCTTTGGTGGCACAGGCTTCCAGCCGGTTTGCCGCACCGGCAAGATGCCGGTGCCACCAAGAACTTTTCAAGGCAGAATGCCGCGCCGTGAAGCATCAAGATTCGGCGCGGCGCTCAGCCTAACCATGCTCCCCTTCTGACCTCAACTTGGGAGCAATTCCCTTAAAAAAACTTCACAGAAGATGATTTTTTAAAATGAATGCCTATCTTTGGAGAAACCATTATGTGAATTCTTTTGAAGGAGGCCGCCTCAGATCCCGCAGGGCGCCAGTCCCCCCTCCCGGGGTTCCGGAAACTTCGCCACAGCTGTGAATTATCCGAGACCTGAAGAATTTCTTAAATTTTTGCCTTAAGTCAAGGCAGCCAGTCGGGACCGGGAGTAGATTAAGAGCCACAATGGTTTTGGCAAGCCAAACCACAGGGTTTTAGAAATACAAAATTTAGGAGGTTGACAATGTTTTGTTATCAGTGCGAACAAGCGGCCAAAGGTGAAGGATGCACGGTTCTGGGCGTCTGCGGCAAGAATGCCGAAGTGGCGGCCCTGCAGGACTTATTGATTTACAGCCTCCAGGGGCTGTCGCAGGTGGCCGCGGCCGGCCGCAAAGTCGGCGTCAGCGACCGGGATGTCAACGTCTTTACCCTGGAAGCGGCGTTTTCGACCTTGACCAACGTGGACTTCGACCCTGACCGCCTGGTGCAGCTGATCCGCCAAAGCGTTGCCATCCGGGAGCAATTGCAAGAGAAAGTCCTTAAGGCCGGGGGTAAGGTGGATTTCGGCGCCGGTCCGGCCACCTTTAAGCCCGAAGCCACCCAAGCGGGACTGGTCAAACAGGCTGAAGCGGTGGGCCTCAAATCCTATCCCGCCGCGGATGCCGATATCCTGGCCCTGAAGCACACCCTGCTGTTCGGCATCAAGGGGGTCTGCGCCTATGCCGACCACGCCCGGCTTTTGGGCCAGGAGGACGACAAGGTCTATGCCTTCATCCACGAGGGTTTGGCGGCCACGGCGGCTAAGGACCTGGGTCTGAACGACCTCCTGCCTCTGGTGCTCAAATGCGGCGAGATCAACCTCAGGGCCATGGAACTGCTGGACGCGGCCAACACCGGCCGCTACGGCCACCCGGCGCCCACCCAGGTGCCCCTGGGACACAAGAAAGGCAAGGCCATCCTGGTTTCCGGGCACGATCTCCTGGACCTGGAAGAAATCCTGAAGCAGAGCGAAGGGAAAGGCATTAACGTCTACACCCACGGCGAGATGCTCCCCACGCACGGCTACCCCGGCCTCAAGAAGTATCCCCATTTCTACGGCCACTACGGCACCGCCTGGCAGAACCAGGCCAAGGAGTTCGCCCAGTTCCCCGGGGCCATCGTCATGACCACCAACTGCATCCAGCGGCCCCAGGAGAGCTATGCCCCCAACCTGTTCACCCGGGGCCTGGTGGGCTGGCCGGGCATCACCCACCTCCCGGACCTTAACTTCAAGGCGGTGATCGAGAAGGCCCTGGCCCTGCCGGGCTTTAGCGAGGACAGCAATGGGAAATCCGTCATGACCGGCTTTGCCAGGAACGCGGTTCTGGGCGTGGCGGGCGCGGTCATCGAGGCCGTCAAGAACAAGCAACTCCGGCACTTTTTCCTGGTGGGCGGCTGCGACGGGGCCAAACCCACCCGCAACTACTACACCGAGTTCGTGGAGAAGGTCCCCAAGGACTGCGTGGTCCTGACCCTGGCCTGCGGCAAGTTCCGCTTCTTTGACAAAGAAATGGGCGATATCGGCGGCATCCCCCGGCTCCTGGACGTGGGTCAATGCAACGATGCCTACTCCGCGGTGCAGATCGCGGTGGCCCTGGCCAACGCCTTCGGGGTGGGCGTCAACGACCTGCCCCTGTCCATTATTTGTTCCTGGTACGAACAGAAGGCCGTGGCCATCCTGCTGACTCTCCTTTACCTGGGCATCAAGAACATCCGCCTGGGGCCGTCACTCCCGGCCTTCATCACCCCCAACGTCCTGGACGTGCTGGTGAAAAACTTCGACCTCAAACCCATCTCCACCCCGGATGCGGATCTGAAGGCCATCCTGGGCTAACGCGGTCTTAAACCGGAGGCCGGGGGACCGGCTGCTGCCAGGTCCCCCTCCTCCGCCATATTTGCCGGCCCCCCTGCCGCGCCCGGACCATTGATTTCTTAAGTTTCTTTCCTGCCTTAAGGCCGCGCCCCTCTAGTCCGCTTTTTTTCATTCCAGTTGCTCATGCGCCGTTGGCCTACCCGAAACTATGAAAAGTTCGGTGGGGCGGGCCTCCGTCAAGGCATGGCGGGCACGGAGGCCCGCCCCACTGTCCAATTTGTTGGTTTTGAAAGCGAAAAAATTTTCAGACCAGATCATAAAAAGCACGGACCAAGGGGAGGGCGGGACGCTTCTTCCCAGCCACGAGATGGCGATTCCATGTATCTAAATGGTTGTCACTTTATGACTGATTCTGTGGATATTTTGGCAATGTACTTACAATAAAGTATAGCAAAGCAAGATAACAATACATTAATGTAAATGTGAGGCGAACCACTGGAAACGTAACTCGCTGTATTTAAAGGAATTTGAAATGGCACGGGATTTGCTTAGGTCGTAATATCATAAATTCACGTATGAGGAGAGATGGTATTATGAATCCGGCTGATACGGCTTTTGTCTTGGTGTCCGCCGCCCTGGTCATGCTCATGACCCCGGGGTTAGCCCTGTTTTATGGCGGCATGGTGCGGTCCAAAAATATCCTGGCAACCCTCATGGAGAACTTTATCCTGCTGGGCGTGGTGGGGGTTCTCTGGGCCTTATATGGCTATAGCCTGGCCTTTGGCCCCGATGTGGGCAGCTTCATCGGCAATCTGGATTACCTGGGTCTAATGGGGGTGGGAACCGAGCCTTTCAAGGCCTATTCCGAAACCATCCCGCACCAGACCTTCATGATTTACCAGGCCATGTTCGCCATCATCACGCCGGCCTTGATCACCGGCGCCTTTGCCGAACGGATGAAGTTCAGCGCGTTCTTGGTGTTCATGGTCCTCTGGGTCACCCTGGTCTATTGCCCGGTGGCCCACTGGGTCTGGGGTGACGGCGGCTGGCTCAAGAGCCTGGGGGCCCTGGATTTCGCCGGGGGCACGGTGGTCCACATCAACGCCGGGATCGCGGCCCTGGCCGCCGCCCTGGTGGTCGGCAAGCGCCAGGGTTACGGCAACCACGCCACCTTCATTCCGCACAACCTGCCCATGACCGTCCTGGGGGCGGGGCTGTTGTGGTTCGGGTGGTTCGGGTTCAACGCCGGCAGCGCCCTGGCCGCCAACGCCCTGGCCAGCTCCGCCTTCACGGCCACGCACCTGGCCACCTGCGCCGCCACCCTGGCGTGGGTCGCGACGGAATGGCTCGTGCGGGGCAAGCCCACCACCCTGGGTGCGGCCTCCGGCGCCGTCGCCGGCCTGGTGGCCATAACCCCCGCGGCGGGTTTCGTGGGTCCCATGAGCGCCATCCTCATCGGCCTCGGGGCCGGGGTCATCTGCTACCTGGCCGTCCTGGCCAAGCCCAGGCTTGGGTATGACGACTCCCTGGACGTGGTGGGAGTGCATTGTGTCGGCGGCGTCTGGGGCGCCCTGGCCACCGGCCTGTTCGCTTCCAAACTGGTGAACTCCGCCGGGGCCGACGGGCTGTTCTATGGCAACCCCGGCCAATTTCTCATCCAGGTGATCGCTGTGGTGGTGACCATGGCCTTCTCCTTTATCGTGAGCTACATCCTCTTTAAGATCCTGGACGCCACCATGGGCCTCAGGGTCTCCGCCGAGGATGAAGTGGCCGGTCTGGACATCACCGAGCATCAAGAAACCGGGTATAGCCTGTAATTAGGGGAGAATTAACATGAAAAAGATTGAGGCAATTATCCAGCCCTTCAAGCTGGAACCGGTAAAGGAAGCCCTCCACGCCATCAAGGTCGAAGGCATGACGGTCACCGAAGTCAAGGGGTTTGGGCGGCAAAAGGGAATCCGGGAGGTCTACCGGGGCATGCAGTATCAGGTGGATTTCCTGCCCAAGGTGAAAATTGAGATCGTCGCGGCGGACGACAAGGTCCAGGCCATCATTGACGCTATTGTTGACAAGGCCCGCACCGGCCGGATCGGCGACGGCAAGATCTTTGTTTGTCCGGTGGGCGAAGTCGTCCGGATTCGCACCGGGGAGACGGGAGACGCAGCAGTGTAAATCCGGCGGGGGAGGAGGAGGCCGCGGTTTCCCCTCCCCTGGGGGATACTCAAGAAAATACGTTCGCACCCTGCGAACCTGATAGAGGCGATAAAGGAGAAGGTGTTATGAACATATTTAAAGTAAAAAGCAAGTGGGTAATCGTCATGGGCGTAATCCTGAGCCTGATGATGGGGTGGGCGCCGGCCGGGCTGGCGGATGAGGCCAAAAAGGAGGAAACGCCGGCCCCGGCCCCGGCGCCGGCGGAAGATCGGCCCACGGCCAGCCTGGGGGTGGATCTCCTGAGCCAGTATGTCTGGCGGGGGTTTGCCCTGAGCCGCAATTCGGCGGTGTTCCAGCCGTCATTGACCGCATCTTATAAGGGTTTTTCCGTGAATGTCTGGGGGAACTTCGACACCGGTGAGAGTAACCCCTTTTTGTCCAGCTACCGGGGCGCCAAATGGAATGAGACCGACTTCACCTTCGGCTACAGCCGGGAGCTTTACGCCGGCACGGCTATCAAGAGCGTTTCCGCCAACATCGGGGTGATTTACTACGCCTTGGACTCGGCATTCAATCCCCAGGGGGACTCGTTTGAAATCTACTACGGCCTGGCGGCGGACGTCAATTGGTTCAAATTAGCCGTAACCGCTAACCAAGAAGTCTTGCATTATCCGGGCTGGTGGCTGACCTTGGGGATTTCCCGGGTCTTTGAGCTGCCTTTTAAAATTCAGGAGAACAGCAACCTCACGTTGGAGTTGGGGCATAATTTCATCTTCTTGTTTTCCAGAGACCAGGTGGCCTACCCCAACCTCAACTCCGGCGATCCCGGCGAGGCTTTTTCCGGTCCCCTGGCCGGGCAGGTCTACGCGACCTTGAATGTTCCGGTGCACAAGTATGTAACTATCGCCCCCAAGATCGGGTTCTGGTACGCCGCCGGCGGCAACTCAACCCCCCTGTTGCGCGGGCGTCCTGGGATCAACAGCAGAACCACATCTACGGGGGAGTGAACGTCACCTTTGCCTATTAGGAGCGGCCATCGAGCTCCAGGAGACGCAGGCATCTTCCCGTTCGCCATAAGGACGCCTGAGTCTGGAAAACCGCTGACACCGGCCGTCTCAACGTATCCGCCTGCCTCCTGCCACCACTGACCGGGGGGAGGGGAAGTGACCCCATTTCCCCTCCCCTATCTTGTTCCCGGGGCCGGGGCCTCTCATATTAAAGCCCGTAGCCCGTGGCGGAAAAGCGCCGCGCCTCCCGCCTTTCGGATTACCTCTGCTCCCTTGCTCAGACTTGTTCCCAAGCTCCTGCTTCGAAAAGTTCTTATGAATTGGTGGCACCGGCGTCTCGCCGGTGCTGTAGGGGCGGGTTTAAAACCCGCCCCTTGCGAACACGGTATAACTCGGTGACGGGCACGGAGGCCAGCCCCACTGACCTTTTCATAATTTATGGGTGGGCCGAAGGCCCATGAGCGACTGTCCTGAAAAGTCCTTTTGTAGGGGGCGTTCTACGCACCAATAGCTAACCGCCGCATCGGGCACAGAGGCCCTATTTACTCGACTTTTCATGCTTTACGGGTGGGCCACCTGCCCATGAGTGACTGTCTTGAAAAATTCTTAGTGGCACCGGCCGCGGGCAGTGCCCTCCCCACCAGCTTTTCATAGTTTCAGATGTTCCAATAGAACATGTATTACTCTCTGGCAGTATGTCGATATTATTTTTGACCTTGATTCTTGCCAAGTCGCGTCGGGTGGGCTTCCTCGCCCGCCAGTCAACCAAACTGATGGTGCGTAAGACAGTCGCTACGCAAAAACTCTTCCCGCATTGATTTCATCCCATTGACCAAAATCCCGATGTTTGCCCATATGCCGAAACCCGGCGGGGGCGCGCAAACGGCGGACGCCGCCAAGTTATCTTGACGCCGCGCCCATCGGGTCATATAGTATATTAGGACGCCGGGGGCCGATCCCGCCAGGGCGGCGGTTGGGGGCGGGGTGGCTCTTTAGGACCGGGAGGCCGATAAATCTATGACAGCATCATCTCTTAAGGTCGGGGCGCGGGTGACCCTTGCCGCCGGGGATTTCCAGCACCTGCTGGACGCCCTGGCCGGCCGGGGCTATCGGGTGATGAGCCCCACCCTGGAAGACGGCCGGCTGATCTATGGGGAGATCGGCAAAGTTACGGATTTGCCCATAGGCTGGACCGCTTTCCAGGAGGGCGGGACCTTTCGCCTGGAACACCGGCAGGATCAGGCCTTCTTCGGCTTCGCCGTGGGGCAGCAGTCGTGGAAGCAGTTTCTCCTGCCGCCGCACCAGACCCTGTGGCAGGCCCAAAGGGAGGGCAGTGGTTGGGGCATTATCCCCCAGGTCCAGGAGATCCCCCAATTCGCCTTCCTGGGGGTCAGGTCTTGTGAACTTGAGGCCATGGCCGTGCAGGACCGGGTTTTTCTTCAGGGCGCCCATGTCGAGTCCACTTACCGGGCGCGCCGGGAATCGGCCTTCATCGTGGCGCTGAACTGCGCTCACCAGGACCCGGGGACGTGCTTCTGCGTCTCCATGGGGACCGGGCCCCGGGCCACGGCGGGATTTGACCTGGCCCTGACGGAGTTGCTCCAGGGCGAAGAGCATGGCTTCGTAGTGGAGATCGGCACCGACCGGGGGGCCGAAGTCATCCGGCAGGTGCCCCGGAGGGCGGCGACTAGTGGTGAGGTGGACGCCGCGGCCCGGGCGGTGGCGGCCGTCGCCGGAAATATGGGCCGAAGGCTCGATACCACCGGTATCCAAGAATTGTTCTACGACAACTATGAACATCCCCGCTGGGATGAGGTGGCGGCCCGCTGCCTGAATTGCGGCAACTGCACCCTGGTCTGCCCCACCTGTTTTTGCCATACCCTGGAGGATTCCATGGACCTGCC
The DNA here is from genome assembly GCA_016875015.1 of Deltaproteobacteria bacterium. GTDB lineage: Bacteria > Desulfobacterota > Desulfobaccia > Desulfobaccales > 0-14-0-80-60-11 > 0-14-0-80-60-11. The sequence continues at coordinate 24,743 of VGSJ01000015.1, read as the reverse complement.
CGGCGCGGTGGCCGAACGGCGGCGGCGTCTGGACTCCTGCTTCACCGTAGATTTCTCCTATCTGCACGGCGGCAGCATCCGCACCTCGCCCCGGTCCCGCTACCGCCAGTGGTTGACCCACAAGCTGGCCACCTGGATCGACCAGTTCGGCTGCTCGGGTTGCGTGGGCTGCGGGCGCTGCATCACCTGGTGTCCCGTGGGCATCGACATCACCGAGGAAGTCCGGGCCATCCGGGAAACGGCCGCAGGACCTCCAAAGGAGTAGCTTCATGGATACGATGGCGCCCATTCTGGCGGCGCACCCTTTTTGTAAGGGCCTGGATTCCCGTTATCTCAAACTCATCCTGGAATGCGCCTCCCGGGAGACGTTTACCCCGGGCCAATTGTTGTGCCAGGATAACCAGGAAGCCAGGAAGTTTTACGTGATCCACCACGGCCGGGTGGCGGTGGAAATCTACCGGGCCCGCCGGGGGGCGGTCACCATCCAAACTATCGGAGAAGGCGAGGTGTTGGGGTGGCTGTGGTTTGACCAGCCGTATCACTGGCACCTGGATGCCCGGGCCCTGGATCTGACCCGGGTCATCAGCCTGGAGGTCCAGTGTCTCCTGGACCGATGCGCGCAGGACCATGGTTTCGGCTATGAGATCATGCGGCGCTACGCCCATCGCCTGGCGGTGCAGTTCCGGGCGACCAAGGCCCAACTGGCTGATTTTTACGGAGATTGATTGCGGGACCGGGAACTATTGGGGATTTGTTCCCAGGAAGGCATATGACAGCAAACCTGCCGGATCCGATGATACCGACCCCTTTTGTGGTCCAAAAAGTGAAGCGGGAAACCTCCGACACCTACACCCTGGACCTGACCCGAGCCGAGGGCGCGGCGAACTTTGCCTTTGCCCCGGGCCAGTTCAACATGCTCTATGCCTTCGGCGCCGGCGAGGCGCCCATCTCCATCAGCGGCGACCCGGCCCGGCCCGAAACCCTGGTGCACACCGTGCGGGACGTGGGGAACGTCACCCGGGCCATTTGCCGCCTGAAGCGGGGGGGCGTGCTGGGAGTGCGGGGTCCCTTCGGGGTCCCCTGGCCGGTGGACCGGGTGGCGGGCCAGGACGTCCTGATTATCGCCGGCGGGCTGGGGCTGGCGCCCTTGCGCCCGGCGTTGTATCACCTGCTTAACCATCGGGGCGAATTCGGCAACATCGAGGTGATCTACGGCGCCCGGACCCCCAAGGACCTGCTCTACCTTCGGGAACTGGAGCGCTGGCGCGGCCGCTTCGATCTCCGGGTGCACGTGACGGTGGACCAGGCGGAAGGTGATTGGCACAGCAACGTGGGGGTGGTGACCAAGATCATCGGCCGAACCCGGTTTGATCCCCCCAGCACCGTGGCCCTGATCTGCGGCCCCGGGGTGATGATGCGCTTCACCGTGCTGGAACTTTTGAACCGCGGGCTTAAGCCGGAGCAAGTCTACGTGTCCATGGAACGCAATATGAAATGCGGCATCGGCCTGTGCGGCCACTGCCAGTGGGGGCCGTTTTTTGTCTGCAAGGACGGCCCGGTGTTCCGCTATGACCGCATTAAAGCCTGGTTCGACCGGCGGGAGGTCTGACATGGCCCCGAAGCGCAAGCCCAAGCTGTCCGTGTGGAAATTCGCCTCGTGCGACGGCTGTCAGCTGTCCCTCCTGGATTGTGAAGACGAACTGCTCACCATCGCCGGGGCCGTGGAGATCGCCTATTTTGTGGAGGCCTCCCGGGCCATGGTGAAAGGCCCCTATGATCTGACCCTGGTGGACGGCTCCATCACCACGGCCCACGACGCGGCAGTGATCCAGCGCGTGCGCCGGGCTTCCAAGTATCTGGTAGCCCTGGGCGCCTGCGCCAACTCCGGGGGCATCCAGGCCCTGCGCAATTTCACGGATGTCAACGACTTCATCGACGCGGTCTACGCCAAGCCTCAGCATATCAAGACCTTGAAGGAATCCACCCCCATCGCGGCCCACGTCAAGGTGGATTTTGCCCTGAACGGCTGCCCCATCAACAAGCACCAGCTCCTTGCGGTTCTCAGCGCCTTTCTGCAGGGGCGCCCCCCCATGGCCCGGTCCCACAGCGTCTGCGTTGACTGCAAGCTTCAGGGGAATGTCTGCGTGATGGTCATGGGCGCCCCCTGCCTGGGGCCCGTGACCCATGCCGGGTGCGGGGCGCTCTGCCCCACCTATCACCGCGGGTGCTATGGCTGCTACGGCCCCAAGGAGACGCCCAACCCCGCGGCCTTGAGCGCCTGGTTCAGCCAAAGGTTGGGGATGAGCGAGGCCAACCTGGTGCGGGCCTTCCGGGCTTTTTACGCCAACGCCCCCGCCTTTCGCCAAGAGAGCGAAGCCCATGACAAATAAACGCATCACGGTCAAATACCTGGCCCGGGTGGAAGGGGAAGGGGCGCTCAACATCCAGATTAAAGATGATGTCGTGACCCGGGTGCAGTTGAAGATCTTTGAGCCGCCGCGTTTTTTTGAGGCTTTTTTAAAAGGGCGCAACTTCACCGAAGCGCCGGATATCACCAGCCGCATCTGCGGCATCTGCCCCGTGGCCTACCAGATGAGCGCGGTGCACGCCATGGAGGCCGCCCTGGGGGTGACGGTCCCCGGCCCCATCCGGGCCCTGCGCCGGCTGCTTTACTGCGGCGAGTGGATCGAGTCCCACGGCCTCCACATCTTCATGCTCCACGCCCCGGACTTTCTGGGGTACCAGGACGCCATCCAGATGGCCCAGGACCATCCGGACACGGTGAAAATGGGACTCAGGTTGAAGAAGGTGGGAAATAACCTCGTCACGGTCCTGGGCGGCCGGGAGATCCACCCCATCAACGTCCGGGTGGGCGGCTTCTATAAGGCGCCCAACCCCCGGGACCTGGCCCCCCTAACCGAAAGCCTCAAATGGGCCCGGGAAGCGGCGGTCAAGACGGTGCGCTGGGTGGGCGGTTTCACCTTCCCGGAGTTTAAGCAAGACTATGAGTTCGTGGCCCTCCGGCACGGGCAGGAATACCCCTTCAACGAAGGCCGGGTGGTGTCCAATAAGGGACTGGACATTGCCGTCCAGGACTACGAGCAGCACTTCGTGGAAGAGCAGGTGCCCCATTCCCACGCCCTTAACTCCAACCTGAAAGCCCGGGGCCCCTATTTTGTCGGTCCTCTGGCCCGATATAACCTGAACTTTGATCGCCTCACCCCCCTGGCCCAAGAAATGGCCCGGGAGGCCGGCCTGGGACCCGTCTGCTTGAACCCCTTTCAGAGCATCATCGTCAGGGCCGTGGAAACCCTCTACGCCGTGGAGGAGGCGTTGGCCATCATCGAGACCTACGAGAAACCGGATCAGCCGGCGGCGCCGGTTTCGCCCCGGGCGGTGACGGCCTGCGCCGCCACCGAAGCCCCCCGGGGGTTGCTGTACCACCGCTACCGGCTGGATGCAGACGGCGTCATCCTCGAGGCCAAGATCGTGCCGCCGACCTCCCAGAATCAGGGGACCATCGAGGCCGACCTCCGTCAATTTGTGGGCCAGCGCCTGGATTTGCCTGACGAAAAACTCACCTGGCAGTGCGAACAGATGGTGCGCAACTATGACCCGTGCATCTCCTGCGCCACGCATTTTTTGAAAGTCAACCTGGAGCGCCGCTGAGCCGCGTTTAAGAACTCTAAAAAAGCCCCGATGAAGGCCAGTATTTTACCCCCCTTTTTAAAAGGGGGGCAGGGGGGATTATATAACCGTTTGATAATCCTCCTGAACACCCCTTTAGGAAAGGGGGACTTGAAAAGAGCTTTCGGGAGGTCCGGGCAAAATAATTGCCAGACAATTTATGAAGCATAACCCTAGAGCTGATCTCTCTGATAGCAACCCGGTACAATTGACCTGAACCTGTCCAGCTCATGCATACTCCCGTTAAACCCCGGCTGAAAGTCATTGGCGTCGGCAACGAGTGGCGGGGGGACGATGCCGCCGGCCTGCTGGTGGTCCGCCGTCTCCAGGCAGCCGCCCTGACCGGGGTGGAGATTTTCGAGAGCCTGGGGACCACCGGCGAGGTGCAGGACGCCTGGAAAGATGCCGCCGGGGTGATAGTGGTGGACGCGGTGGCCGCTAGCGGTCCCCCGGGCGCCATTTATCGCTTTGACGCCCACGGCGCGGGGATGCCGGTTAAGCTCTCCCGGTCGCCTTCGTCCCACGGCTGGGGGGTGGCCGAGGCCCTGGCCCTGGGACGCCTTTTCCAGGAACTGCCCCCCTGGCTCATCATTTACGGGATTGAAGGGGAAAATTTCGACCCGGGCCGGGAGGTGTCCCCGGCAGTGGCCGCGGCCATCCCGGAGTTGGTGCGCCGCATCCAGCGGGAAATTCAGGAATGGCTCGGGCGGGAAGTTTTCGTAAGGTAGGGCGGGCATTGCCCGCCATTGGCATTAAAACAGGAAGGCGAAACCATGGAACCAACTTCTCAAGATCTCCGCCTGCTCTTTGCGCCCCGGTCCGTGGCGGTCATCGGCGCCACCGGCCGGGCCGGCAGCGTGGGCCAGGCGGTCTTTGCCAACATCTTCAAACACGGTTATGCCGGGGTCGCCTACCCGGTCAACCCCAAGGCGGCCAGCGTTATGAGCGTCAAGGCCTTCCCGTCCGTCCTGGACATCCCGGATGAAGTGGACCTGAGCATCATCATCGTGCCCAGCCCCCTGGTCCCCGGGATCATGGAGGAGTGCGGGACAAAGGGGATCAAGGCGGCCATCGTCATCACCGCAGGCTTCAAGGAATTGGGCGGCGCCGGGATGCAGCAGGAGCAGGTGGTCCTTACGGCCGCCCGGCAAAACGGCATTCGCCTGCTGGGGCCCAACTGCCTGGGCATCATCAACACCGACCCCCAGGTCTCCCTCAACGGCTCTTTTGCCCGGCTGATGCCCCGTTCCGGGAACATCGCCCTGGTGTCCCAGAGCGGCGCGGTGGGGGTGGCGGCCCTGGAATACGCCCAGGGCGAGGGGATCGGGCTGTCCAAGTTCGTGTCCGTGGGCAACAAGGCCGACCTCAATGAAAACGACTTCCTGGCTTACCTGAAGGACGACCCCCTGACGGACGTCATCATGTTTTACCTGGAAGATCTGGCGGACCCGCGCCGGTTTTTTCAACTGGCCCGGGAGATCACCGGTGAGGCGGGCAACAAGAAACCCATCCTGGCCATCAAGTCCGGGAGGACCGCGGCCGGGGCCCGGGCCGCCTCGTCCCACACCGGGGCCCTGGCCGGCTCCGACGAGGCCTACGACGCCCTGTTCGCCCAGTGCGGCGTCCTTCGGGTGGACTCCCTGGAGGAGTTGTTCGACTATGCCCAGGCTTTTTCCACCCAGCCGCTCCCCAAGGGCAACCGGGTGGCCATCGTCACCAATGCCGGCGGCCTGGGCATCATGACCACCGACGCCGCGGGGCGGTACGGCCTTTCGATGGCGGAATTTTCGGAGGAGACCGTGGCCAGGCTCAAGGCCGGGCTGCCTGCCGCGGCCAACACCCACAACCCGGTGGATGTCCTGGGGGACGCCCGGGAGGACCGCTACCGCACCGCCCTGGAAGGCGTTTTGGGAGACGACAGCGTCGATGGGGTCATCGTCATCTCCACTCCCCAGCTCATGACGAATCTGGCCGCCATCGCCTCCACGGTGGCGGAGGTGACGCCTGCCTATAGGAAACCCACCCTGGTCTGCCAGATGGCCCTGGGGGAAATCGAGGAAACCCTGGCCATCTGGTCCAAAGCCAAACTCCCCCACTACCACTTCCCGGAAGAGGCGGTCCGGAGCCTGGCGGCCATGGCTCGCTATGCCGGCAATATTCACCGGGACCGGTATGAGGTCAAAGTCTTTACCGACGTTGATCGCGGCAGCGTGAGAGAGGTGCTGCAGGGCGTCAGGGCGGCGGGCCGGAAATTCGTCCTGGAACCCGAAGCCCATGAGATCTTTAAGGCCTACGGCTTCCCGGTGGCCCCCTTCGCCTGGGCCCGCAGCGAGGACCAGGCGGTCCGGGCCGCGGCGGACCTGGGCTATCCGGTGGCCTTGAAAATCGTGTCCCCGGACGTGATCCACAAATTCGACGTGGACGGGGTGAAGCTGAATTTATCGACCGGCGATCAGGTCAGGCAGGCATACGGGGAAATTTTGACGGCGGTGGCCCGGGCCCATCCCGGGGCCGCGATCCAGGGCATGGTGGTGCAGAAAATGGCGCCCAAAGGCCGGGAGACGATCCTGGGAATGACCCGGGACCCGCAATTCGGGCCGCTCTTGATGTTCGGCCTGGGGGGCACCTTCGTGGAGGTCTTCCGGGACGTCATGTTCCAGTTGGCGCCCATCTCCGAGGATTGGGCCCTAAAAATGATCCAGGGACTCAAGGGGTTCCGCACCCTGCAGAGCTTCCGGGGCGCCCCCCCGGCGGACCTGGCGGCCATCGTGGAATCCCTGGAGCGCCTCTCCCAGATGGTCCTGGATTTTGCGGAGATCAAGGAACTGGACATCAATCCCTTCATGGTCTTCGATGAGGGCCAGGGAGCCGCAGTCCTGGACGCCCGGATCTTTATCAGTTGAAGTGCGGAGAGGCGGAAATCGAGTTGAATATACAAGGGCGGGCATTGCCGCCATCAATTAACAGCTCCGAGTATCTTAACAAAAAATTGGGAGTTCAGATGATGATGCAACTGAAAAAGCTCTTTACGCCGGTCGGTTCCATGGATGCCGAAGAGGCCAAGGCCTTCATGGCCGGGCGCCGGGAAGGAGAGTACACCTTGCTGGACGTGCGCCAGCCCGGGGAATACGAAGATTCGCACCTCCCCGGGGCGAAGCTCCTGCCCCTGCCCCATTTGTCTGACACTTATAAAGAACTGGACCCGGAAAAACCCACCATCGTACACTGCGCCATAGGCGGCCGCAGCCGGGTGGCGGCCCAGATGCTGAGCGGCTGGGGGTTCAAGGAGGTCTATAACCTGGCGGGCGGCATCAAGGCCTTTCAAGGACACAAGGCCACCGGACCTCAGGAACTCAACCTGGATTTGGTCAAGGGGGACGAAACCCCGGCGCAGATCATCACCCTGGCCTACGGGATGGAACAGGCCCTGCAGGTCTTCTACGAAACCCTTCAGCAGCAATCCCCGGACCCGGAATTGCAAGACCTTTTCGGGAAACTGGCCCAGGTGGAAGTGCGCCACAAGCAGAGGCTCTTTGAGGTGTACGGCCAGGTGGCCCCCGGCGGCCAGGACCTGGCAACCTTTGAATCGTCCATCGTGGCGAATACCCTGGAAGGCGGCTTTAATGCCAAAGAATTCCTGGAAACCAACCAGGCCCACCGGCAAACGGCCCCCGAGGCGCTGGATCTGGCCATGATGCTGGAAACCCAGGCCCTGGACCTCTACCTCAGGTTTGCGGACTTGAGTAGCCAGCCCCAAACCAAGGAGGTCTTGTACGCTTTGGCCGGGGAGGAGAAGGCGCATCTGGCCAGCCTGGGGCGTCTGATGGAAGAGAAATCAGGGCGGCGAGGCTGAACCTCATGGCAATTACCGTTATGGAGGTGTTGAAAAATCTGCCCCGAACCAACTGCGGGGAGTGCGGCCAACCCACCTGCCTGGCCTTTGCCACCCACGTCATCAAGGAAGGGGAGGACCTGAATAAATGCCCTTACCTGACCGGGGCGGGGGCCGACCTGGGGCAGGCGGTCCGGTCTCAACAGGCGGCTGGGGTCGGCCGGCGCCGGGAGTCCCTGGCCATTTCCCTGGAGGTCCTGCAAGAAAAGGTGGCCTCCCTTTCTTTTGCCGCCCTGGCCGAGGGGTTGGGCGCCACCTATGGCGAGGAGGCGGGCCGGCCGTACCTCTCTCTGACTTATTTCGGCCACCCCCTTAAGGTCTTCAAAAATGAGTTGCGCTATCCGCCGGGCGCGACGGCCAACCCCTGGGACGCCATCCTGCTGTATAATTACATCGCCTCCCAGGGCCGGGAGCCGCTGGCGGGCCGGTGGATCGCCTATAACAGCCTGCCCAATTCGGTGTCCAAGGCCAAGACCTTGGCCCGCCTGGAGCAAAAGCTGGCGGACCACTTCGCGGGCCAGGCCGCCCGGCTCAAAGAGCGGGCCGACGAGTTGGGGGGCGAGACGGCGGCGGTGGGGGAGGACGCGGATGTCCAGGCCGCGTTTATGCCGCTGCCCAAAGTGCCGCTGCTGCTGCTGTTCTGGAACGCCGAGCCCGAGGAAGGCTTCGCCCCCCAGGCCCACTGGCTGTTCGACGCCAGCGTCACCCACTACTTGGACCTGGAAGCCATGCTCTTCCTGGTGGAACACCTGATGGAACGGCTGATGGGAGAGTGAGGTCTATTTCGAAAAATCTTCCAAGGGTGCGTCCTACGCACCATTAGCTTATGGCCGCGGCGGGCACGGAGGCCCGCCCCACCGATTTTTCATAGTTTTGGGTGTTCTGATGGAGCATGTCTTACTATTTTCCGGTTAATTGCTGAGTAAAGATCAATAACTGCGGCTGAACCCCGCGGCCCAACTGCACACAACATGGGTATATTCGGTAAAACCATCTCCATCCGGTGGAGTCTGCTTAGGAGCTTCGTGGCGCTCATCCTGTTAAGTTCACTGACGGTGCTCATGCTCATGACCATCCGGGCCCGCCAGACTGAAACGGATCTGTCCGAAAAACTCATCAGGACAGGGACGCTTCAAGCCACGGAGGAAATGGACCGCTTTTTTCAGCCGGTGAATATAAACGCCCTGATTGCGGCGCGCTGGGGACTTGCGGGCAAGCTCAATCTGGCTGAAGTCGTGGCAGGTCCGGCCGGCAAGCTAACCGCGCGGCAGCTTGCCGCCGTCACCCGGATCAACACGTTACTGTTGCCGCTCATGCGGCTTTTCCCCGAAATCTCTTCACTACAGGTGGCCAACGCCCGGGGCGACGGTTTTCTCATAATCCGCCTGGAATCCGGCCGCATCCGCAACCGGGTGGTCTCCCGGGAGGTTTGGGGGACCAGGACGCTCTGGTTTGACCTTGACCAGGAGGGCCGGCCGCAGTCTCCCGAATGGCAAGAGGTGGACTACGAACCCAGAACCCGCGCCTGGTATGTGGGGCTAAAAAACTTGCCGGATGAAGAAGTTTTCTGGACCGAGCCTTATCTTTTCTTCACCACCAAAGATCTGGGAATCACCGCATCGGTGAAATGGCATGACCGGGATATGGAATATGTTTTTGCCATCGATATCTTGTTGACGTCGATCACCGATTTTACCCGCCGGGATACCACCCAACTCAGCAAACACTCACAGACGGCAGTTTATACGAAAGACTGGCGCGTGGTGGGACTGCCTCGCCATGAGACGTTTCGGGACCGGGAGTCGATTCGCCGGGCCTTGCTGCTCCACATCGATGAGATTCAAATTCCGGAATTGCAGGCTGCGGTGAAAATGGAGGAACACCGTAAGGAGATTGGCAAAACGCTCCAGGAGTCAGGCAAGGCCATATTCAGTTACGAGTGCCGGGGAGAAACCTGGTGGGCCGGGGTGACTTCCTATCCCCTGGGGAAGAGGCGCCAGCTCTGGATCGGCATCCTGGTGCCCAACAACGATCTCCTGGAGGGGATCACCCAACTCCGCGTACATATTCTGGCCGCGACCCTGGTAACTCTCTTGGCGGCTCTGGCCTATTCTTTTCTCCTGGCCCGATCTTACAGCCGGCCGCTGGAAGCGCTGGCCGCCCAAAGCCGGCGGATTAGCGACCTCGATTTTCAAACCGACGCGAAAATTGAGGCGAAACTTTTTGAATTCAAGCAACTGGGGGAGGCGCAGGCCCAGGCGCTGACGGCGCTTCAGTCCTTCTCCCGATACGTACCCCTGGAAATTGTCAAAGAACTGATGGCAAAGGGCGAGGTGGCCCGGATCGGCGGGCACACGGAGACCCTGACCGTCCTGTTCACCGACATCGCCGGATTCACCAACATCGCGGAAGCCATGTCTCCGGAGGCCTTGACCAATCACCTGGCCGAGTACTTCCAGGCCATGATCGACGCCCTGCACCGCCACGGCGCCACGGTGGACAAGATCGTCGGCGACGCCATTGTCGCCTTCTGGGGGGCGCCGACGCCGATGCCGGACCAGACAGACCGGGCCCTTAAAGCCGTGCTGGAGTGCCGGGACACCTTGGAAGGCTTGAATCAAACCTGGCGAGCCCAGGGCTTGCCGGAACTCCCGACCCGCTTCGGCCTGGCCACCGGACCGGTGGTGGTGGGCAATATGGGGGCCCGTACCCGGCTGGCCTACACGGTACTGGGGGACACGGTGAATCTGGCCAGCCGCCTGGAAAGCTTGAACAAGGTTTACGGTACCACCGTGTTAGTGGATATCGTCGCCCGGCAGACCGCGGAGGACGGCTACGTCTGGCGCCACCTCGACCGGATCATCGTCGCCGGCAAGACCCAGGCCACCGACATTTATGAACTGCTGGGGGAAACCGGGGAAGTGCCGGCAGTGAAGCTGGCTGCGGCCCGGCGGTATGAAAAGGCCTGGAACCAGTACCGGTCAGGTGATTTCCACCAGGCCCTGGAGGTGTTGGCGGGCTTCGAGGCCGAGTTCGGGCCCGATCCGGCCGTGGAGCGCTTGCGGCAAATTTGCGAGGATTACCGGAGGCGCCCACCGGATCCGGACTGGGACGGAGTTTCAAGAATGATGACGAAATGAGGCGGCGTCAAAGGAAGGGTCGCGGACCCGCCGGGAGGAAGGAAGCCCATGGCAAAAATCATGATACCCCAAATGACCCGGCTGCTGCTCACCTGCTTGATGCTCTCATCATCACCTCTCCTGGCGGCTGACGCCACGATCACGGTCACCCAAGCCCAGGCTGGCCGGGAGATCGCCCTCAAGGTCGGGAATATTCTCCGGATCGAGCTTCCCGGGAAAGGCGGCGCCGGCTACAACTGGTTGGCGGAGGCCACCGGCGCCCCTTACCTCAAACTCCTGTCCCAAGCCACCCAACCGGTTGGCGAGCGCCGCCCGGCCCCACCCCCCCGGGAGGATTTTGTCCGGCCGCCCGACGGCGCCGTCTCAAGATCCGGGTGGAGAAATATTGCCTGGTCAGGCGGTTTCAAGAGGTGGTGGAAATCGCCATAGCCTGAGAGAGTTAGCGCCCAGGCCCGGCGGGAGGTTACCCCTTCTGGCAGTTCAATGTTGCGCCGCCAAAAAAAATCACGCCCGGGGCATCCAGGTATGCCCAATCAGTTTCGATTATGGTAATATGACACAATTTGTGAAATATTTCTCTTGACTCTGGGTTACGAACTGGTAAAAGTAGTGGCGCCGCCCGGTTGGGGGCAGTGAGGCAAACATGGATCAGGAAAACTCCGGCCAGACGGCGTCAGAACCCTTACTGGCTGCCTGGATCAAGTGGACCATGGATTTTTGGGACACCATGGCCCAGATGGGTCCCGGTCTGGCCGGCGCCGGCCGGTCCGGCGGCCAGGCCTCCCGGGAGACCGCCCTGCCGGCTGATCCCTGGCCGGCAGCCTTGAACTTATGGCAGGCTTTTTTTTCGCTGCTGACGGAACCGGGAACGGTAGCCGCGGTTTTTCAGGGTATTCAGGCCCCCCCGAAGATTATCTTGAAGATGGCCCAGGCAGGGTGGGGAGGTTATTTTCAGCTCCACCAGCAGTGGCTGAAGGGCTGGCAGGGGGATGGATCTCCTTCCGGGGAACACGGTTATGAACACCTGGATCAGGATATTTTTAAAGCCTGCCATGAAATCTTTGAGCATGACTTTCGCCGGTTATTGAACCTGCCGCACCTGTGCCTGACCAGCCTCCCCCAGGAGCGGGTCAACCGGGCCACGGAAAAATTCAACCGATTTCAGGCCGCCATGGCCGAATTCATCGATCTGCTCTATCTGCCGGTGAAAAAATCCCTCCGGGCCATGGGGACCGAGTGGGTGAATGGCGGGGGGGGACCCCTCCCGGAAGATTTCAAGGGATACTACAAGAGGTGGCTGAAGATCCTGGAGGGTCATTACATGACCATCTTCCAGTCAGCGGAGTATATCCGAACCCTGACCCACACCCTTCATGCCCTGGAAGATTTCACCCGGGCCAAACAGGAGCTGCTGTCCGAGGCCATGGCCGCCCTGGGTCTCCCCACCCGCCGGGAAATGGATGATCTGTACCGGGAGATCTACCTGCTGAAGAAAAGTGTGAAGCGGATGGCCAGAAAATTAGACCCGACCGAGCCTTCCCAGGAGGAAGGTTGATGGACCGGCCCAAAATCCCGGTTGACCTGATCCTGGCCAAGCTGGCGGCGGACGCCGAAGCGGCCAAGCACCGCCTGGAAAGAGCCAGGGATATTTTCCTCGGCCCCCTGGCCACGGATATTGGGACCACCCCGTATGAACTGGTCTATCAAGAAGACCGGGTCAGGCTGAAATATTACCGGCCGGACGCGGCCCGGCTCAAAACTCCGCTGCTGCTGGTGCACAGCCTGTTTAACCGGGAAACCTTGCTGGACCTCCAGCCGGGCCGGAGCGTGGTGCACAATCTCCTCAAGGAAGGTGTGGAAGTCTATCTCATTGAATGGGGTTCCCCTTCCCGCCGAGATCAGTTTCTCACCCTGGACGACCATCTCAACGGCTATCTGGATGACATCGTAGAATTTATCCGTCGCCGGCATGGGGTCCCCAAGGTGAATCTCCTGGGGGTGTGCCTGGGGGGAACCTTCGCGGTCATTTATGCGGCTCTCCACCCGGAAAAGATCAGGAACTTGATTGCGACCGCAGCTCCCGCTCACTTTAATACCCCCAAGGGCCTGCTGCACATCTGGTTGCAGAAGATTGACGTCGACCGTCTGGTGAATACCTTTGGCAACCTGCCCGGCAGCCTGGTGAACGCAGCCTTCCTCCTCCTCAATCCGCCCCGGCTCCTTTTGGATAAGTATTTGGGGTTTTTGGAACATATGGACGACAAGAATTTTGTGGAAAACTTTATCCGGATGGAGAAATGGATCTTCGACAGCCCGGACGTGCCGGGGGAGACCGTGCGGCAGGTGATCAAGGACTTGTACCAGGAAAACCTCCTGGTGCAAGGCAAGCTGAGTTTGGGGGGGCGCCGCGTAGATCTCCGGCGGGTCACCATGCCCCTGTTGAATATCTATGGCCAGTTCGACCACCTGGTACCGCCGGAGGCGTGCGAAGTCTTGGCGGGAAAGGTGGGGAGCCGGGATACCGAGAATGTCTGTCTGGATACGGGACATGTGGGCATTTATGTCAGTTCCCGATTCCAGAAAGAGACGATCCCCAAGATTGCTGCCTGGCTGCTGGCCAGGGAAGGCTGAGTTCGTCTGAGGGAAGGCCGAAACTAAAACGCGTTTCATTGCAACTCCAGGGAAGAGCGTCATCATGCCGGGAACAACCGATTATTTCAAGAAGTTATGTGAGATCTGCCAGGCCTTCGGCACCGCCCGCAACCGCCGGGAACTCCTGGAGATGATCTTCGCGAGCGCCATGGAGATCCTGGAGGGCAAGGCCGCGTGCCTGTATCTGATGGAGCCGGGCAAACCGGAGCTGATGCCGGTGGCCCATAAAGGCTTGTCCGAGAGCTATTTCCGTTCCAAAAAATCCATGCTGGTTCAGAAGCTCGCCCCCCTGGTCTTGGAGAAAGGCTTTTTTTATTCCCGGGACGCCGCAACTGACCCAACGCTGGCGTATCCCGACGCCAAGAAGGCCGAGGGCATCGCCTCCATCCTGGCGGCGCCGGTGATGGTCAAAGGCAAAAACATCGGGGTTTTTTGCCTGTTTACGGCCACCCCCAAGGATTTTACCCCGGAGGAAAAGGACTTCCTCTCTTTATTGGCGCAACAGGGGGGCGGGGTCATGGAGCATGCCCGTCTCATCGACCACCTGCACCGCGAGACCCAGCTTTTTTTCGACCTGGCCGTCAACCTGAGCGGCAGCCTGGAGGTAAAAGAGATCTTGCACGCCATGACCGCGGATCTGGCCAAGTCCCTGGTGGGAGTCAAGGGCGCCTCCATCCGCCTCCTGAATGAGGCCGGGGAGACCCTGGAATTGGTGGCGTCGTTTGGCTTGAGTAAAAAATACCTGCAAAAGGGGCCGGTGTCCGCGCAGAAAAGCATCGCCCAGGCCATAAAAAACGGCACCCCGGTGATCGTTCTGGACGCCGCCACCGACCGCCGGGTGCAATACCGCGCCATGAACAAAGAAGAGGGGATTGTCACCATCCTGGCGGTGCCCATCAAGACCAAGGAGAAGGTGATCGGGGTGCTGCGGCTTTACAGCAAGACGGTGCGGCATTTCACCGCCGAGGAGATCAAACTGGTCACCGCCCTGGCCTATCTGGGGGGCCTGGCCATCCAGAATGCCTCCTTGTATCTGCTGTGCCAGACGGAGATGAAGGATCTGCAAGCGGAGTTGTGGAGCCACCGTTCCTGGTTTTAACCGCGGAGTTGCCGGGAACAAGCGGATTTATAATACCAGTCTGCGCTCAAAAAGGTAATTTCCCTTCTCCGGACCGAAAATAATTTTCTTGTGGCCACCTGAGAGAGAAATTAGCTTTGCAAAGAGGCCGTTTGGGAGATTTTACCCGGCCAGAAAGCTCCCCAAAACCATTTTTCGAGTGCTATGGCCAAGACTACGGCATAATCTCGGGTTGAATATCATTTTGCTTCATGACCTTGGAGGCCTTCATGATGGAAGTGTCAACATCAATGGTGACCAAGTCTTTGCTCATCCAATCCTTAACCGGCATGACCAACCTCTCTTTAAGAAAAGGTTCAAAGTTCAAAGTTCGAAGTTCAAGGTTTTTCTTTAACTTTGAACCTTGAACTTTGAACTAAATTCCCAGATAGGTGCGGCGCACCTCGTCGTTTTTGCTGAGCTCCCGGGCCGGGCCGGGGCCGCCGTACTTTTCATACGCGGAAAAGTTGACAAACATGCCGGTGGCGCCGCCATCATGGTGCCCAAACCGAAACTGAGGGCCAGCACCTGGGAGGACGGGATGCCCATCAGTTCCGAGGCCATGCGGTTATTGGCCACCGCCCGGATGGCTTTCCCCGGCCAGGTGAAGTAGAGAAAGAGATAGAGGCAGGCCGTCACCAGAATGGCCCCAAAGGCCCCCACCAGGCGGCTGGCAGGAAAGGTGAGGAAGCCCACCTCCACGGAGCCTAAAGAGTAGTCAATGTTTTGGGGGGAGGTGGTGAAGACCGCGGTGCCGACCCCGATGATGATCATGTTGACTGCGAAGGTGGACAGCAGGCTGGAAAGATGCGGGGCGTTAATCACCCGGTGCACCGAGATGACGTAAATCACCAGCCCCGCGATCAGGCCCGCCCCGGCCACGGGGACCATGGCCAGGTAGGGGTTCACGCCCAGATGGGTGAACAGCAGGTAGGCGCCGAACATTCCCAGGGCGATGACAGGTCCGTGGGCCAGATTGATGACCGACATCACGCCCCAGATCAGGGTCAGGCCCATGGCGGCCACGCCATACACAAACCCCAGGAGGAGTCCGTCCGTTAGAGACGATATCAGTTGGTTGAGCACTTAGCAGTACCCCTTTATCCCGGCGCCCCCGGATTCGGAGGCGCCGGAGCACGGTTGCGGCCCGACGCCAGCCTTAACGCGCCGGGCAGACGAAGGGCGCGGCGGTGGCGCCGGAAGGGGCAATTAAGGAAGCCAGAATCAAACTTAGGGAAAGCACAACCGCAAAGCCTACTCCGAAACGTTTAATGTTCCCTCCTTTTTTTGTATGGGTCCGTGGTTAACCTTCAGCCAGGAAAGCGGCAGGAAAACAAGAACCCATACTCAAATTCTGTTCTTTATGATTAATTATTGGCGGCCATCGCCCTCCCGGGACAGGTAGGGGCGGAGCGCTTCCAAGCCTTCCTTGGGGGTTACCTGGCCCTGGAAGCGGAACGGTATCCGGACCAGGCCGCCCAGCACCTCGGCCAGGCGGAAATAGCCGGCGACCTGGTAGTGGAGCGGCGGCGGCTCAGGCCGGATCAGCAGGGGGAGCAGTCCCAAGACCGCGGGCAGCTTTACCAGGATGGGAACCCTGGCCACCGTCTGTCCCTGGGGGGGCAGGCTGACCGGTTCCTGGCTGGCGCCCTGGGCCACGCTTTTCCCCTCCAGCCACAGCTCATAATCGTAGCCTTGCAGGTTGAGGGACTGGGAATTGGGATTGGTCAGGAGGAGCATGACGGCCAGGGGCCAGCCCCCGGGAGTGGGACGCCCCAGAGCGATGCCCTGCCAGCTCACCTTCGGAGGCTGAATCTCCCCCTGGGCCAGCTGCCGGACCCCGCAGGCCGGAATGGCCGTCAGGAGCATCAGCGCCAGGAAAATACCGAGGCATGATCGCGGCAGACGGGGGTGCATCGTGGTGATTATACCAGATTGCCGTCAAAGGGTGGCACAGGCTTTCCAGCCTGTGCCAGGAAGCAGGTTAGTCGTGCACAGCCTGAAAAGGCTGTGCCGCCAAGGGCGGCGGGCACGGAGGCCAGCCCCACCAACCTTTTCATGCTTTACGGGTGGACCAAAGGCCCATGAAGAACTGCCTTGGGCGATCCGCGGGAGGTTATCGTAAAAACCTATCACTGGCGGCGCGTGGCAGCCACCATGGCCGGGGTGACGGCCGGGGCCCGGTTGGACCAGGCCTGGCGGATGTAGGTGACCAACGCGGCGATTTGCTGGTCGTCCAGTGTATCCTTCCAGGCGGGCATCTGGCCCAGGCTGCCCTTCAGGCCATTGAGGACGGTGGCAATCACCGGCTTGGGATCGCCCGTCACCAAGGCGTTTCCCTTCAAAGCCGGGAATTTGACCCACAGGCCCTCACCATTGGACCTGTGGCAGTCGGCGCAGTTCTCCTCGTAGATGTCCTGTCCCTGCTTCACAAGGTCTCCGCCGCTCTGGCCCATGGCCAGGTTGGCCGCCAGTACCAACGTGATGCTGAACATGGTAACCCAAAACTTCATATTTCACCTCAAAACAGGTTGGCAGGAGCAACACAAAAAACGGGGCTTTGGGAAAAACGTTTACCAGGAAAATCAAGTCAGGTCAAGGAAGGACCGGGGCAATTGAGGGGCGGGGTCCAACCCCGCCCCTTGTAGAGGACTATTTTTTCGGGTCCGCGGGAGGAGCCGCCGGAGCTTTGGGAGCGGCCGGGGCAGGCGAGGCTGCCGGAGCCGCCGGGGCCGCCGCGGCTATCCCCAGGGAGGCCGCGGGGGTCAGCATCTCCTGGATGCCGAAGGGATCCTTAAACTCCTGCTCGGGCTTGAAGTCCAAGGGCTTCTTGCCACGCTTGTTCAGATACTTGGCCAGTTCCAGGTTGACATTGGCCGGCGCCTCCACCCCCGCCTTGGTGAGGGCCTGGCGCAACAGAGCCTCGGACTTGCCGGCCATGGCCGTGGCGTCCCCCAGGATGCGCCCGCCCTCGCTGGGGTTGTGGAAGCCCACCGAGTTTTCGGCGTTGATGTAGATGACCCGGTAGAGGGCTTCCAGGTACAGGTCCTTGGCCTGGTCATAGAGCTTCTGGTCGATGGGCTTCCCGTCCTTCTGGACCTGGTGGACCATCTCAATGAGTTTGGCCGCCACCGCGGTGGCATAGCCGGACCGGAACATCAGGGACACGGTGCGGTCCTGAATGATGGTGACCTGGTTCTTGAGCCACTCCGGGCTCTCGGTGTGACACTGCTGACAGGCCTTCATGTCCGTCTTGAAGGGGCTGGTGACGTCGTGGTCCGAAATCTTGTTGGCCCCCACCTTGATATAGGGCATGTGGCAGTCGGCGCAGGCCACCCCGGCGTTCCAGTGGGTGCTGTTCCGGGTGTAGAACTCATATTCGGGGTGGCGGATGAAGGCCACCTTGTAGCCCGTGACCTTCTGCACCCATTCCCCGGTGCCCCACTCGCTCTGATACACGCTGGGGTCTTTCTTGATGACCTTGATGATGTTCTCGATGGAGATGTCATTGGGCTTGCTCCCCTGCCAGGGGAAGAAAAGGGCCATGGACTTCATGTCCTTGTCCCGGGGGATGATATAGGTCACATGGCACTGGCCGCACGTCGCGGAGCGCAGTTCCTGGCGGGTCATCTTGGCCGGGTCCTGGCCGATGAACTTGAAGGACTCCAGGGCCGCGGGGTGGTACAGCTTGAGCCCCATGGTCTTGTTGTCGTGGCACTCGATGCAGGCCACCCCCAGTTCCTGGAACTCCTTGGGGATCTTGGCGTGGGCGTCGATGTACTTCATCTTGAAGTACTCTGGCCCCAACTCCTTTTCCAGCTTGGCGGCATAGGGGGACTTGCAGGAGAGGCAAACGCCGCCGGCCCCCACCCTGGAGGGATCGATCTCCAACTGGTCGATGACCATGTAGTGGTGGCCCCGGGACTCGTTGTACTCGATGCCGAAGCCCCAGCCATGGTAGAGCAAGGCCAGGTAAGGGTACTCGCTCAACTTGTCATAGATGACTTTGTCCGCGTCAAAGCCCTTTTTGTACTTGCTTTTCCCCACGGGCTTGGGGTCCGCGGTCTTCTTCCATTGATCGTACTCCAGGGGATAGACCTGGCCCCACTTGGCGGGGTCCATCTCCCCGTCGGCGATGGTCCCGGTCTTCACGGGCTCCGGTTTTGGGGGCGCGCAGGTCAGGAAAAGCAGTGCGCCTCCCAGCACCACCACCACCCCAAGCATCATGAGCTTCCTGTTCGCTTTCATAACCCTGTCCCTTCCTTGCCTCAAGATTACGGGAGAGTGGCCATGGCGCCGGTCTGCTTGTGGCCCAGGCGGCGGTGGCACTCCCAACAGTTGCGGTCTTCGTTGACCCGGGCCATGGTCTCGGTATGGCACCTCAGGCAGTTTTCCTTAAGCACCTTGGCGCCATGAGGTGAAAGGCGAATATCCTCGGCAACCCGGCCGGTGTGGAAGACCAGAAACTCCTTCCCGCCGTCCAGGACTTTCCACAGCGCGTGGTTGAGAGAAGTGTCATTGGGCAGGTGGCAGTCCACGCACTTTATGCGCCGGTGCGCGCCGGCGTGGAACCAGGCTTCATACCGGGATTCCATCACGTGGCAACTGCCGCAAAACTCCGGGCTCTCGGATTTGGCATAGAGGCCCGGCGGTCCAAAAGCCGCCAATATCCCCAGAACCGCCGCGATTGCACCCGCAATCAGAACATAGACCAGGGTTTTTTTCTTGGAAAGGCTCATACTCACCTGCGGCTGGAAGGAGGGGCCAACATCAAGCCCTGCAAAGGGTATCCATGACGACCGTGCGTGCGGGGCGGCACGGCGACCCAAACGCCAGGGGAGCGAGCGCCCCTGATGATCCGGCGGAGGAGGGAGGTCGGACAACCCCTCCTGTGGGGCAGGTTACCCCAACCCATGCTTGGGAGTTAAGATAAATGTTATTTCAAAATTGTCAAGTCATAGCTGTTCGAGGTCATGAAAATTATGGGTGGGACCGGCGGGGCCGGATTCCAGGGGGGATATAAAGAAAAGGCTTCAGTTAATATCAAAATAATCCGGCGGGGCGGGCCTTCGGGCCCGCCACCTCAAGGCGGCCAGGGACGGCCGCCCCACCAATACGGTTTTGATACCAGATTGCCGTCAAGGGGTGGCACATCGCGGCCTATGGCCGCAACCAAACTGAAAAAATGACCTAATTACTTTGTAAAATCATCATGATACAGGCTAAATCTTGTTGAAAAAACCAGAAACTCAAGTTCAGTAGCACAGGCTTTCCAGCCTGTGCCGGCGCAGGCTAAACGCCCATGAACCACAGGTGTCTCACCCGCCGGGAATGAAAATCCCCCCTACCCCCCTTTTTCAAAGGGGGGCATTAAAGTCCCCCTTTAGCAAAGGGGGATTTAGGGGGATTTGACGTTTTCACGGTAAAAGCCTGCGGCTACAGAAAATAGCCTTTTGAGCGCAACTCAGTATGAAATAGCTTTAAGTTTCGCCTGGCCCTAAGCGCCCGTCTCGTCCGCAAACCAGAGGGGCAGGCGGTCGGCCACCACCAGGCCGTCCGCAGTGGCGATGACCCGGTCGTGGTCCAGCCGGACCAGGCCCGCCTGGGTAAGCATAGCGACAATGGCGTTCCCGTCCGGCTGCTCCCGGATGGTCCCGAGACTGACGCCCTCACGGGTACGGAACCCCAGATAGAGGGTCTCCAGGCGGATTCGGGCCGGGGTGAGGGATTCTTCCCCCGCCACCGGGGGCTGGCCCGCGTCCAAAGACGAGCAATAGTCCCCCACGGACGAAAAATTCCACCAGCGCCGCCCGGCCTGAAAAGAGTGCGCCGCCGGGCCCAGCCCCAGGTAGGGGGTCCGGGTCCAGTACTTCACGTTGTGGCGGCAGACATATTTTTCTTCCCGGGCGAAATTGGCCACTTCATAGTGGAGATAGCCTCGCGCCGTGAGGAAGTTTGCGGTGAGGAGAAAAAATTCCCGCTGGGTTTCTTCGTCCGGAAGCCCCACCTGCCCCGCGGCCACCCTCCGGCCCAGCGGGGTTGCATCGGCCACGGTGAGTTGGTAACAGGAGAGGTGTTCCGGGGCGAAGCTCAGAGCGGTTTTAAGGGTATTGATCCAGGCGTCGAGGGTTTGCCCCGGCAGCCCGTACATCAGGTCCAGCCCCAGGTTGGTGAAACCCGCGGCCCGGATGAGGAGGAGTGCCGCCTTCGTCTGCCGGGCCGTATGCCTCCTCCCCAGAAACCGCAGCTCCGCCTCGTCAAAGGACTGGACCCCCAGGCTCAGGCGATTAATGCCCAGGTCGCGCAAGAGCGCCAGCTTGTCCGCGGTGAGGTCGTCGGGGTTGGCTTCGAGGGTGATTTCACTGTCGGTGGCAAAAGTAAAATGCCGCCGCAGGTTTTTCATAAGCCCGGTCAGGTGCGCCTCGCCGAGCCACGACGGCGTCCCGCCCCCCAGAAAGAGGGAGTCGAAGGCGGGGAATTGGTCACGGTAGAGCCGGGCCTCGGCGTCCAGGGCCGATAGGAAGGCCCCGATTTGGTCAGTCGTGGTTATGGAGTAAAAATCGCAGTAGGGGCACTTGGATTTGCAGAAGGGGATGTGAACGTAAAGGCCGGGATAATTAGCGCAGGACATTCTATTTTCGGTTGACTGGATTTTCCTTATCCAGCGCCCAACGCAACGGATTAGTTTCGATGTATTCTCTTATCTTCTCCAGGGATTCGTCTCTGCGAATGACGTGCTCGTAATAATTACGCTGCCACAGAGCGGTGCCAGACATATTGCGAAGTTCGTTGATTTTTCGGGAGGAGAAGGTCTTAAATACCCTGACAATTTCAGGCAATGGATGGCAATGGCGAGCGGGAACTGTAGGGGCGGGTTTCAAACCCGCCCCTACATCGATCAGGAAGATGATGCCGTGGATATGATTGGGCATTATCACAAAGGCATCCAATTCTACATTTGTATAATGCTGTGGCAAGTCGAACCAAGATAACCGTATGATCTCACCATACGAACTCAACCTCATGTTGTCATTGTCGATTTCTCCGAATAAACAGGACCGGTTTTTAGTGCATACTGTAACGAAATATGCGCCAGGTTGAGAGTAATCATATTCTTGTAAACGAGTCAAACGGCGATGATGTGGTCTCTGCTTAGATTCCATTGAACTTTTAATAAACAAATTATGTTAAGTGGTTGATTTCTGATTCAATATTATTCCCCAATTACCTTCGAATCTTTTCAAATATTCTGGATTTATACTAATGTGAGTTGAGTTCTCATTCCTTGGGCGCTTTCCCCCATGCTTTTCTAGATTTTGACTATAATGATCTACAATACTCTCTTGTAAATCGCTCAATCGAAATATGTAAAACTCATCATCGCCTTGCGAAGTGAGTCTTACAAAAATACAAATCAGATCAGGATTAGAAAGGCCTTTTTTACCAATAACTTTTTGAAAGCCATTTGTAATATCTATATTTATAAAGTTTTCAGCGTCCAATTGCCATGCGCCCCTAGGTCCCCATATCGTTTTAACTTGTATTGGAATTGTTTTAAACGTTTCATTAGTTGCTAAGATATCAAAATCAGGTACATTTCCAGTAAATGTCGTTGCAATCAATCCTTTACGACCTAATTCGGCTGCAACCAGATACTCACCGATTTGTTTAGTCAGAAGGTTCTTTCTTCCTGAACGCATCTAAATTCCCCTAACTAACCCCTGACCCCTAACCCCAATGCTGTTCACTTAATCGTAGAGAGCTCTGCGTAGATCATCTCTCCTGTCATTCTGAGGGAGTGGAGCGACCGAAGAATCTCTTAAATACGAGATGCTGCGCTTCGCTCAGCATGACAAAAAATTTTTCTTTGCCTTAAGTGAACCGTATTGCCCCTAACCCCTATTCATTCTCCGTTTTCAGCACCGCCACAAAGGCGCTTTGGGGGATTTGGACCGCGCCCACCATCTTCATGCGCTTTTTGCCGGCCCGCTGTTTTTCCAGGAGTTTGCGCTTCCGGGTGATGTCGCCGCCGTAGCACTTGGCGGTGACGTCTTTGCGAAAGGCGCTGATGGTGGAGCGGGAGATGATCTGGCCGCCCACGGCTCCCTGGATGGCGATTTTGAACTGCTGTTTGGGGATTTCATCCTTGAGGCGGTCGCACACCCTGACGCCCCACTCCCGGGCCCGGTCTCGGTGGACGATCATGCTGAGCGCGTCCAGCTTCTCGCCGTTCACCAGGATGTCCAGCTTCAATAGGCTGGTCGCCCGGTAGTCCAGCAGTTCATAGTCAAAAGAGCCGTAGCCCTGGGTGATGGTCTTGAGGCGGTCGTAGAAGTCGATGATGACTTCGGCCAGGGGCATGTCGAAGTTGATTTCCACCCGGCCCGGCGAGGGGTAGTTGAACCTGGAGTTGACGCCCCGGCGCTCCAGGCAGAGCTTCATCACCGCGCCCACGAAACGCTCGGGGATGAGGATGGACGTGCGGATAAACGGCTCCTCCTCAAGTTTGATGCTGCTGGGGTCGGGGTAGAACAGGGGGTTGTCCACGGTGACGACCTTGCCGTCCACCAGGGTGAAGCGGTACCGGACCCCGGGCACGGTCATGATGATGGACTGGTTGTACTCCCGCTCCAGACGCTCCTGGACGATCTCCAGGTGCAGAAGCCCCAGGAAGCCGCAGCGGAAGCCCTGGCCCAGGGCGGCGGAGGAGTCCTTCTGGTAAACCAGGGCGGCGTCGTTGAGCTTGTACTTTTCCAGGGAGTCGGCCAGATCCTGGTAATCGTCGTTCCCCACCGGGTAGATGGAGGCGAAGACCACGGGCTTGACTTCCTTGAAGCCGGGGAGCGGGGTGGCCGCGGGGCGGGCCTCCAGGGTGACGGTGTCGCCGATGCGGGTGTCGCCCACCGTCTTAATCCCGGCGATGAGGTAGCCCACCATGCCGGCGCTGATCTCTTTCCTGGGTTCCCGGGTCAGCCGGAAGACGCCCGTCTCTTCCACCTTGTGAACCGTGTGGTTGTACATCAGGCGGATGATATCCCCGGGCTTAACCTGGCCGTCAAAGATGCGGCAGGAGACCACAGTCCCCCTGAAGGAATCGTAGTGGGCGTCAAAGATGAGGCCCGAGAGGGGTTCCTGGGCGCTGCCTTTGGGGGGCGGGATCCGGGCGACGATGGCTTCCAGAACTTCGTCGATGCCGATGCCCTCCTTGGCGGAGCACAGGATGACGTGGT
Source organism: Deltaproteobacteria bacterium (assembly GCA_016875015.1). Lineage (GTDB taxonomy): Bacteria > Desulfobacterota > Desulfobaccia > Desulfobaccales > 0-14-0-80-60-11 > 0-14-0-80-60-11. The sequence continues at coordinate 1,025 of VGSJ01000015.1, read as the reverse complement.
CCGAATCCAGGCCCAGCTCGCGCTCGATCTGCTCCTTGACCCCGTCCACGTCCGCCGCGGGCAGGTCGATCTTGTTGATCACCGGGATGATGGTGAGATCGTGCTCCATGGCCAGATAGAGGTTGGCCACGGTCTGGGCCTCCACTCCCTGGGAGGCGTCCACCAACAGCAGCACCCCCTCACAGGAGGCCAACGCCCGGGAGACCTCGTAGGTGAAATCCACGTGGCCCGGCGTGTCGATGAGGTTGAGCTCGTATTCCTGGCCGTCATCGGCGGTATAGGGGAGGCTGATGGTGTTGCTCTTGATGGTGATGCCCCGCTCCCGTTCGAGATCCATGGTGTCCAGGATCTGGTCCCGGAACTGGCGGTCCTCCACCATGCCGGTCCACTGGATGAGGCGGTCCGCCAGGGTGGACTTGCCGTGGTCGATATGGGCGATGATGCTGAAGTTGCGGATGTTGGGCATATTAATCAGAAACGCTGGTTCCAGGTTTATTCTTAATTCAACCTCAATTAATTATTATACATTTTTTCCTGGAAGACGTCCACTGCAAGATTTGGGCAGCCCAGCCAGGCGCCGAGAGGGGGTTCCGGCAGGGCATTTTGCCTTTTTGTCATGCTGAGCAAAGCGAAGCATCTCGTAATTTATGAGCTTCTTCGGTCGCTCCACTCCCTCAGAATGACAGGAGAGATGAACTCCGCAGAGCTCTCTACGATTAATACCGTGTTCCCTTTGACTCATTTTCGACAGTTGTAAGCCCAGATATAGGTATAAGTCATTGAAATTGTTAGGTGGCATAGATGGGAAGGGCGGAAATGTAGTGCCAACCCATGCATCCATAAGCCTCTAAAAAGACTTGACAATCCTTTTTAATATCTGTATATTATACACATGTTCGTGCGGAATAAACGTAGTGTTGGCAGGGGCGGCGCTTACGAATATCTGCAGATCGTCCGCTCCTACCGCGAGGGCGGCAAGGTCCGGCAGCAGATCATCGGCGCCCTGGGACGGCGAGACCATTTGG